>JAQBNO010000098.1 GCA_028288485.1 Segetibacter sp.
CGGCACACAAAGAACACAACTAACCCGCAAGGACACGAAGAAAAGCAAAGATGGCAGGTAAATCCTCAACAGCTTTTAACTTGCACATAAAGCTACAGTACGGGGATTGACATTACCAAAGGGATCCATTCGGCAACCCGTTTTGAATAATGAACGAAAGTTGGCCGCAAATAACGGCCTTAACAAAACCGATTTGATTTCTCAACAAGATTATTTTGCAGTCTCATTTTCCCACAAATTCCAAACATCGCGGGATCAGAAAATTTTTTTGCCGTAGGTTTGGCACTAAGTTTTTCAGCCTTACATGAAGTACAAGTTTATTACAATCGAAGGAAATATTGGGGCCGGAAAAACAACTCTTGCCCACCTGCTATCTAAAAAACTGAATGCAAGATTGATTTTAGAAGAATTTGCAGACAATCCTTTTTTACCCAAATTTTACGAGAACCCCGACCAGTACGCTTTTCCGCTCGAATTGTTTTTTATGGCCGAGCGATACAAGCAATTAAAAGAACTAATACATACAAGCGACCTGTTTCAAACTGTAACGGTAAGTGACTATTTGTTTACCAAATGCCTGCTGTTTGCTAAAGTGAACCTTCGTTCTGAAGAGTTCCGGCTTTACCAGAAACTTTTCGATATTATTCACCAGCAATTGTTGCATCCAGATATTCTTATATATCTTCACGCCCCTGTAAAAAAGCTGCAGGAAAATATCAGGAGAAGAAAACGGGAATATGAACAATCAATCCCCGACGAGTATTTGTTTGATATACAGGAAACGTATATTAGTTATATTAAACAACATAACATGAAGACGCTTTTTATAGACGCATCAAATGCTGATTTCCTGGGTAATGAAAAACAAGTTGAAGTTATTGTACATGCACTTCAACAGGATTATTCAAACGGTCAGCACTATTTTTCTTTACCCTAACCAGATACTTTTGAACGATACAGGCACTTCTACATATAGTCCCTTAGCAGCGGTTAAAATTCCGGAATACAGGAACATGCTCATCGGCCGTTTTTGTTTTGTAATGGCTTTACGGATGCTTGGAACCCTGGTAGGCTGGTGGATCTATGAACTTACAAGCGCGCCTTTGGCAATCGGTTTAATTGGGCTTGCTGAAGTTATCCCGGCTTTATCACTTGCTTTATATGCGGGTCATGTTATTGATATAAGCGAAAAAAGAAAATTGCTGCTCAAAGGCGTCTCTGGCTATTTGTCGTGTGCTGCAGCCCTGCTATTTGTTTCCACTTCATTTTTCAGCAATCATTTTGGTAAAGCAATTATTATAGGCGGAATTTATACCATCATTTTTGTCAGCGGCATAGTAAGGGCATTTTCCGGACCTATATTTAATGCAATACTTGGCCAGATTGTACCGCGTCAAATGTTGCCCAATGCAATTACCTGGAACCAGGCAACTTATCTTTCAGCTTCTGTTGTCGGTCATGCTTCTGCAGGTTTCTGCATTGCTTTATTTGGAAATACCGGAACACTGGGTATTATTGTCGGTTTTATTAGCTGTGCCCTTTTTATGCTATCAAAAATTTACGAGAAGCCGGCCGCGGCTTCTTCCGGCGGTAAACGTACATGGGAGAGTGTTCGCGAGGGATTACACTTTGTTTTCACCACTAAAGAAGTGTTGGGGGCATTGTCGTTAGACCTTTTTGCAGTCTTGTTCGGAGGAGCGGTTGCGATGGTTCCGGTTTATGCACGAGACATTTTACATGTTGGTCCTATTGGCTTCGGCTGGTTAAATGCTGCTTCAGACATAGGAAGTATTATAATGGTAATAGCGCTTACCTTTTTTCCTTTAAAAACTCAACAAGGGCGAAAGCTGCTTTTTGTTGTTGCATGTTTTGGCATATCCATCATCATATTTGGGATCTCGAAAATATTCTGGATCTCTTTCGCAGCTTTGTTACTGAGCGGCTTGTTAGATGCAATTAGTGTAGTTATAAGAGGCACGATCGTACAAATGAAAACACCTGATGAAATGCGTGGAAGAGTAATGAGCGTAAACTCGATGTTTATTAATAGCAGTAACGAGTTGGGCCAGTTTGAAAGCGGCATGGCGGCCAAACTGATGGGCGTCGTTCCTTCGGTTGTTTTTGGAGGAGCGATGACATTACTCGTGGTTTGTATTACCTGGTTTAAAGCCCCTTCTCTTAGAAAAATGGAATATTAGAAATGGTAACCAAAACTTCAATGGTACTTATTTGAACCAGAATAATTGTTTTGGAACCGGAAGTATTAAAACGTTCCTTTAGGTAATCGTCTGCTGCTAATTCTATATTATGTTTATAGGCACTTTGCTGTTGGCTTAGCCGCTAAGAAAATTAATCCTGCCCCTGCCCTTGGCACTTACTTTTTTGGCTTTCAATTTCTCGACCTGCCGCGGCCTACGTTGTTGCTATTAAATGTTGA
Source organism: Segetibacter sp. (assembly GCA_028288485.1). Classification (GTDB taxonomy): domain Bacteria; phylum Bacteroidota; class Bacteroidia; order Chitinophagales; family Chitinophagaceae; genus Segetibacter. The sequence continues at coordinate 2,438 of JAQBNO010000098.1, forward strand.
GAAGGTTCAAATAAATCGTGCCTCAACCGTTTCACCAGTAAACTTTACCAGTTATCCCACAGCCTTTTAATGGCTGTAGTTTGAGGGTTACTAACCTCAATTATTTATTGCCTCTTCATTAAAAACAAATCTGTGGCATTAGTAGCGGCCTTTGTGTAATCAGTCATTGGTTCCTCGATCTTATTGTTCACGCAGGGAAACAAATCTCTACTGATCAAGGCGGGGCAGTATTTGTGTAATATGAAATATAACCAAGTGTAGAATTTATAAGTTGCTCTTTGCAAAAGAGAAACACCACTTTTAAATTTTTTATATTTAATTTTGTTTAAGCTATTCATCCAGCTTTTTATTAATTTTCAACAGTGCCTGGAACATGATAATACAGTTCTAAGCTGGAAAATCAGAGCCCCCATTGTGAATTTCCAGGCGTGCTAAACCAGGTGTTATTATTAATTCGCGAGCAAAAGGTGAGTACTATTAGTGTCTAGTTTTTTTATCACTAAAGAAAGTTCTTTTACATACACAATTTGCCATCTAAATTTTATTCTTACCAGTTAAAGAAGATAATAATAGTTATATTAAATTTCTTTGATAGAACGAAAAAAAGAGCATAACTTAATATTAATAAATCCAGCCACATGACACATTCATTTGTTTCCCGCATTGCAGTGATCATTCTTGCCATTGTAATGATTGTATTTGGCCTCTACCATTTCATGCAACCGCAAAGCTTGTTGGTGTATGTTCCCGAATTTATGCCCGGGGGTATTATTTGGGTATACTTTGTTGGTACAGCATTTATCCTGGCAGCAGTTGCATTTATTACACACAAACAGGCAAAACTCGCAGGATACCTGCTAGCCCTGTTGCTCATTGTTTTTGTTTTAGCTGTTCACGTACCGAACTACCTGCATGCAGGAGATGCAGATATGAAACAAATGGCATTTGTAAGTATATTAAAGGACACGGCCCTGGCGGCATTCGCAACTTATATTGGCAGCAATGCAGCAAATCTTGATAAAGATTAAACGATAGTTCATTCAAATGAAATAAACTGCGAATAAGCAGATCATTTTAGAAATGAAGTGGCTTAATAAATGATTTAATAACGGCTACATTTAGCTTAAGGTTCTTATTATAACGATAAGCTGGCCAATAAAAAATGGACAGCTTATCGATTACGCCACTATTTAGAAGACGGTCTTTACGATAGGCTGAAGCCATGAGGTTTCATAAAATCACTTTTATCTACGTATTGTGCAATTATCTTCCACTCTACTATTTCATAGCTACGATCTTTTTTAAATATTATTAATTCGTACCCTTTCGCCTTTTGCATAAAGATCAATGTTGCTTTACGAAGTAAGAAGTCTAGTTCGCAAGTGATTAAAGTTGTTGAAAACAATGTCATTCCTGCAATTTTTTTTACTAATACTTTCGCCGAAAATATCAATCCTTTAAAATCGAAGCTGATAATAAATTTTTTCATCCTTCCTGTTGTTTCTTTAACACAGTAACGGCAAAAAAAGAATTAAAGTATTGAACATCAACGAATCAAGATTATAAATACCAGAATTACAAACTGGATATCACGTAAAAAAACCCGGCAAAATATTTTTTGCCGGGCAGAATTTATTGAAATAAAAAATTAGCGTAATCTATAGAATTAAAAGGGTTGCATGTGACACGGCTTACCTTTTTGCGGCCCCCCACCCTCTTCTACCCTTTTACATGCAGGCGGAAGTTTTTTATAACTATCTTCTGTTGCTTTTATTTCGTCTGCATCGAAACCCGCATTGGCAAAAGCTGTTTGAATATAACCCAGGTTTACCCTGTCGGGCCAAAATTGTACGCGGGTAGTTCCACTTAATAAATTTATTTGCATTTTAATAATGCCACTTTCTGTCTGGGCTATTTCACGTGCCATATAGTCTTCTAATCTCTTCTTGCATTCCCAACACCTTAAACTTGGAGTTTTGATAGTAGCCCATTCAGGTTTCCGGTTCTGGGCAAATGTGGAAGCACAAAATCCGACGAGGATGATGGCTAATAGAAGGGCCTTTTTCATGTTATAGTGGTTGTTATTGTATATTATATTCCCTGCCAGTTCGCAGGATCAGTGCGCCATTGCAATAATAATGTTTCTGCTCCTGATTGTATTTTTCCCTTTTCTAAACCAATGTTAATTAACGTTGTATAGTCGGTTAATGAATGATATTGCACGCCGGCTTCCCTGAAGTTTTTGTCAGCGGCATCGAAACCGTAAGAAAAAATAGATACCATTCCCGCTATTTCCAATCCTGCTTTTCTTAAAACATCTACTACCTGTAAGCTGCTTTTTCCTGTCGAAATAAGATCCTCAACAACCACTGCTTTCTGACCTGGTTCAAAGGCGCCTTCAATTTGGTTGCCTAATCCGTGTTCTTTTGGCTTTGGTCTTACGTAAATGAAAGGCAGTTTTAATTGATCCGCAGCCATCGCTCCCCATGCAATTCCGGCTGTGGCTACACCTGCAATCAGGTCTGCATCAGGATACTTTTCAAATATAACGTTACACATCTCACTTTTAATATACTCCCGTATATAAGGAAACGACAAAATCTTACGGTTGTCACAATAAATAGGGCTTTTCCACCCACTTGCCCATGTAAAAGGGTCTTCCGGCCTTAGCTGAACAGCTCCTGTTTGCAATAGTTTTTCAGCAACCCCATTTTGTTTAGTCATGTTACGAAGTTAAGGGGAAACTTTATTGGTGATGGTGGTTAACAGGTACGATTGTTTTGTTTCTTTGCTTAAAGAAACACCATGTCAGTAAAAATTATAGCCGGTGGCGGAATTGTTGAAAATGAAGATGGCGAAATCTTATTTCAATACCGCCGCGGAAAATGGGACTTACCAAAAGGCAAACTTGACGAGGGCGAAACCATCGAAGAATGTGCTGTAAGAGAAGTCGAAGAAGAAACCGGCCTGCAAAACATACAATTAGGTAAGCTAATAGGTATTACGCATCATCACTACAATGAAAATGGTAAGGAGGTCGAAAAAGAAACGCATTGGTTTGCCATGAAAGTTTCAGGTGAACAAAAACTAACGCCTCAATTGGAAGAAGATATTTTAGAGTTAAGATGGGTAGCACCGGGTGAAGTAGAAGAATATTTCAAAAATACTTTTCACAATATTGTTGAAATTGTTACAAGGTACTACGAAGGAAAAACAAGCAGCATTAAAGATCAGAAGTTGTAGGCCTGCGGAGTTTAAGTATTTATTGAAAAATATTTTTTGTTTCCATCACTATAACATCCTGCGACATTGTTGCGACGCTCCGTTCATCTTCCCGCTTTCCAATTATACTTTTTCGTGTTGTTTAATTAATCCTTCTTTCAAAACAGGTTTTTTTAAAGACCTGTAAACAATATCGGGCAAAAACTGGCTCACGTCGCCACCGTTTCTTATCACATCTCTAACAAGCGTCGACGCAACAGAAGTAAACTTTGGAAGGCAGGTTAAAAATATGGTCTCAATGGAAGAATCAAGGCTACGGTTCATATCGGCAATAGCCTTCTCATATTCAAAATCATTTACGTACCTGATACCTCTTAAAATATATTTAGCCCCTACTTCTTTACAACATTGTGCTGTTAAGCCTTCATACACCAGCGCGTCTACTTTAGGTTCATTCTTATAGATTTCCCTGATCCAGTTAAGTCTTTGTTCGTCTGTAAACATAGGAGCTTTATTGGCATTCTTACCTATCCCTATCACCACTTTATCAAACAATCCCAAAGAACGGTTAATGATGTCTACATGACCGAGGGTTACAGGATCAAAAGTTCCCGGGAAAAGGCAAATTCTGGACATATTATGAGTTGAAATTTCAATAAAATTGAGCGAAGTAACAGGAAATTAAGCAGTTAGATAAAAAACAATTAAGTGTCCGGATTGGAAAGAAGGTATAATACTGCCATTCTTACCGCTACCCCATTTTCCACCTGCTGCAAAATTATACTTTCGTTACTATCCGCTACATCACTGTCAAGCTCTACACCCCTGTTAATTGGTCCGGGGTGCATAATTACAATTTTCTTACCGAGGCTATCCAGTAGCTTCCGGTTGATGCCATAAGCAAGACTATACTCCCGCAACGAGGAGAACAAGGGCTGGCTTTGCCTTTCAAGTTGAATACGCAAAACGTTGGCCACATCACACCATTGCAGTGCTTCCTTTACATTGTAAGTTACATTAACGCCTAACGCTTCCTTTATATATTTAGGTATTAGCGTGGGCGGACCCGCAACCGTAACCTCCGCTCCCATTTTAGTAAGTAGGTAAATGTTGCTAAGCGCAACACGGCTGTGCATAATATCACCAATGATCGCTATTTTCTTTCCTGAAAGACCACCCGTTGCCTCTTCGATGGAAAAGGCGTCGAGTAATGCCTGCGTAGGATGTTCATTAATGCCATCGCCTGCGTTTACAATGGCAGCAGGAATATGCTTGGCTAAGAAGTGAGGTGCGCCGCTGGCACTATGCCGCATAACTACCATATCCACTTTCATGCTCAGGATGTTATTCACTGTATCGAGCATGGTTTCGCCTTTTGCCACAGAAGATGAACTGGTCGTAAAATTTAAAACATCGGCGCTGAGACGCTTTTCAGCCAATTCAAACGAAATACGCGTTCGGGTGGAATTTTCAAAAAACAGGTTTACAATAGTTACATCACGTAAAGAGGGAACTTTCTTTACCGGTCTTTGTAAAACGTCTTTAAATTGTTGAGCTGTATCGAGAATTAAACGAATATCTGAAGGCCGAAGGTCCTTTATTCCTAATAAATGCGGAGTCGAAAGTGTCATTTCAGGAGACGAAGTTAATAGTTATGGGCATTACACCTGTAAAATAAAACAGTGAAAATCAAAAACGTTTATTCAGTAATGATCACTTCTGTCGCCGGGTCTTTTTCTTTCCATAATACTTTTACCTTCTGGCTTATTAAAGCATCGATCACCTTACCTGTATAATCGGGTTGAATGGGTAATTGACGGCTAAATCTGCGGTCAATCAACACACATAATTCAACTTTTGCAGGTCGGCCAAAATCAAGCAAGGCATCCAAAGCCGCACGTATCGTTCGGCCAGTATATAACACGTCGTCAATTAATACAACCTTCTTGTTTTCGATGCTAAAATTGATATTAGTTTTATTGGGAACTTTTATTTCTCTTCTAACATCGTCGCGGTAAAAAGTAATATCCAGGATACCATAATTAACAGGTTTTCCTTGCAAACTCGTTTTAAATTCCTCTACTATTTTGTCGCTTAAATATATGCCCCTTGGCTGCATGCCGATAATCACGGTATCAACAAGATCAATATGGTTTTCCAGCACCTGGTGAGCAAGACGCTTGATAGTTAATGAAATCTGCTGCTCAGTTAGTATAGTTTTCAAAAAAATATTTTCAGTAAAATTAAATTATTGAAAGTAAACAGCAACAAGGAAGAAATAAAGAATGGAAATACGGTTTTTAAGGCCGGCAGAAAACCTTCTTTCAGCATCGTTACCAGCGCAAATGAAAGTAGCTTCGGAGGGTCGCTCACTTATACTTTCATTTCTTTACCGTGGATAAGCAATGTTCAACACCCGATATTCAGTTTCAAGGAATATATAACGGGGTTCCGCAACCATCGATTCTATGTCGTTAACCTTTAGCTTCCGGGCAGCTACGTCTTTATAGAATAACCTAGCCCTAAACGCATTAAAGCTCCAGAGGAGCCTGGTGTTCACACGGCACTCCTCAGGAGTCTTTGATAATTTTTATTTTTTTCTATAACACCGCGCCCTTTCAGGTCAATAGAATCTTAACCTAATGGTCTTCAATATGCTATTCCAATAAGAACGATGCCAGGATTTATAATTGTCCATTCACGTTATCTGGTACAAGAGTGCGACGCAACAATGTTTCTATAGAAGACAATGCCGGCTACAAAAAAGAAAACTAAAAAGCATAGTATCTGCAATTAGGCAGTTGTTTGTGAACCATATTCTAAAGTATCTACGAGTTCTTTTTTAGCGCGGGCTTATATCGCACATTCTACCTCCTGCCTGGCTGTATTTTACCTCCTGCAATTGGAAGTAAGTGTAAAAACCCTTTTGACAAGGTTACAACACAGCACCTTCCCGGCACCGGTTTCGGACTTTCACCGCTACAACACGTTTATTTTTACTATTTGACGGGCACGACCTCTCGCAAGCAAAAACTGATAATGATCGTTCGTATATTGTTATTGTGCGACTAATCACCCGTATCGATCGCTTGAAAAAGACACCACCTTGGGTTACGCACAACCGTTACGCGGCTGCCGGTAAGTAAAGTAGCTTATTTAAAATTGAAGGAAGTATTGGGCATCTAGATACTTTTCCGATAGCGGATAGCAGGATATTTTTGGGGACAAGCTTTTCTTAATGATTGTTCTTTTGTTGCGACGCTCCGTTCATCTGTTTGTTCGCTGTTGAGCTTTTACATTTTCTCATTATGTAGACACACCTGCAAAGGTCATGCAGCAACCACTGTAACCCGGTAACGTGCAACTTGTATCCTGTAACGGGAAACTGGCAACTAACAACTGGTAACCCCCTACCTAGACTATCACCTTATTCAAAGCCGTATAAGCCGGTCCTTCCAAAACTTCTCCATCTATTGAAAACCTGCTTCCATGACAAGGGCAGTCCCACGACTGCTCCACCTCGTTCCAGTGATTGATGCAGCCCATGTGTGTACAAACTGCAGAGACAACGTGCAGCTTTCCCGTTTCATCGCGATAAACGCCGTGTTTCTTACCGTCTATTTCCATCACTTTACCCTGGCCAATCGTTACATCGGCAAATTCATCTGCCTCAGTTTTTGTAAAACGATCTTTAATAAATTCGACGGCAACGTTCACGTTTTCCTTAATGAATTCTTTAGCAGAAGCTATCGGAGTTATACGGGAAGCCTTATAGGTATCGCTCCATTTATTTTCCTTTCCCAATACCTCGTCAGAAATAATCATTGAAGCAAGCGTTCCATAAGTCAATCCATCGGCCGAAAAACCTGTGGCAATGTAAGTTTTTGAATTACCGGTACTAAGGCCTATGTATGGGATACCATCGGCAGGTTTGAACTGTTGCGCAGACCATGTAAATTCTACTGAAGCAACATCAAAACGCTCTCTTAAATACTTCTTTAAGGTTTCGTAACATTCGTGGTTGTTTTCTTTTTGACCCACCTTATGCATTTCACCCAAAACCATTAAAATTCTCCCTTTCGAAGTATCGTAAGTTCTCATCGAATAATGCTCGGTTGGTTTTACCATATTCCACCAGGTTCCGGCAGGAGGATAAGTACCATTTAAAGTAACGCCAACTGCATATTCGCGGTAAGGCCCCATATTCATGTGCACTGCATAAATTCCTTTTGGGCTATGGGTAGCCATAATCACCTGTGATGCTGTCACTTTTCCACCTGCTGTGGTTACTGTGCAAACATCTCCTTCTTCAACGTCCGTTACTTTAGTTAAATCATAAATGCTGCAATTGGCGGATTTAATACTTTTCGCCAACGACACTACGTATTGCAACGGGTTAAACTGGGCCTGGTTTTCTACGGTAAAGCCTTCATTTACTTTCCATGGATAGGAGAAATTTTCTGTAATTGCCAGTCCCGCTTCCTGTGCAGCTTTTTTTTCTTTTTCAACAAAAGATTTACCCGCTTCATCTTCGGTAAAAAGACTCCAGGGAACGCGTTTAAAATCGCAATCAATATCAAATTCCTTTACTCTTTCTTCTATAAAGTTTACAGCAGCAGCCCTCGATTCTACCACTTCCTTTATCTTTTCGTGGTTAAATTTTGATTTTACATTGTGCAGTCCCGGGCTGCCAATGGTACAATACAGGTTGCCGGTAGATGATCCTGTTGCACCTTCGCCAATTTTTCTTGCTTCGAGAACGGCTACCTTTTTCCCTGCCCGGGATAAGATATAAGCGGCGGTTATTCCTGTTATGCCACCGCCAACTATTGCTACGTCAACCGTGATGTCGTGGCGAAGAGGTGAAAAAAAGCTTTCCTCTGCTTTGTCCTTCCATATAGAGATGCTACTCATAAAATTATTTTAACTGGTTATAAACCGCAGGTGAAGTTGTAAGGCTTTAAACATTATAAAATTAATGCCAGTAATATGTGGAGTGTTTTGAACCAGGAAGGCGCAAAATACTAAGGGGACTTTTAACTGATTTAGAAACCGGATTGGGTGGGCACAAGGGGCGACCTGTGCCTACCCAATCCCTGCGAAACGAACCGCGATTTTCTCGAAAAAGTCGAAAAAAGGTTTGCCGTACAAGTGAGTGACACAAGGATGTTACATTCTTATTCTACTGCAGACCCAACAAAACTTTCGGCAATTTTTGAAAAAGAAGTGTGATTAACTTACGACTTAAGCAAATCGCGTAACCTTTGCATTTTATTTATCAACTTACCACCATTGCACAAATTTTTTATGTATGATCGTTAGGGAAAAACAAAACTGGTTTAGATTACTGTTTGTGTGGAAGGAATCGGTATTGCCGGAGATCCTTCCGCGCCTGGCGGTGCTATTTATACTGTCTACACTAATTGTTTATTATCACGGTGAGCTTTTGCGATATAAAATTCCCCTGAATGCCGCTCCATTCACGCTAATTGGTATTGCATTAGCTATTTTTTTAGGATTTTACAACAATGCCAGCTACGACCGCTTCTGGGAAGGAAGAAAACTGTGGGGCGCCCTACTTATTGATACACGTTCCCTTTATCGCCAGGCTTCAACAATTGGAGGCTATACTGCCGGCACGGCAGAACTAAAAGAATTTCTTCACCTGTTAATAGCCTTTGCGTATGCATTAAAACATCAACTACGTCAAACTAACGCTGCAACCGACCTGCAAAGGTTGCTGCCAACATCGTTAGCAGAATCGATTCTAGCAGCACATTTTAAACCGGCGATGATCTTATTGGAAATGGGTAAGTGGCTGCAAAAAGGAAAAGAAAACGGGAAAATTGACTCTATTACTCTCACCACAATTGATCACAACCTTAGCGGCCTTTCAAACATTTTAGGGGGATGCGAAAGAATTGCAAGTACCCCTATTCCCTTCACTTACAAAGTTTTGCTTCACCGTACGGTTTACCTGTATTGTTTGCTGCTGCCTTTCGGCCTGGTTGATAGCATTGGATGGATGACCCCCCTTATCGTGGTTTTTATTGCGTACACATTTGTAGCGCTTGATGCTATTGTAAATGAAATTGAAGAGCCATTTGGTACCGCACCCAACGATCTTGGTTTAAATGCAATGTGTAAAACAATTGAAGCAAGTTTACGGGAGATGGCCGGTGAAACTGTAGAAATTTCAAGGACTACTAACCCCGGTTTTATAATCGATTAACCATTTACAACCTTAAAGCAGTTTACTGTTTGTTTGTGCAAACTTCTTTACAAGTCACCACATCTTTTTGATAACTTATTATTTATTTTGCGTATGGCAAACAACGTAGAAAAAGAGCTGTCGAAAGCCGAAATGGAACTGCCGGCCTTCAATTTTAAAGAAGTTGAGGAGCTTTATGAACACGATCTTACAATCTCTGATGAACTGTACGACTCTATATTACACAAAGACCGCAAGCTCTTAATTGAGGACCTGGAAAAGGTATTCCTGCACGCAGTAGATAAGTATGAAATTTTCAACGCTGATAATGTTGCAGCCAGGAATACTTTTTTCGTTTGGCACGCTATCTTTTTATTGAAAGACCTGGAAGCTACTGAAACGCTCCCGGCAATCTTACATTTCTTAAAGCAGGATGAAGAATTGGTAAGCCTTTACCTTGGAGACGGAGTCTCTGACTTCGGCTGGCAGATCTTTTATTCATTAGGTAATAAACAACTACGCCTGTTAGTAGATTATTGCAAAAGCTCTCCGGATGATTACACGGTTCGACCAGAAATGACAGAAACCCTGAAACAAATTGCGCTTCATGAACCTGAAAGACGATTAGAAATAGAATCTTATTTGAGGGAGTTGCTTTTTTATGCTTCATCGATCTCTATAGAGGAAGATAGTTTTATAGATGACCTGACCGATAAGGTGCTTGAATCTATAGGCCAGCTAAGCCTGACACGTCTATTTCCTGATGTTGAGAAACTTTTTAATGAAGACAAGCTTTCTGCTATTTTCATATTAGATTGGGACCATTTTGAAAACGAGTATAAACGAGGGGAAGTTGATGCAAACGCTTTGCTCCGGAATTTCGAGACAAGAAAGGAAATTTATACCGGCTACCTTGAAGCGCAGGAGGAGAACGATGATGATGATTACGACTCAAACCTGTACGATGACATAGACGATTATTTATACCGTTTGGATAAAAATGATGCTTACGAAGATTCTTTAGAGGAAACCGACGATGAAGACCTGGAAGAAGATGAAGAGAACAAAAATAAGTCTTACATAGATTATAAAGAATTACATACTCCTTTTGTAAAAAAAGAACCAGACGTAGGCCGAAACGATCCATGCCCCTGCGGCAGCGGGAAAAAATACAAAAAGTGCCACGGGAAGAGTTGAAGAAAGTTACCGGTTTCGCGTTTCCGTAACCGGTTAGCGAAAACTACTTCGCTTCCGCTATCTCCAAAATCACACTTGCACGGGCCGCATTTACCCCTGGATTAAAACCAACTGTCATTAAATAATCGCCTGAGTAAGTTGAGCTACCGGGCATTCTTGAAGTAGTGCCGGGGTACAGGTTTAGTTCCCTGATGCTGTATTTTTTACCACCATTCAGACCCTTCAGTTTAACAGGCGATAAAGTGCCGTTACCATACCTGTTTTCCGTAAGGTAATTAAACATGACGGCCCTGTCCTGTCCTTCGTTGACATACATCAAAGAAGCAAATTCATTTTGGCGGGGATCAGCAAGGCGAAACAGGTCGCCATGCCAAACAATGTTTTTGATTGAATCGTAAGTCTTTACTGCCTGCTGGCAAAACTGCAGATCCTTCGGTTCCAGTTTGCTTACCACGATGTCAAAACCAAGCTTTCCCATCATCGCAACGTCTGTGCGGTATTTAATCGGTTGTTTACCCCAATCTGTAACATGGTTACAATGTGAAATGGCGGGGTAGAAATAGGAATATTCGTACTGGATAAAAATTCTCTCCAAAGGGTCTGTATTATCGCTCAGCCAGAATTCCTGGAAGTATTTAAGTGCGCCATAATCTACCCTTCCACCCCCACCAGAACACAACATCATCTCCTTGGTAGGATACTTTGCCCGAACCCTGTCTAACACCTTATATAAACCCCTTACATAGTCTACATACAAATGTGATTGCTTTTCAATTGAAGAGGAATATGCATTATAGATCACGGCGTTACAATCCCATTTAATAAAGGCGAGGTCAGGGTTTTTGGTAAACAGGTTATCTAAAATCCCAAATACAAAATCCTGCACTTTCGGATTGCTCAGGTCCAGCACCAACTGGTTGCGATATAAATGCTCCTCGCGGTTCGGCTGTTTGATCACCCATTCAGGGTGCTTTTCATACAATTCGCTTTTCGGGTTTACCATTTCAGGCTCCACCCAAATACCAAATTTCACGTTATTGTTTTGAGCCTCCTTCACCAGGTAACCTATGCCATGAGGGAGTTTCTGCACATTCTCCTGCCAGTCGCCAAGGCCGGCCCTGTCGTTGTTTCTTGGGTATTTATTACCAAACCAGCCGTCATCTAATAAGAATACATCAACCCCAAGCTTTTTTGTGTCTTTCAAAAGTGCAGAAAGGATTGGTTCATTGAAATCAAAATAGGTCGCTTCCCAGTTATTCAGCAAAGTCATACGGCTGCCTTTACCATCTGCGATCCGGTAATTTCTTGCCCAGCGATGCAATCTTCTGCTTGCCTCACCGGTTCCTTTATCAGAAAAAGTATAGATGAAACCGGGCGTTTCAAATTCCTGGTTTTGCTTCAATGTATAGGCTGAAGCAAAGGGATTGATACCTGAAATAATTCGAAGGTTATTGAGCGGGTCAACTTCAAGATCTATTTTAAAATTTCCCGACCATGCTAATGTTCCCAGCAAAACCTTTCCTTCATCTTCGGTTGCAGGCCTATCTAACGACACCTGGAAAGTGGGCGGCTGGTACAAGTGAGACCTTGTTCCAAGTTTTGAGTCCAGCACCTTTATCCCGTGTGTCAGCTGGCTTTCTTCGGGCCGCATTTCTTTTGCCCAGTCTCCGTGAAACTGTTTCAGCCAGTAATTCTCGGCGGTTAAATAAAGATTGGCCGAAGCGTATTTCTCCATGGTTACGCTACCCTTTTCCTTGTTGCGGATCACACTCCATTGCTCCACGACATCTTCCTTATAATAAAGTTTGTAAAACAAACTAACCTCCAACGCATATGCCGGATCGCGAAGCAAAATGCTTACAACAGAAACATTATCATCTGTCTTCTCGGTTGAATGACTTACATATTGCAGATCAAGTGAAGTATTGCCATTGGCGTGTGTAACCTCAATTGCCGGCTCAACAAGATTACGTGAACCTGCGGGGGTATAGGCACTATTTAAAATGCCTGAATAATCGTCGCCCCTTCTATACATTCGCCGAACAAGTTTGTACTCGCTGGTATCTTTAAGTTTTGTTCCAAAATATATTGTTGCCAGGCGTTGATCATTACCAACCTGTAATGCAATTACATTATGTGCAGTTTCTATTGGAATTACAAAATTCTTTTGTGCCTGCAAGGCGGAAGCAAAAAGTAAAAAGATAAATGAGAGGATTTTTATCGGTAACAGGCAAGGTGAAATTTTCATCAATCGTGAAGTTTAAAATTGAATAAAGCTACTGTAATTGTTATCGCGCAAGTAAAAAAAGTACGTTTAAAAATAGTTTTTTTGTGGTAGCCAGCAATCGTAATAGTATTTAGCAGCCGTTGCCACGCTCGCTTGTACAGTAACGCATTATTAGATGTGGCAGTTTACCCTGAGATTGTCGAAGGGTGGCACTCTTGTACTCCTGTTATTAATTCCGTTTTTACCATTTGGGAATTGAACTAAAAATAGAAGCAACATTTAAAAGAAGGAACGAAGCCGTAAAACAGGCTAAAAAATGCAGGCGAAGAATATATTGTTGGGTTTTCAAGATAAAGAAGCACCATCGACGAGGTTACGTATAAATGGAGATAATTGCATTTAGTATTACGATCAACAATGCACAAAATGTCGAAGAGTGCGACGTCCGCCGGGCCGACCATTAGGACGGGCAAGAAATGTTTAATAGCAGCAATCAAGCGGGCTCAAAAAATCTAGCTGACCTCTTTGGCCTTTGTGCAGTATAATTGTATGTATAAAAATGAAACGCTGCAACCGACCCATTACATCTCTACTTCTTAATTATGAAATTGATCCATTCGAAAAGGCACAGAGTAACCACTTTAATCGTGAAATTTTTACTGCTATTCGTTCTTCTATTCGCCACTTCAGCTTCTAATGCTCAAGCCGACAAAAAGCTTACTGCACAAATACAAAACTTAATACGGGGTTTTAACGGGCAGGTGGGAATTTATGTTCAGAATTTAAAAACCGGCAAAACGGTTTCGATAAATGCTGACACCTTGTTTCCTACCGCAAGTATGATCAAAGTCAGCATCCAGTGCGGCGTAATGGACAAAATCGAGAAGGGCGAATTGTTATACAACCAGAACCTGGTGTATCGCGACTCGCTTTTGTATGCAGGCACGGACATTTTGGGGTCATTCAAAAACGGCGATTCAATCGGGTTAAGTAAGGTTGCGATGCTGATGATTACGATGAGCGATAATACAGCAAGCCTTTGGTTACAAAAACTGGTAGGCGGCGAGTATATTAATTCCTGGTTACAACAAAACGGTTTTGAATGCACGCGTGTAAACTCAAGGGTTGCCGGACGGGAAAATTTCCGAAGTATTTATGGTTGGGGAGTGACTACGCCAAAGGAAATGTGTCGCTTGTTTACCATGATTAACGAGGGAACAGCCGTTAGCAAAGCTGCCAGTGAACGCATGATACGCAACCTTAGCCGGATATACTGGGACGATAAAGCATTATCACAAATTCCCCCATATATACATACCTACTCAAAGCAAGGATCAGTGGATGACTCCCGGTCGGAAACAGTCCTGGTAAATGCTCCTCACGGTGATTATGTTTTCAGCGTTATCACCAAAAAGCTAAAAGATCAAAGCTGGAAGCCGGAGAACGAGTCCTACATACTGATAAAAAATTTGTCGGCGTTGCTATGGCATTACTACGAGCCAAAAGACAGCTGGCAACCGGCGCCGGGTATTGAAAAATACATGACAAACGAATAAAAATCCTGGCCTTACAGCGTATAGCAGCTGTTATTGTTAAACAAAATTCTTTTTTAAAAAATTATTCTCTATTCACTTAAACCATACATTTATCGAAAGCTTGCCACTATGATTAAACTTGTAACCGCCTTTCTTTTCTTCGCTTGTTGTCACGTCACCTTTGCACAAACAAAAAAACCGGCTGCTTCCTTTGTAAAGCCAGTTTATCCTGAGCTTCCATTAGGTGCTATTAAGCCAAAAGGCTGGTTGTTGAATCAATTGAATTTGATGAAAAACGGAACGACCGGGCACCTGGATGAAGTGTACCGAAAGGTAAAGAACGACAATGGCTGGTTAGGTGGCAAGGGCGACAGTTGGGAAGAAACACCTTACTGGCTCGACGGCGCCCTGCCTTTAGCCTACCTGCTCGACGATGCTGAATTGAAAGAAAAAGTATTGAAGTATGTAAACTGGACGATTAGTAACCAAAGACCATCAGGTTATTTTGGTGCAATAACAAAATGGGAAAGAGAGACGGGAAAGAAATTAGACGTAGAAAACTGCGACAAGGGAGAAGACTGGTGGCCTAAAATGGTGATGCTGAAAGTACTGCAGCAATACTATTCTGCTTCAAAAGATCCGCGTGTCATTCCTTTTATGACTAAGTATTTTAATTACCAGCTAAAAGTATTAAAAACCTGCCCTATCGGCAAATGGACAGAATGGGCAACTTCGCGGGGAACCGACAATGCGATGATGGCGCAATGGCTGTATTCGATAAATGGTGATAAATCGCTGTTGGAACTGGCAACAATTATTCAATCACAATCTTTCAAATGGAGCGATTGGTTTGGTGGCAGAGACTGGGTGATTAATGCCGCTACCCAGCAAAACGATCGGGAGTGGATGACCCGTCATGGAGTGAATGTAGCTATGGCAGTAAAAGACCCTGCCATCAATTACCAGAGAACAAACAACAAAAAGTATTTGTCTGATCTAAAAACCGGCTTTAACGACCTCATGACTCTTCATGGATTACCCTATGGGATGTTTTCGGCCGATGAAGACCTTCATGGAAACGACCCCACCCAGGGAACAGAATTGTGCGCCATCGTAGAATCAATGTTTTCGTTAGAACAAATTATCGGCATCACCGGCGATCCTCTTTACATGGATGCGCTTGAAAGAATGACTTTTAATGCATTGCCTACCCAAACCACCGACGATTATAATAACAAACAATACTTCCAGATAGCGAACCAGGTACAGGTAACAAGGGGGGTCTTCAACTTCTCATTACCCTTCGAAAGAGGAATGAACAATGTATATGGCATGAGAAGCGGTTATACCTGTTGCCTCGCCAACATGCACCAGGGCTGGACAAAATTCGCCTCCCACTTATGGTACGGAACAACAAATAACGGACTTGCAGCCCTCGCCTACAGCCCGAACGAAGTGACCGCAAAGGTTGGAAAAAGCAACACGGAAATAACCATTAAAGAAACAACAACCTACCCCTTCGAAGACAAGATCAACTTTGAGATCGCTTCAAAAAAAGACGTCGCTTTTCCTCTACAATTAAGAATACCATCGTGGTGTACTTCAGCAATTATTACGCTGAATGGAAAAGTAATTCGAACTGAAAAAGGCGGGCAAATAATTACCGTTGAAAGAACCTGGAAAAACGCAGATGTGCTCACCCTGCAATTACCCATGCAGGTCGCCACTTCTAACTGGGGAAGGAATTCGAGAGCAGTTGAAAGAGGCCCGTTGGTATACGCCTTAAAACTCGAAGAGAAATGGGAAAAGGGGAACGATGAAAGGGAAGGGGAATATTTTAGTGTATACCCAAAAGGAGATTGGAACTATGGAATTTTAGAAGCCCTCGTAAAAGATCCGGTGAAAAATTCAGTAGTCACACCGATAAAACCTGTAAATGATAATTTTATATGGAACCTGCAAAACGCACCGATAGAAATCACGGCTTCAGCTAAAAAACTGCCCGAATGGAAAATTGTTAACGACGTAGCGCCCCAACCCGTTACCGACAGAACCGGGATCTATAGAGGAAAGGTTAACAGCGATATCGAAAAAATTACTCTCGTTCCTTTTGGTTGCACCAAGGTTAGGATCGTTGCCTTTCCCGTCGTCAAATAATAGCTTTTTTTATCAATGCAGGTAACAATTTGCTCACGATTACTTTAGTTATGAATAAACTTATTTTCGGTAGTTTTTTACTCGGTGTTTTTATTTCCGGCTGTTCAAACACAAATCGGGGTACAGCAAAACTGTCCTCAAGAAACCCGGTATTTGAAGGTTGGTATGCCGATCCTGAAGGAGCGATATTTAACGGCCAGTATTGGATTTATCCCACCTACTCTGCTCCCTATAATCAGCAGGTTTTCCTCGATGCATTCACTTCTCCTGACCTCGTAAGGTGGACTAAAAAAAGCAGGATCCTCGATACTTCAAATGTAAAATGGGCAAAAAGAGCGGTGTGGGCTCCTTCCATTATTGAAAAGGGAGGAAAATATTATTTGTTTTTTGGAGCTAACGATATTCAGAACAACAACCAATTAGGTGGAATTGGAGTAGCGGTAGCAGACGATCCTGCTGGCCCTTTTATCGACTACCTCGGCAAACCTTTGGTCGACAAGTTCCATAATGGTGCGCAACCAATCGACCAGTATGTTTTTAAGGATACCGACGGCGAGTACTATTTAATATATGGCGGATGGCGCCATTGCAACATTGCAAGACTTAAAAGTGACTTTACCGGATTTGTACCTTTTAAAGACGGAACTGTTTTTAAAGAAATCACACCCAAAGGATATGTTGAAGGTCCTTTCATGTTCAAGAAAAAGAACAAATACTACTTCATGTGGTCTGAGGGTGGCTGGACGGGGCCTGATTATTCTGTTGCTTATGCAATTTCGAATTCCCCTGTTGGCCCTTTTGAACGCATAGGTAAAATTTTGCAGCAGGATTCTTTGGTGGCAACAGGTGCAGGCCACCATTCGGTTATACAAGTACCAAATACGAAGAAATGGTATATTATTTACCACCGGAGACCATTAAAGGAAACAAATGCTAATCACAGGGTTACCTGTATCGATGAAATGACTTTCGACAGGAAAGGTTTTATTAAGCCCGTCAGGATCTCGACAACGGGAGTACAGTTGAAGGCAAGGAAAAAATAACTTCTCCGCAGCAATTAAACTGGTTGATGAAGTAAAAATTGATTAGGTTATTTTTATGGAACAAACAGTTCATCATTAATGATACTTTTGTTGTGTCACTCCCTTGTACCGCATCTTTTCATAGCATCGACTCGGAAAAATATTAAAGATTAGAAAATCCCATTTCTCGGTCATTTGGTTAAGCTTCAGTGAAGCCAGGTGTTTATAGCAAAAGGGGTACGAACGGTTCGGCATTGGAGGAGCCGACTCCTGCACCGCACCTCAAAAGCCGATGAAAGATGCAGGAACATGTTTTTTATAAACACGACACCTTTCCACGGTGAAAACCCTGGAATAAATGACCTTGCCGTTGGCGTACTTCACGGAAAGCCACAGAAAAAGCAAAAACTTTCTGCGTGTCATACTTGCTAGTCTCCTTTTACTTTTTACCTTTTACCTTCACGTGTAAATCATCACTTCATGTCTCATCCACATCATTATTCTTTAAACCTGAAATGGACGGGAAATAAAGGAGATGGAACGACAAATTACCGCTCCTACGACCGGAGCCACCTAATTTCTATTGAAGGTAAATCGGGCATTGCTGGTTCATCAGACCCGGTTTTCCGGGGTGATAAGACAAAATACAACCCCGAAGAATTATTGGTTGCGGCGTTATCGGCTTGCCATATGCTTTCCTATTTACACTTGTGTTCGGAAGCAGGAGTTAATGTAATTGATTATGTAGACAATGCAACAGGCACAATGGAAGAAACCCCAAATGGCGGAGGGAAGTTTACTGAAGTAGTCCTCTACCCCACTGTGACGGTTTCAGACGAATCAATGGTAACCAAAGCAAACCAATTACATCATAGCGCAAATGAACTTTGCTTTATAGCTAACTCGTGTAATTTTCCGGTACGCCACCAGCCTTCATGCATAGCATTGAAAGCAGTTTCATTACAAGCGTACAATGAGAGAGCAAAGATGTAGCACAACAAACTAAAAGATTAGAGTAGATTTAGTTGAACTTTTCTTTAAACGCTGGGTAAAAAAGTCAAATTCATACACAAAAGACGATGTACTGCGACCCTTCGGCAAGGTCAGGGTGCCCTTTGCAAGGCCGAGGGCAAGAACTGCTCCCGGTTAAATCGGACCTTGAAAAACTGCCCGTGAACCGCTCCGATGTGGCGGACGCAACAATGCTCGACCCCAGTTACAAATGCTTGTAACAAAAGAATTTTAATTAAATAGCCCGACAGGCAAAATAATCTCCCACTGGTTTGGCTGCGTAATTCCCAACGCCTGGTAATCGAGCAAACGACTGTACCGAATTCCGAAAGACACATCCTGCTGGTTCCACCATTTGGTATCGAAAAACAATTCGGCTCCGGTTGTTTTAAAGAAAAGTTTATTTCCGGTACGAAGGCTTTTAACCTGCGAATAATCGAAAAAACCGTTGGCTCTTAGCCGCTTGAAGTAAACGATGTTCCCTACGCCCCAATCGGGATACAGTAAAGGAAAATGATAATTTGAACCAAATCTCCACATGCGTGGGAAATCAACCGCAGAATAACCGCGTGAAAAAGGGA
>JAQBNO010000100.1 GCA_028288485.1 Segetibacter sp.
TTCTCTTTAGGTAACGATACTTCCATTTGTGTAAACAGTAGCCTTCTTTTACAATCCCCCATAAATAATGTTTCAAATACCTGGGAAGATGGCAGTACCACAGCTACCCATTCTGTCAGTTTACCCGGCAACTACTGGCTGAGGATCACCGACGTTAACGGGTGTTCTCATGCTGACACTGTAAATATTCAAGACAAACCATTACCGGCTGTATATTTAGGTAACGACACTGTGCTTTGCAACGACCAGGCATTAACACTGCAGGTTAACGATAACTCGATCGAGACTTACAAATGGCACGATGGCACCGGGTTGCCTTCTTTTGTAGTAAAGGAACCGGGAAAATTTTATGTTACAGTAACCGGCAATAACGGTTGTTCCAACAGCGATACGATCAATATCAGTTATGCAAATTCCCCTGTCGTTGATTTAGGAAATGGCGGAGTTATTTGTCCCAACAGCCCCGTTATTATCGATCCCCAGCTAAGCAATGTGAGTTATTTATGGCAGGACGGTTCAACCGGTCCAACCTACACCGTTACAGCACCCGGTGTATATTCTTTAACGGCAACTAATTTTTGTGGCCCGACTACAGCAAGCGTTGAATTTAAAGAAGGACTATGCAGGCTACTCATACCTGGTGCATTTACGCCAAATAGTGATGGATTGAACGACCTTTTCCGTGTAAAGTATACTGAATTTATCCGCACATTTCGCCTTACTGTCTTTAACAGGTGGGGGCTAAAGGTTTTTGAAACAACTGATCCCAGCCGCGGATGGAACGGAAAATATAAAAACAGGGACCAGGAACCGGGTAGCTATGTATGGGTAATAACATATACTGACCTCGGTGGTAAAACCGAAAATGCGAAGGGCTCGGTATTATTGATACGATAAATTCCGATAAAATTGTCTGAACCATGATTAAAAGGATTAATTGTTTACTTGATTATGTTGCACGAAGACCTGACCAAAAAAATTATAGGATGTGCGTTTGAAGTACGTAAGCGACTAGGCAATGGATTCCAGGAAGTTATTTACCAGAGAGCATTACAGGTCGAAATGAATTTTGTGGGATTGAGCTTCGAACATGAAATGGAGATGGCAATCTTTTACCGTGATACTGAAATCGGCACAAGAAGAGTAGACTTTTTTGTAGAAGGAAAGATAATGGTTGAATTGAAAGCAATAATCAGATTGGAAGATGTGCATCTTGCACAAGCAATGAATTATTTAGAAGCTTACAAAATGGAGATAGGACTATTATTAAATTTTGGAGCGAAGAGCTTAGAATTTAAAAGAGTGCATAACAACAAACTTCTAAACTAATTTCCGAATTGTAATTGAAAGGATTATTCAATTACATGATGTAAAACTCGTGTAGAAATCACGCTAATCCTGTCATCAGGAAAATCATGGTTCAGACATTTTACTACTATAAAACATTGTTGCGTCCCACTCTTGTACTGATGGCAACTGTATTGAGCAAATGCGATTCGTTATTGCGAGTGGTTAATTTTTGGCTCCCAAACAAGTTCTTTCAACACCACATTATAAAAATTTCTAAAGCTCCTTTTTTCAATAAAATCGTTCTTAGTTTTACCATTGTCATTCCACGGTACGAGGAATCTCTTTAGTGTGAATGGGATGCTTCCTTCGTCAGCATGACAAAAACCGGACAGTCATCGGCAGGCACCAAGCAACCTGCTTTATAAGCTTAGGTGTTTTAAAGTTCATGAACTCGATTTCACTGCAGGTAAAAAGCCTCGTCTCTAGTCGCCTTACTTTATTCGCTGTAAACCCTCCTAACGGCTTTTGTCACACTTACACACTCCCCCAACCTCTTTCCTCGAAAAACCAAAAGCAAACCCGGTTTAATAAAAATCGGTTAAAATAGTTATACCTATTAACATTATTTCTCTATATTTAGTTCTTATAGTTTAACCATTGATAGCCAACCAAACCCCTGAACAGCTTGTCCGCGACGAAATCGACAAGATGCTGCAAGCATCGGGTTGGCAGGTACAATCAAAAAATAAAATTGATCTTACTGCCGGTAAAGGAATTGCCATTCGTGAATACCAGACTGACATTGGTCCTGCTGATTATATTCTATTTGTAGATAAAAAACCGGTAGGTGTTATTGAAGCCAAGCGGGAAGAAGAAGGAGTGAAGCTTACATATCATGAAGGACAAACAGAGGGTTATGCAAATGCAAAACTTAGGTACCTATATACTGACCCCCTGGTTTTCCTGTACGAGAGTACCGGCGAAATTACACGCTTCACCGATTACCGCGACGTTAAGCCAAGATCGAGGGAAGTGTTTAGTTTTCATAAACCTGAAACGTTTATAGAGTGGCTGCGATTTGATAAATCATTAAGAACGCGACTACACGATTTACCTGCGTTATCTCCTGCAGGACTACGCGATTGCCAAATCAATGCAATCAATAAACTCGATGTTTCTTTTAAAGACAACCGCCCGAAGGCTCTAATACAAATGGCCACTGGTTCAGGTAAAACATTTACCGCTATCACCGCTATTTACAGGCTACTGAAATTTGCAAAGGCTAAACGTGTGCTCTTTTTAGTAGATACAAAAAACCTTGGCGAGCAAGCAGAGCAGGAGTTTATGGTATACCTGCCTAATGATGATAACCGCAAGTTCACAGAGTTATATAATGTGCAACGGCTTAAGTCCGGCTACATTGCCAGCGACAGCCAGGTCTGCATCAGTACTATTCAACGGGTATATTCGATCCTGAAGGGCACTGAACTGGATGAAAGTGCAGAAGAAGAAAACCCAAATGAGCACTGGTATCAAAAGAAGGAGCCTTTGCCAATTGCATATAATCAGAAGCTTCCCATTGA
>JAQBNO010000122.1 GCA_028288485.1 Segetibacter sp.
TGATTTTATTAAAAACGTAATTGAAGGTTCCGATCTCCTGCTTATGTTTTTCTGCAATTCTTATGTCCCAAACATTGTTATGGCCAAAACGTAACACTACTGCATCTGGTCGCGTGGTCACAACAACCCCCATTGCCCCATTGCCCAAGAGCGCGCCCTGGAAAAAATCAGTTGCAGGACCGTCAAATTTTAGTGTATGTTTTTTAGCCCTTTCAAATGACGAAAACCTGAGATTGGGTTGCGCGTTCACTCTTGAATTCATGAACGAACAAGAGATTGATAAAACAATTAAAAAGATAAATTTCATTTTTAGTTACACTGCTTTTATCGTGACGGAATTTTGAAAAATATTTGTAATGGCAATATTTAATTGAATTATTATGAAAGCAAAAGAGTCCACTATTCCTTAGATCGGTCTGGCAATAAAAAAAGCGGCTCTTTTGGGCAATATTTTTAGTTACAGCTAATCCTGATCGTAATTGATTTGTTGATTTAGAGTACTTCGCGCCATTTTAAAGTTGAATACGGAACTTTATGAGCCAGGCGCTATGACTACTATTTTTCATTGTTGCGTCGCACACTTATACTGATAGTACAAAATTGAGCTCTAAGAAGCGAGGTATTGTACCAATAGCTTTATGAATAAAGTAGACTTTATCGCATTGCCCTTATGGCTAAACAAGACAATTTGTACCTCGAAAGATTCGTCATCTCTTTTTTAAAATAAGGACTCCCCCAGGCTTACAAATTAATTTTAAAAAGTCGCCTGCTTTTTTTATCTCCACGCCTTTCTTAGATGCAACACTAAAGTTTGAAAAAGGCAGTTTCAGCACCGTGTTGCCTCCTTTTTCTGCAACAATTTTAACTTCGTCAATTGCTCCCGATTTTTTTTTACCCGAGACTAAAAATGCCCCTTCAGCCCGTAGGCTATTAAATTCCACATCGTTCCACATTGCAGGAATGGCAGGCATAATTTCAATAAAACCTGCGTAACTCTGTAACAGCATTTCTTGCAAACCGGAAGCAAAAGCAAAATTGCCTTCTAACGTAAAAGGCCGGTACACGAACTTCGAATACCCCGACTTCGTCTGATCTCCATTTAAATGGAAGCTGTTGATCGAGCAAAAGGCTTTAATAAATATCTCCAGATCTTTTGCAGCTCCTTCCCCATCCTTCGCCCGGGCCTTCATGTTTGCAAGCCAGGTATAAGAATAGCCGCACCAGGCGTCAGGCCCAATTTTGTCGAGGAGACCTATTGTATTCTTAATAATTTCATGTGACCGATTTCCGTCCTCCCATCTAATTAAGCCCAGGGGATGAATTGCCAAAGCATGAGAAAAGTGTCTATGCGACTGGTTATACTCCATGGTCGGTGCAAACATTAACTCTTGATTTTTGGTAACTGCAAACTCATTAAACTCTGAACCTGTCTTTTTCCACCTTTCAGCTTCGTTTTTCAATCCAAGTTCTAAAGCTATTTCTGTCGCCGCTTTAAATGTAAACTTCATTAATGCCAGGTCGTAATTCGTATTTTGGTCGAACCACGCGTTAATGCTATTATTATTTATTTCCGGACTTGAACTGATCGGAAGCTGCCTAAAACCATTTTCATCCCTCACTGTAATGTTTTCAAGAAACAATGCAACATCCTTTATCCAGGGATATGCTCTTGTCTTTAAAAAAGTCTTATCCATGCTATAACGCCATTGCAAATAATAATGGTGAGCAAGCCATGCAGACGCGGTAGGGGAAAGTGAGTATTGGATCCATCCTCCCATTTCTGTTCCGTCAAGTGTGGTTACGCCCGGAACGGCCAGGCCGTCCGTTTCAAAATATAACTTTGTAAATCGTTTGTAGTTTGCCTTGTTTTCATCAAGATGATCAAGAAAAGCCATTGCATCTTCAAGATGATTGCCGCTATAAGACGGCCAGTAGCTCAACTGTGTATTCAAGTCATGGTGATAGTCTCCCTTCCATGGCGGAATGCGTCCATTATCTGCAGTCCATACAGCCTGTAAAGAAATGGGCGGCGCTCCTTTTCTTGATGCCGATCCAAATTTATATTGTTCCAGGTACCACTGCTTTTCAATGCTGCTATCGGGAACTTTTATCGACGATGCAGCCCAGAAATTCTTCCACCAATTCAGGTGCGACAAATAATCTGCTTTATAACCTTTCAACATGCTTCGACTGGTAATTACAGAAGCTGTAGTAGTAATTTTTTTGCCGGGATATTGAGAAGAGATGCTCCAGACACCGGTTATATTATTACCATCCTTCTTCCATCTTACCTTAACTTCATAGGTGAAGCCACCCCATCCTTCCTGTTTGTAAGTGATGCTTTGCCCTTCATTCAAAATTTCACCATTCTTATATCCTAACCTTGAAAGGTCATCTCCACCAACAGGATCTCCCGATATCTTTACCTCACCCTGAAATGCTGGAGCAACAAGAAGCGGTTGAAAATTTACGGGCACCTTGGTAAATCGGAACCACCCTACCGGCTCCGTTGCATGAACAAACGTTTCCAGCGAACTTCCATTCGACCATTTAACTTCGCACAGGGCGTTACGTAAACTCAAATGAGCCAATTCAATACGTCCCCAATCTGCAACATTAAACTCTAGTGCCCCAGCAGGAATTTTTGTCGGCGCGGGTTCCATGTCGTAGGGGGCGTCGAAATACTGCTGAACAACTTTATAGTCTTTTTCTTGTACTTTTTGTTGCACCCACTTGTACGAAAACTCTTTTCGGTGCAAACCCTTCATAGGCCGCAGATCCCAAAGATCGGCCCGGTCTAAAGAAAAGCGAAGCCTGTTATCCTTTTGCCACACCAGAGCACCTACCATAGCATTCCCAAGAGGCATGGCTTCATCCCATCTCTTTGCCAGAGAGTCAAAGTGCAGGTCGTGCCTGGTGGTCTGCCCAAACGTGACAAACGTGAGAATTGTTAACCAAAGAAAAAAGATGCATCTCATGTAGCAAACAATGGTTTTAGTAAATAAGAGCTGCATTACAAAGAACCTAGTACCCGGGATTTTGAACCAATTGCTGATTTCTATCAATTTCGGATTGTGGGAAAGGCAGCACGTAATTCTTCTCTCCGAATTTCAGTTGTACACCTCCGGGATTTGCAACATTTGCTAATTTGGTTTCAATTACTTTCCAACGTTTTAGGTCAAAATATCGTAGCCCTTCCATCGCCAGCTCAATTCTCCTTTCATGACGAATACCTTCCCTTAATGTCGCTTGTGAATTATAGATTGTCTGATCTATCGGAGGCATGTTTACACCAGGCCTCGCCCTGATATTGTTTAGTACTGAATAAACGTCAGCGCTTGGGCCTTCAGCTTCATTCTTTGCTTCTGCATACATTAACAATACATCAGCGTACCTAATATGAATAATATGCTGGTCTGTAAGGTTCGCCTTGTCATAACCAAGTGGTAACCTTGAGAGGTTAACATACTTCTGCATTACATAGGGGGTAAGAGCGGGATCTGTATAAAAAAATTCGGTTCCGTCAGGATTGACAAATTTTTCCCTGGGATATTTCAGGGTCATATCAAAACGAGGATCCCTGTTTAAGGCCATATTGTTTGGATTATAACCAGAACCAGGATCAGTTATTTTTTTCCCATTAAGCATTTCATAGTCCTCACCCAGATCCTTATATACTCCGATAGCGCCCCACCAGCCTATTTCCACATCGGCTCCCCCAAAGTCCCGGTGATAATTATTAGGACTTAAGAAATCAGTGGAGAACATAATTTCAGGATTACCCACCTGGGTAGAAGTGAGAAATAATCCACTATAACTTGGTGCCAGACTAAATTTACCACCACTAATAATCTGTTTTGCAAGAGAGGCAGCATCGGCCCATTTTTCCTGCGACAGTAATACTCTTGTTTTTAAAGCCATAGCGCTACCTTTTACTGCGTGACCCTCATATTTCGTATCCGGCAGAGTTGAGATAGCAAAATCAAGATCCTGATGAATTAGTGTAAGGACCTGTTCCTTTGTACTTTGTTTTATTTTCGAAGCGTCAACATTTTCGGGAGGGGTGGTGTAAATAACCACTCCACCAAAGGCAGTTACAAGATCAAAATAAAATAGTGCTCTTAAAAATCGCACTTCAGCTATATACAACTTTTTATTTACTTCACTTACAGGTGCTTTATCTACATTAGCGAGGAAGAAATTAGCACTTGCAATTCCCTGGTACGGAGGATTGTAAAAATCAGAAGGTACACTTGTTGGATTTACAACGCCAACTGTAAGATTTTGAAAGTTGTAAAAGTTATGTCGATCGTATCCGTTATCTGAATAAGTATCCAACCACATCCTTCTAAATCCAAAGTAACCGTTGCGCAATTTTGCATATACCCCTGCCAAAGCCATCTTAACATCTCCTTCACTGGTCCAGAATGAACTATTGGATAGGGCATCCAGAGGCTCTTTATCCAGGTATTTTTTGCACGACATTGAACCGGTCAATGTTATAAAGCAAACAAAAGCTATGACTATGAACTTTGCTTTCATAAATTATTTTATTATAAATTAAAATTTAATGTTTAAGCCCGCTGTAAACACCTTCAGCTGAGGAAATTGTGCATAACGACCGCCACCAGCGCGTTCAGGATCTGCACCTTCGTATTTGGTAAAAGTCAGGAGGTTATCACCGGAAACATAAACGGTCATTTCCTTCGAGCGTATCTTGCTCAGCAGGTTTTTAGGCAAGCTGTAACTAAGGTATACATTTTTTAATCTGAGGTAAGAAGCGTCCATCAGGTAATAGGTGGATTGATAGCCGGAAACACCAGGATATCCGTTAAGATAAACTGCAGGTACAGTATTGCTTGGATTAGTTTCTGTCCATGCATTCAGGAATTTTGCAGGAGGAGGAGAGCCCTGGAAATAAGGATCAACGCCCCACCCATTAACAAGCAATTTTCTTCCTTCAACTCCCTGGAAAAACGTGGTGAAGGTAAACCGTTTCCAGTTAGCATTTAAGCCGAACGAATAGGTGTTGGAAGGAAAAGGACTGATGCTGATCCGGTCTTCCGGCCCAACTGTTCCATTTCCGTCACGGTCAGCAATTTTAAGATCGCCTGGTTTAAGATTTCCGGAACTTGGTTGTTTAGGCGATTTATTTATCTCTTCCTGGCTTTGGAAGATTCCAATCCATTCGTAGGTGTAAATAGAATTGTAAGGTAGGCCAACTTCAAATACACCTTTATTGGGAGCAAGCACTTTTGTAACCTTATTCCTGTAAGCCGAATAAATTCCATAAACACTATAATTAAAACTTCCAATACTCTTCTGGTGCCTTAGTTCCAACTCCCAGCCTTTGTTTTCCATTGAGCCTGCGTTGGTTATTGGAGCAGAAAGGCCGACGCTGCCGGGCACGTCCTGGCGTTGCGTAAGAATACCGGTGGTTTGTTTATTATACCAATCGACGGTAGCACCAATCAAACCATTCTTAATATCTATATCCATTCCAAAATCTGTCACTTTGGTTGTTTCCCACCTAAGGTTTCTGTCACGTAAACGACTGATACCAGCTCCTGAATTAAGATTTCCTCCAAAAGGATAGGCTGTGATATCAAGGATATCCTGGTAAGGATAATTTCCTATTTCCTGGTTTCCAAGGCTACCCAACGATGCCCTTAATTTTAAGTTAGTAACGGCCGGCAAAGCCGCCTTCATAAATTCTTCTTCATTTAATCGCCAGCCCGCTGATACAGCGGAAAACAATCCCCACCTATTGTCCCGGTGTACTCTTGAGCTTCCATCATATCGCGCATTGGCTTCCAATAGGTACTTTCCTTTAAAATCGTAGTTTATTCGTCCGAAGAAAGATTGTAACGCCCACTCTGTTGTATTACCTCCGGTAGTCTGGCCCGCAGCAGCGGCCGCATTTAATTCTACAAGGCTATTATTGGGGAAGTTACGTCGGGAACCAGAGAGGAATGGGCTGCGGTTGTCCTGCTGTTCAAAACCAAGCAGACCCTTGATATTGTGATTGTCTGCTATTTTTGTGGTATAATTTAATGTACTGTAGAACGTTTTTGTGATGCTCTGAGACATGGTCTGGTTTACACCGAGAAAGCCAGGAGCACCATTATCATACTGTATATACTGACCACTTGCATTAGGAATAAAATAATATGAGGGCACACCAAATTGGTGGTTCCTGTAATCTTCGGTGTAAAAAGTGAACGCGCCTTTTACCTGCAACTGAAGACCACGCATCAGATCAACATTTGCATAAGCCTGTGTATTCACGTTATATGCTCTTGTTGTTTGCGCTCCGTTTTCAATTACAGCGCTTAAACTTCTCTGGCCTGCTGATTCGCCAGGAAATGCAGCACTGGTTACCCGCCCGCTGCCATCAGGAAGATAAGGGCCGTAGGTAGGAGCTGAGTGGTAAACAATTAACACCAGGTCATCGTTTGTTAACCAGGGCTGAATAATATTCTGGTAAGAAAAATTCACGTTTACCCCTATGTTTACTCTTTCGTGAACCTGGCTACTAAAATCGATCAACCCATTATATCTCTTATAATCGTTCTTCTGCAGGATGCCATCCTGCTGAAAATAGTTTAGCGAAACATTAAAGCTGGTTTTATCACTTCCACCGGAAAAGCCAAGGTGATGATTCGCAGACGGTGCATTTTTAAAAGCATAATCCATCCAGTTGAAATTGGGGTATTGTTCTTTATTGGTAGGATTTCTATACCAGCCGATTTGTTCATCTGTGTAAAAAGCGGGCTGACCGAAACGAATGGCGGCCTTGTTACGCATTTCCATGTACTGAACAGAATTGTAGATCAGGTCAGGAAGAACGGTTGCCCGGCTGGAACCGACGTTTGTAGAATACTCCACTGTATTCTGTCCTTTTTTACCTTTCTTCGTTGTAATCAGTATTACTCCGTTTGCAGCCCTTGCACCATATATTGCGGCAGAAGCGGCATCTTTTAAAACACTAACATCTGCAATGTCTTCGGCCGACAGATTATTGATGGTTCCAATTACCCCATCAACAAGTATGAGCGGAGCAGAAGAAGCGCCGAAAGAGCCCTGGCCACGTATAAGAATGTTGGCGTTATCTCTACCTGGTTGACCGGTGCTTTGAACAACGTCAAGACCTGCAACTCTTCCCTGCAAAAGATTTTGAACATTTGGAGTTGGCCTTTTTGCCAGCTCTTTACCACTCACACTTCCAACAGATCCGGTAAGATTCACCTTTCTTTGGGTACCATAACCTACTACCACAACATCATCTAAAGCGCTTTCTGTTGCAATTAGCCTGACCTCTATATTATTATTCTTATCCGAAACCGATACTTCCTGTGTTTGCATTCCTACGTATGAAAATGCAAGCTTTCCTGAGTTACCTGGAATTCTGATAGAAAAGGATCCATCTGCACCTGAGACGACAGTAGTATTGGAGCCCCGTAGCAGAACTGTAACACCAGATAAGGGTTCACCTCTGTCATTTATTACTTTCCCCGTAATGACCCCTTCAAGAGCATCAAAACGTGGTACTGCAAGTGCTGAAATGGTGGTTAGAAGAAAAAATAGTAAGGTGACCAGCGAGAGAACCTTTCGCTTCAATAGAGTCTGAAGGTTTTGGGGTTTTGGGTTTGGCATCTTCGTTAATTTTAGGTACTAAAGGTCATTTATCTGATATGAAAAATATTAGCTAATATTACTCGGTTATTAAACTATTTTACCAATTTTAGTGATTAGCACAAATACTATTGTTAATTGCTTTTGTAACAGCCTTATTATTATTATTATTATCTGTAACTCTTATTTAATGCAGTTAAAAGAATAATTCAATACGGCCTCGGCCTCTAACAACTAAAATCACTTTTCTTACAATGAAACCTGAATTAATTATCGATGCACCTATTCTTAATAAAAAAGAGATATGGGTAAAAAAAATTAATAAACCGCATTTCGATCATCCTTTTCATTTTCACCAGCTTTGTGAATTAGTATGGGTAGAAAAAAGTTATGGAAAACTAATTATAGGTGATTATGTAGGTAGCTTTTCTGATGGTGAGCTAATCTTGGTGGCCCCGCATCTTCCTCATTTATGGCAATGCGATCCGATATTTTATGCAAATGAGAAAGAGTTGTATACCAACGCCGTTGGTCTTTATTTTCCGCAGGCATTTGTAACAACCATTACTGACGATCCTAATGTTACCTGCTCATATAAAGAACTGCTTACAAAAGCTCAACGGGGGTTACGGTTTTACGGAAAAACCAGGGACGTTATTATAGAGAAAATCAAAGCCATTTGTGATACGAAAGCATTTGAACAATTAGGTTATTTTCTTCACATTATAGACATTTTAATAAAAACATGTGAATATGAATTATTGGCGGGCCTGAACTATAAAAGCATTCAAAATGAAAACGACATGACTCGTTTTAATGAAGTGAACCAGTTTTTATTGAAGAATTTTAACCGTGATATCATGTTAAATGAAGTAGCGAATATTTGTAATCTTACTCCTAATGCCTTTTGCCGGTTCTTTAAGCTGAAAACACAAAAAACTTTTATCAGATTCCTTAATGAAATCCGCATTGGACATGCCTGCGTTTTATTGCAAAATCACAATAACACCATTAACAATATAAGCTATGAATGTGGTTTTAATAACCCAACGAACTTTTACAAAATCTTTAAACAAATTACAAATAAAACACCCAAAGAATACCGGGTAAATTTTAATCAAAACAAAACAATGCAACAGATAAAGATTGATTAAAAGTTACTTGTAGGTGAACTGCTTTTTTTAAAAGTTAATGAATCAGGTAGTAGAATAGTAAAGAGTTAATGAGTTTCAGTAATAAAATTAAGGGGAGTTGTTTTTGTCTTTTAAAAGTTGCTATAAAAATAGATAGTACAAGGACACAACGGTAGCTGCGATAAAAATGACTACTGGTCACCCAAAAAAATTAAAGGGAGGAACGCAGAACCAGCCTGCTGTTAAAAAATTTCAAACTTTTAAACGCTTTATTTTTAAAAATTTCAGTACAAGATGGGCGATCCTGTCCGCCGGTTTGGAAGGCTTTGAAATTTAATGTCAACTTTTTTCAGATTTGAAGTCTGCAGGATTCCTGTATTTAACCGTTTGAAGGTGTTCGCAATAAAGCACTAATTCTCCCTCATTTTTAAAGACCTCATAGCTGGCAGTGTATAAACCCATATCTGGGTACTTCGGTTTTTTATCAAGGTCTGTCTTTATTGTATAAATGGTATCTCCGATAAAAACAGGTTTAATAAAACGAAGCTTATCATATCCATAACTAAACGCATTTACACAGTTTGTTGCCACAAGGCCTAAACCTGCGCTGAAAACAAAAGCCCCGGCAACAAGTCTTTTACCAAAGATGCCTTCCTCCTTGGCGAATATTTCATCGGCAACATACGGATGCATGTCTAACACAAGTGTATTAAACTGCATGCTTTCTCCTTCACTGACTGTTCTGCGAAGAGACCTTATCCGGGTTCCGATAATAATGTCTTCGTAGTACCAGTTTTCGGCGTTCCAAACCGGCACATTTTTATGTTGGGATGGGTCAGGATTGGGATTCTTCATTATGTTTTTGTTCTCTTTTTTGATAAGAATTTATTTGGCTAAATAAGCACGAATGTCTTTTGATTTAAAACTTACCCAGGTGCGTGTTGGGCATGTGCGAGCAAATTTATTAAACACAGGATTATCAATATTATAAATGTTTTTTTAATTCTTTTTCATTTGTGTTGTTTTACAAGCAAAGTAGCGGTGGCTATTAATGGTAGTGTAACTCGCTGTTTCTAACACTGCTTTTGTACAAATATCTGTAGTTTACCGACATCGCCTGATTGTACATTTGTTCGATGAAGGTAAATCGTTTTCAGTATTTTCGGACCCGTTAACTCATCTAATCCTAATGTTGAAACTTTCGTATATAGAAGTATTGAGAGCAGCCAAGAAACTTACGTCATTTTTTTGCATATCAAAGTTAGGAGTTAATATAGGCCCTATCGGTCCGGCAACTGAGTGATGATAAC
>JAQBNO010000131.1 GCA_028288485.1 Segetibacter sp.
ACTACCCTGTAAGACAATTAAATTTTTGGTACAAGCAATTGAATATAAATGAAACATCGTTGCCACGCTCGGTTCAAAAGCATTTTTTCATAGCAGCTGTGCCCTGAGCGAAGTCGAAGGGTACCCTGCGCTTGTCGAAGGGTCGCAACCACTTTGTCGGCAAATTACTGCGCAGCTTTTCTTGCGCAGTAAAAGAAATTGAAGTAACGATTTCTCAACTTGATAGCCGTGTAAATGGTGGTAAAATATAGGCTTCTCGTTATACAACTGTTCAAACATTTTATTCAAGTACGGGCAGGATAAATTATTTAGCTGGCGGCCTTCTGCTCAACAGTCGAAAGCTATTGAAGCACATAGTGATGCCGCGTTGTATTTTGGTTGCCCCGCCATTGACCATGCCTGTTCATATCTTCCGGAAAGGGGAGTCGGCCTGAAAAAGCCCGAAATGACCGGCTACGGTTGAAAAGCTTTAAACTTTACTGATCCTGGCGGTTATGGTATTTGCTTTCACTGGCGGGTAAAAGAGGTGAATAAAAATGCTGCGACCATTTACAGATTTCCTTGAAACTGCCCGGTTAACCAGGTTGAAGTAAAAAACGCAACGCCTAAAAAAAGTCCAATCAAGGTCTACAGAAAACGGATTACTACCATTCGATTTCGCTCATAGTACCCTTCGGCAAGGCTCGGGGCAAGAACTGCTACGCTAAGTTCGATTGGAAATTACAATGTTGAACTGAGCGTAGCAACGATGATTCTAAGCGAACGAATGCTGGTATTATAAAAAAAACAACAAACCACAGCAGCTTCTTTATTTCCTGCTAGTTCCGCAAATCAAATAAATCCTGGCTCTAATAACTTTTTATTTCTGAAATAAAGTTTTGTAGCAAATCGTATGGCGAGAAAATGTACCCAAATATTACCAATAACATGATACCCGCAACAGCACCGAAAAAGTGAGCCGAATGATTCATCGTTCCGCCTCCTTTTCGATCCAGGTATACAGTTATAGCTAGGTAAATGAACCCAAAAATAAAACCGGGAATATAAATTGGAATTAATATAATACCTACTTTTTGAAGCGGGAAAAGAAATATTCCAGCAAACACTACTGCTGAGATTGCCCCGCTGGCACCAAGACTATTGTAGTAATAATCATCCTGGTGTTTAAAGTAGGTGGGAAGCAGGCAAAGAATCTGGGAAATAACGTACAAGGCAATAAAAAGCACTGGTCCTTTCGCGCCGAAAATATCATTAAAGTTCTCCTCTACCAGCCCCCCGAACGAATAGAATGCAAACATATTGAACAAAAGGTGGGTAATGTCGGCATGTATTAAAGCACAGGATAAAAACCGGTACCATTGATTGTTGTTTTTAACGGCGGGCCCATTGAAAATAAGATCGTACTTGATCTTTTCGTTGGAAAAGGCTGTAAAAGAAACGATGGCGGTTATAATAATAATAATTAAGGTAATACTCATAGCGCGGCAAGTTAATGAATTATTCGTGATGGTATTTCTCGTTTCGGATGATGCTGCAGGCCCGGTAAATTTGTTCGGCCAGCATCAGCCGCATTAACTGGTGGGGAAAAACAAGGTGAGAAAACGACCAGGTAAAATTAGCGCGGGTGCGAATTTGTTCATCAACGCCGAAGGCACCGCCAATTAAAAAGACGAGTTGCCTGACACTGCTGTTTGCCCTGCTTTCAATAAAAGCTGCGAGTTGCGGTGAACTGATTTGTTTTCCTTTTTCATCCAGCAAAACCAGGTAGTCATCTTTTTGTAAAGCATTTAAAATTGGTAAGGCTTCATTTTTTTTTATTTCATTCTCAAGAGAATTAACTGTTTGCCTTGCCGGTGTAAAAACCTTCCACTCAACCGGGTAGTATTTAGAGATGCGCTTGGTGAAATCTTCAACACCTTCCTTTACGTAACTTTCATGTGCCTTTCCTATTGACCATAGTTGCATTTTCATGCGGCAAAGTTAATTTGAACCGGCAGCCTTACATGCTTTATAAAAATTTAAATTGCATCCATAATCGGTTATATGAAAGCCTTTGCTATCCTGCTTTTTTTTATTGCCTCAGGGGCTAAAGCGCAGATAAAGAATGATTGTTTTAAAAATTGTGGCCGGCGACTGGCAGGAGCAGCAACCAACGCAGCTTCTTTCTACCAGAACAGCAAAATGAATTATTATGACATCAAGCATTTGAAGATCGATATCACGGTTCAGCCTAAAAGCAACTTTATCACTTCGTCATGCAGTTATAAAGTCTCGGTCCTTCAGGCGTTAGACACTTTTGCGATCGAATTCAAACAGTCGATGACTCTCGATTCAGTTTACCTTAATAACGTTAAAGCTCTCTTCACCCGCAGCAACCATCATATTTACATCCCGCTTTCCCCGGCTTCCCCTGCAGGCAGCCTGCTTGATCTGACTTTTTATTATAAAGGAAATGTAGCCGCTGGATTTTTTACCGGTACCGATGAAAATGGTCTTGACTTCACTGCCAGTGTTTCTGAATCTTTCCAGGCACGGGAATGGTTCCCTGCAAAACAATTATTGAACGAAAAGATTGATTCCACTGATATCTGGATCACTACCGCTGCAGCGTACAAGGCAGGTTCAAACGGGTTGTTAAAAGCTGTTGTTGATTTACCTGGTAACCAAAAGCAATATCGCTGGGCTTGTCGCTATCCTTTAAATTATTATATGCCAAGTATAGCCGTTGGTAACTACCTCGAATATAATAATTATGCAAAGCCGTCCGCAATTGCTCCTGATTCTATCCTTGTTCAAAATCTTCTTGTAAATAATAATACCTATTTTAACGCGGTTAAAGTTTTAGTTGATAAAACTCCGCCGTTTCTTGAAAAGATGAGTGAATTGTTTGGCTTATATCCTTTTTATAAAGAGAAGTATGGTCACTCGCAAGCCGACATTGGTGGCGGTATGGAGCATGCAACTATGACGACGCTTAAGAATTTCGAAGAGACTCTGGTTGCCCATGAGCTCGCCCACCAATGGTTTGGCGACAATGTTACCTGTGCAAGCTGGAACGATATCTGGGTCAATGAAAGTTTTGCGACATATTCCTCCTTGCTGATGCAGGAAAAACTTCCAGCTCTTTTTCCAACAAACACAGCAACTGCTAAAAATGAGTTAGACAAGATTAGTATGGCGGAGCCCTGGGGAAGCGTATATGTTCCATCAGCAGATACCTATAATGAAGGAAGAATCTTCAACTACCGTCTCAGCTATGCAAAAGGGGCAACGGCTTTACATAACCTGCGTTTCGAGATGCAAAGCGACACTGTATTTTTCAACATATTAAAAAGATATCAGCAGCAATTTAAAAATTCATTCGCCTCTACAACCGATTTTAAACAGCTTGCCGAACAGGTAAGCGGCAAAAACCTCTCAGATTTTTTCAGCCAGAAAATATACGGCGAAGGTTATCCTACTTATAACGTAAGCTATTGGAAGCATGGCGCCGATACAATGGTTTTAGATATCAGCCAAACTACTTCAATGCCGAATGTTACGCCTTTGTTTACCGGCTTAATGGAATATAAAATCTTATCGCCAAACGGCGATACAACTATTAAGTTGAATCAAACTTCCAATAACCAGCGGTTTACATTGTATTATCCCAGGATACCAACTGGAGTAGAGGTCGATCCAAATAACTGGGTGCTGAATAAGGTAGGAACAATAACGGAGGGCGTTTCCACGCAGCCTATACCGGTAAATGTTACCATTTCCCCTAACCCCGTCTATAACAACTTTACTGTAACCATGCCGCCAAATGTTTATTCCGCTTTACGGGTAATTGATGTTAATGGCCGCGTACTTGCAAATTATTCCATTCCCACTTCAGGCACTAGTTTCCGCAGTCCTCTTCACCTGCCTTCCGGTGTTTACTTTTTTAATCTGGTAGGGAATAAAGAAAATGTTGTGCGAAAAATACTGGTGGATCGTAGATAAGCAAGAAGTTAACAAGCAGGTTGCCGGTTACCCGTTGCCCGTTTCAGCAGAAGCCGTGTAACCGAAACCGGTACTTGCAACCTGTGATTTTTTTGGTTCCCGGCTTTGAAACTATTGAGCAACAGCCGTTGCCACGCTCGCTTGTACTGTAACACATTATTCGGCGTGGCAGTTTTACCCTGGGCCTTTCGAAGGGTCGCAATCAGCTGAAAGTAATCCTATTCATGAATCAATCAACGGAGAAGTATATAAGTATAGTTATCCGGAAATGTCAAATTCAGTTCAACAGCAGAATCAAAAATTCCAAATACCGTACTTCCTGTTCCGGTCATTGACGCAAATACTGCTCCCGCCGCGTATAGATCATTTTTTATTTTTTCAATCGCGGGGTAGAGTTTAAAAACCGGTTCTTCAAAATCATTTATCACCTTGCCTTTCCAGTTATTTAAAGGTTGTTCAATAAGCTGTTGCAAACTTATAGCCGGTGTAGACGGTTTTAATTTTGCAAATGCCTCTTTTGTTGAAACATGAATTCCGGGGTTTACAAGAACCATGGTATAAGTTGAAAGGTCTAACTGTACAGGTGTTAGTTTTTCTCCGCGTCCTGTTGCAAAAGAAGGCTTATTAATAATAAAAAAAGGACAATCGCTTCCCAACTGTAACGCATATTTTATCAATTGTTCCTCCGCCAGGTCTAGTTGAAATTTCTTATCCAGCATAGAGAGCATAAACGCTCCGTCGGCGCTGCCTCCGCCCAGGCCGGCTCCCATTGCGATGGCTTTATGTAAATGAATACTAACAGGTGGTAAACCAGGAAAGTCCTTTTTAAGAATAGAATAGGCCTTTACACAAAGATTGTCTTCAGCAGATCCGCTTACAGCTAAACCTGTAGTATGAAAACTTATTTCTTCTGACCTGATCACTTCCACTGCATCTTTCAAATCAACAGGGTAAAATATAGTTTCAAGATCGTGATACCCGTCGTCTCTTTTACGAACTATGTTTAAGCCTATGTTGATTTTGCAGTTTGGAAAGGAGATCATAGTATAACTGGAACCAGGATTTAGGAGATTGAAGAAAGAGGATTATGAGGAAATGATGGCACCTCGGTTTGTTACATAACGCAAGATTAGGAGGAAATGAGGATAGCAATAAGAAGGTCTATTAGATTATTTGTAGGATGGCCCCGAGACTACAAGGAAAATAAATATCACTGTAACAAAGCTTCATATTTATTCAAACGATGAACGGATTGCGACGCAACGATGCTGCCTGCACGGACTAAAGTTGGTACCACAAAAACAAATTACAAATAGGGTGAGGCGGTTTTGAAATACAAAAGTTGGTAGGTAAACATAAATCCTCATTTCCCTATAATCCAAATAAATCCCTCAATCATGGTTCTAACTATTTCTTCCTCTTATTCAACTCGTCCCTTATAGCTATTGCCCTTATATAATCTTCCTGGTCGAGCACTTCATTTAAAAGGTTATTCAATTCTTCGATGCTTAAGCCACTGAGATCATCACGGCTTCCGGGTTCAGCAGAAGGTGCAGTAGATTTTTTCTTTGTAGTACCCGAATCTTCCATTAAAATTCCTGCACTTTCAAGGATGTGATCGTATGTATACACCGGGCAGCCAAACCGTACGGCTAATGCAAGGGCATCGCTGGTGCGGCTATCTATTTCTATAGTATCGTGCTCATTTATGCATACCAGCTTTGAATAAAAAATACCTTCCTGAAGGTCGCTGATGACGATTTCCTGCAGGTCTACACTAAAAGCATTCATAAAGTTTTTTAACAGGTCGTGTGTAAGCGGACGGCTCGGTTGCATTCTTTCCAGTGCAACTGCAATCGCCTGCGCCTCAAAACCGCCGATAACAATAGGCAACCGTCGAAGACCGTTTATTTCGCCCAACACCACAGCATAAGAGTGAGTTTGGGTTATACTGTGAGATAATGCTACAATTTCCAGTTCTATTTTCTTCATACCTGCAATTCTTCAGAATGTAAATTATGCGCAAATGTAAAGATTTACGATTTCATATTTTTGCATCTCTGAAATTGATGCGTGTTTTTTATTCAGGATTCATTTTTTTTCAAAGAAT
This sequence comes from Segetibacter sp., assembly GCA_028288485.1. Lineage (GTDB taxonomy): Bacteria > Bacteroidota > Bacteroidia > Chitinophagales > Chitinophagaceae > Segetibacter. Next base: position 6,095 of record JAQBNO010000131.1, read on the forward strand.
TAAAGGCCGGTTAAGTGCTGTTACCTCTGCCGATAGTTCGTTACATTTGCACCTGTTTAAAATAATTGGAACCCTTTTATGATCAATGTTTCTTTCCCCGATGGCGCAAGCAGGCAATATGAAAACGGCAGTTCAGCAATGGACATTGCTAAATCAATAAGCGAAGGCCTGGCCCGAAAAGTTTTAGCCGCAAAAGTGAATGGACAGGTGTGGGATTTATCACGTCCTATTAATGAAGACGTTTCGTTACAGTTACTAACGTGGAATGATATTGAAGGAAAATCTACTTTCTGGCATTCTTCTGCTCACCTCATGGCAGAGGCTTTGGAAGCGGTATTTCCGGGAGTAAAACTGGGAATCGGACCTGCTATTGAAAAAGGTTTTTATTACGATATAGATCTTGGCGACAGGCAGATAACAGAAGACGATTTGAGGAAGTTGGAAGTGAAAATGGCCGAACTGGCAAAAACCAACAGCATTTACCAGCGAAAAGAGGTTAGCAAGCAAGAGGCTGTTCGTTATTTTACTGAAAAGGACGATGAATATAAACTGGAGCTGATAGAAGGTTTAAACGACGGAGAAATTACTTTTTATACCCAGGGAAATTTTACCGATCTGTGCCGTGGTCCGCATATACCTACTACAGGGTTCATAAAAGCAGTAAAGTTAACAAGCATTGCAGGTGCTTACTGGCGTGGTGATGAAAAGCGTAAAATGCTTACACGCATTTACGGTGTTACTTTCCCAAACCAGAAAGAACTCGACGAATATGTAACGCTGCTGGAAGAGGCAAAGAAAAGGGATCACCGAAAGTTAGGTAAGGAGTTGGAACTGTTCACCTTTTCTGAAAAAGTAGGATTAGGACTGCCATTATGGCTGCCTAAAGGAGCTATGCTTCGTGAAAGATTGCAGCAGTTTTTGCAGAAGGCGCAAACGGAAAGTGGTTATTTGCCGGTAATTACCCCGCATATCGGCCACAAGAACTTGTATGTAACCAGCGGCCATTACGAGAAATACGGCAAGGACAGTTTTCAACCAATAAAAACTCCGCAGGAAGGTGAAGAGTTCTTTTTGAAACCAATGAATTGCCCCCACCACTGCGAGATTTATAAAGCAGTTCCGAGAAGCTATAAAGACTTGCCTTTACGTTTAGCAGAATTTGGAACTGTATATCGTTATGAACAACATGGAGAATTGCATGGTTTAACCCGTGTTCGTGGCTTCACCCAGGATGATGCACATCTTTTTTGCCGTTCTGAGCAGGTGAAGGATGAATTTAAGAAAGTAATTGACCTGGTGCTGTACGTTTTCCGCTCTTTAGGCTTTGCTGATTATACTGCACAGATCTCCTTACGCGACAAGGAAGACAGGAGCAAATACATAGGATCAGATGAAAACTGGGAGATTGCAGAACAGGCAATCATTGAGGCTTCAGCTGAAAAAGGACTGTCAACTGTGGTAGAATATGGCGAGGCTGCATTTTATGGCCCAAAACTTGACTTTATGGTTAAGGATGCAATTGGTCGAAGGTGGCAGTTGGGAACTATACAAGTTGATTACAACCTTCCTGAAAGGTTTGATCTTACTTATATCGGTGAAGACAATGCCAAACACCGTCCTGTAATGATCCACCGTGCGCCATTTGGATCGTTGGAACGATTTGTGGCAGTTTTGATCGAGCACTGTGCAGGGAAATTTCCATTGTGGCTTACCCCGACACAGGCAGTTGTATTACCAATAAGTGATAAGTACATACCATATGCTGAAGAGGTAAAAATGCAGCTCAAAAAGGCAGATATTCGGGCAGAAATGGATGAACGCAATGAAAAAATAGGAAAAAAGATAAGAGAGGCGGAAATGAACAAAATTCCGTATATGTTTGTGGTAGGAGAAAAGGAGATGCAGGAAGGGAAAGTAGCAGTCAGAAAGCAGTCGAAAGGCGATATAGGAACAAAAACAATAGCGGAGGCAATAGATTTTTTAAAAGCAGAAATAGATAGTAAGACAGCTTCTGAATAATTTGCTATTTTTACGGAGATGACGGCAACACAATCCTTTTCAGAAAGTGAAAGTAGAATTAAATCGGAATGAAATAAACTGATTATTTGGATAATCGCAACCATTTTGGCGCTGCAGCATTATTCATAACACTTGCAAAAGTATTTTTTGATAAATAAAAACAAACAGTAACCAAAAAACAATTAATGGCAGTAAACCCGAATTTTTTTAGGGGAAGAAACCCAAATTTTCGAAAAGAACAACAACAGGAACATCGTACCAACCGTATGATCCGTATTCCCGAAGTGAGGTTGGTAGGAGAGGGAATAGAGCCCGGCGTATATCCTACAGAAAAAGCTTTGGCAATGGCAGAAGCACAAGGTCTCGACCTTGTGGAAATTTCTCCGAATGCTGCTCCTCCTGTGTGCAGAATTATCGACTACAAAAAGTTTTTGTACGAGAAGAAGCGGAAGGAAAAGGAGATGAAGGCGAATTCAAAACAAAGCGAGGTAAAAGAGATCCGTTTTACCCCCAGTACTGATGAGCACGATTTTGATTTTAAATGCAAACACGCTGAAAAGTTCTTAAAAGAAGGCGACAAAGTAAAAGCATACGTACAGTTTAAGGGCCGTGCGATTATGTTTAAAGACCGTGGAGAATTACTTCTTTTAAAGTTTGCAGAACGCTTAGCAGAAACTGGTGTTTTGGAAGGAATGCCGAAAATGGAAGGAAAAAGAATGTTAGTCATTTTTGCTCCTAAAGGTCAAAAGAAGAATAAATAATTTTTTCGATAATAGTAAAACAGTAGATACTTCTGCTGTTTTTTTATTTTGTAAGAATGCCTCAACCGGCGGAAATCAGGATATTTTATGCTGAAATGGAAAGTGTTTTCCATAAAATTCTCGTCAAACACTCTTTTAGCGAAGCCAAAGCAGCAGTTTGTTCGAGGATTTTTGCCGATAATAGTTTAGACGGTGTATACACCCATGGGGTCAACCGTTTTCCGAAGTTTGTTCAGATGGTATCGGAGAATTATGTTGTAGGGCGCAACGAGCCCTCGAAAATTGGTGGTTTTGGTGCCCTGGAACAATGGAACGGCAATCTAGGTCCTGGCCCCAACAACGCCATAGTTTGTACAGCAAGAGCTATGGAACTTGCAGATGCTAATGGAATAGGATGTGTTGCGCTTTGCAATACGAACCATTGGATGCGCGGTGGAACTTACGGCTGGAAGGCAGCCAAAAAGGGCTATGCCTTTATTTGCTGGACGAACACTATAGCTAATATGCCTGGCTGGGGAGCTAAGGATAGTCATTTGGGAAATAATCCACTTATTCTTGCAATTCCTAAAGATGATGAAGCTATTGTTTTAGATATGGCTGTTTCCCAGTTTTCCTATGGAGCTATGGAAAAGTTCGCCATGCAAGGCAAAACATTACCCGTTCCGGGAGGTTATGATGAAAAAGGGCAAATGACGACTGACCCTACAAAAGTTTTAAAAACCCAGCGCTCCCTGCCCATTGGCTATTGGAAAGGTTCGGGATTATCATTGTTGCTCGATATCCTTGCAGCCGTCTTATCGTCGGGTAGAGCTACCTATGAAATAACAGAACAAAAAGTTGAATCAGCAGTTTCGCAGGTATTCATTGCCATCAGTCTTTCCAATCTTCATAATTCCTCGGCAATAAATACAGTTATCAATAACATTGTCCGTGACTATCACAGTGCATCACCCGATGACAGTAACAACGCGATTCTTTACCCCGGTGAAAGGGTTTTGCAGACAAGGAACAAAAATTCAGTAGAAGGGATTCCGGTAAATATGGAAGTTTGGAGTGAAATACTTAAGTTAATGTAAAAATTAAGGGTAAATTTTCCGAGTGCAATTACCATTTCTTCTTCTTTATCAATTATTTTAAATAATTGCTAAAATTATATATGTTTTGTTTGTAATGATAATTTGATTTATCTTTAAGCTGTAATCCTCCTTTGTAAACCTGATCGGCGAGTATTGCCGGTTTTCAAAACCCTCGCATATGCATATCAACTTCAATTTCCACGGCTCTACTTATAAAGCAGGCCTGGCGAAACAAGGTGAAAACAAAATTGTTGTACTGTTCAACGATGATAGCCTGGAAAAACAGTTCGGCACTTCTTTACCTTTTTATGTTGAAAATAAGTCTGTTGGGTTCAACACTTTAAACCGTTCACATTCTGAGCTCTATGCTTTAAATAGCACTATTTCAAAAGCTATTAGCGAACAGTGCAAAGATCTTTTATAAAATAAAGCGGTATCCATGCCGCTTTATTTTTTTAAGTGACGGTGCAGTAACAAGAGAAGGAACTATAATCTCAGTATCTTCCCCGTAGTAATTCTAATAACCTTTTCGTTTTTTAAAAACTCCGATTAATAGTTTCTCCATCCCATTATTCCCCTTCGGATCCTCTCTTTATTCCTGGCCACCGCTGTATTTATTGCACTATATTATATAATTACTTCAGCTAAGATTGATTCTTTTAAGGTACAAACTTCTGCTCGGCTCCCGCATCGTTGTCCGATTGGATCTCTTTGTCTAGTCACTCCTTTAGTGGTGCTGTAGTTTGTATTATTGTCTAGCCTTCGGCAGAAAAAACAGGCACATTGCGCATACCCGTGGCATCATTGGTTTAAACAGCTGAATTTTTTAGGTTTAGTAATACTGCCGCAATTTAAAACCTTAAAAATGTTTAAGTTGCATCAACTTAAACAATGGAGCCACGCAGTTAATTTGTAACCTTGTTTTATTGAAATGCTCCCAATAATACTTCCTTATGAAAACAAAACTTCTCCACTTACTTACAACGCTCCTGGTGTTTATATTGATATCAGACCTTGCCTTGTCACAGAAAGGAAAATCTTCAAACAACCGCACAAATTTGCGCCGGGCACAAAACGGTCTTTCTACAGCAGAATTTTGGTTAACAACTCCCGACAGATCGGTCTTATTTGAAAAGCAGAATAACGGATTACGCTTCAAAACCGGGGGCGGTAGAAATCAAACAATTAGTGTTGATGATCAACAATCCTATCAAAGTATTGACGGATTTGGCTACTGTTTAACGGGGGGTAGTGCAATGTTACTGCACAAAATGTCACCACAAAATCGTTCGGCAATCTTAAACGAATTATTCAGGAGTGATGAAAATAATATAGGTGTAAGTTATCTCCGGGTAAGCATCGGCGCTTCTGATTTAGATGACCATGTTTTTTCTTACGATGATTTGCCGCCAGGCCAAACAGATCCCGAGTTAAAAAAGTTTAGTATCGAAGAGGACCGAAAACACCTGATACCGGTCTTGAAAGAGATCCTGAAGATTTCACCAACGATAAAAATTTTAGGTTCCCCCTGGTCGCCTCCCACCTGGATGAAAACAAACGACAGCACGAAAGGAGGTAGTTTAAAGCCGGAATTTTATGGGGCGTATGCAAATTACTTTGTAAAGTATATACAGGCAATGAAGGCTGAGGGTATCCGTATTGATGCGGTTACTGTTCAGAACGAACCTCTCCATCCTGGCAATAATCCCAGCTTATTAATGTTAGCCCCACAGCAGGCTCTTTTCATAAAAGATCATTTAGGCCCTGCATTTAAAACTTCAAATATTGATGCAAAAATTATTATCTACGATCACAATGCAGACCGGCCCGATTACCCCATCAGCATTTTAAATGATCCGGACGCAAAAAAATACATTGATGGTTCTGCCTTTCATTTATATGCAGGCCCAATTGAAGCATTAAGCGAAGTACACAAAGCACATCCCGACAGGAATATTTATTTCACTGAGCAATGGATTGGCGCACCAGGTAATTTTCCCGGAGACCTGAAATGGCACATAAAAACCTTGATTATTGGTGCTACCCGCAACTGGGCACGTACTGTATTAGAGTGGAACCTCGCTGCTGATCCAAATCAAAACCCGCATACCCCCGGCGGATGTACTCAGTGCCTGGGTGCGATTACTATCGATGGTAACAAGGTAACCCGTGATCCTGCCTATTATATTATTGCCCACGCTTCTAAATTTGTACGTCCAGGTTCAGTACGAATATCATCCGGTGTAAATGAGAATCTTCCTAATGTAGCATTTAAAACACCCACAGGTAAAAAGGTGTTGATCGTCTTGAACGATAGTAAAATTGACCAGACTTTTAATGTAGGTTATAAAGGTAAAACTGCTACCTCCACTTTAATGGCTGGCGCGGTTGCTACTTATATTTGGTAAGTTGTTTAGGTCATTAAAAAATTATTCAAAATTCAACATCTAATTCCGTATAAGCCTTTCAAATAAATTATTAACCTTTAATCCCAATATCGTTACAAATACATTAAAGAAATATACTTTTGTCTGCCCGCTTTTGATAAGCGGTTTAATTCTACGCATTATGAAGTTCTGTTTAGCCTTGTTTATTTAAAACAAGCATCTTTTAATTCTACATTATGGCGACGATTATCGCCACGTTATTTCTTTTCTATTTATTGCTAAACAAGAACTTCAAATGTCTACTCAAACTATATCTACTAAAAAGAATTTTTCTTTTTTATTTCAATTTATTAAAACCGCCATAAAAGGCAGCGAAGAAGATTTTACTAAAGGAAGCCTTCGCCGCGCTGTTTTTATGTTGGCCATTCCCATGATACTTGAAATGTGCATGGAAAGCGTGTTTGCGGTCGTCGACATTTTCTTCGTTGGCCGCCTTGGTAAAGATGCGGCCGCAACAGTCGGCTTAACAGAATCTTTCTTAACCATCATTTATTCCATCGCGATTGGCTTGAGCATGGCGGCAACAGCCATGGTTGCCCGAAGGGTGGGAGAAAAAAATACGGAAGAAGCTTCAAAATCGGCTATGCAGGCCATATTGCTGGCTTTGCTGGTTACTGTAGTTTTATCGGTATTAGGGGTAGTATTTGCCAGGGAAATATTGCAATTATTGAATGCACCAGAAACGGTTTTGGCCATGGGGATTCCATATTGCAGAATCATGCTGGGTGGATGTGTCGTAATTATCATGCTATTTCTTATCAACGGTATTTTTCGGGGTGCCGGTGATGCAAGCATTGCAATGAGAAGTCTCACGATCGCCAACCTTTGCAATATTATTCTTTGCCCGCTTTTAATTTTTGGACTTGGTCCCATTCCTGCTTTTGGTCTTACCGGTGCAGCAATTGCAACTACAACTGGCCGGGGAATTGGAGTGTGTTACCAGGTATATCACCTAATTAAAGGCAAGGGAGTATTAACCGTACGTTTTAGTCATATTGTGCCAAACCCCAAGATCTTGAAGGCGCTGATGAACGTCGCCAGTACCGGTACCCTTCAATTTCTAATTGGTTCAGCCAGCTGGATCTTCCTTTCGCGCCTTATTGCCGGTTTTGGAAGCGATGCAATTGCAGGTTATACAATAGCCTTGCGCATACTAATGTTTTTTCTTTTGCCTGCCTGGGGACTAAGCAATGCAGCAGCGACACTGGTAGGCCAAAACCTGGGCGCCAAACAGCCCGAAAGGGCTGAGAAAAGTGTATGGATAACCGCGAGGTATAATATGGTCTTTATGGCAATTGTTACCGTGATCTTTTTATTTTTTGCAGCACCTATTGTTTCTCTTGTGAATAACGAGGCAGAGGTAGTAGAAATGGCAACGCAGGCCTTGCGCATTGTGAGTCTTGGTTATATCTCCTATGGAGTTGGAATGGTATTAATGAATGCTTTTAATGGTGCCGGCGACAGCCGCACGCCTACATATATAAATCTTGCCGGCTTTTGGGCTTTTCAAATTCCACTGGCTTATGCCCTGGCCATTCATTTTGATTTCGGTCCTACAGGTGTATTTCTTGCAATACTTATAGCAGAAACGGCGATCACTTTCGGTACTTATTTAATTTTCCGTAAAGGCTATTGGAAGAAAGTTAAGATTTGACGGGAGAAGGTGTAAGGCTATAGAAGGAGGTATAGGTTTAGGGTATAAGGAAAATGGAAAGGAAGGTGTTATTTTAATCACTTAACCCCGCTATGATAAATTTTGATGTAGATTTTTTTGGTACCAGCTATAGATTTCTTATGGCGTCTTTTGTTGTGTCACTCCCTTGTACTGCAAATTTCCATGGGGTCAAATGAAGGTTTATATTTGATTTCTTTTAGCCTTACACCTTCTTTCACAATTAATTCCAGTTGTCTCTTAAAGGCTTATTGTTTTCGTGTTTTTGAACTGCTGCTAAAATGGCGTCCACAAGATCTTTATCAGGCGTGCACTTATTTTCACCCTTTAGTATTCTTTTCTCAGTATCCAGCGTTACTTTTCCTCCAGGCAAAAAGTTATGTAGGGAAGGATCGGTAACCTGAATGGTTATAGTACAATCGTTGTGATGACCAGAAATAGTTACAAGGGCAGTATAACTTGAATTTTTATAATTAAAATCAGTAGAAAACATTCGCGCCATAACAAGTTTTTAAAAATGAGGATTGTTTGTGTTTTAGAGAACCAACTGCTATGTTTTTTATCTTTTTATAATGACGCTTTCTCTATTAAGAAAACTCCGGATAACCCGCAGAAAAATTCACTGAAGGAATTGGGTGAAATAACAGCAAATGAAAAGCTAAAAAGAAACTCTTTAAAATTCAACTTCTTATCTATGTAAAGCTCACCCGTTATGTTTGCTGTATCAAATAATTCTTGCTTCACCTATCTTTTCACGATTTTTAAACCGTTTCTAAACGCGAATAACGGGCGCTACACTTCAAGCTTGAATATCGTCGTGTTAATGCACGCAGCGCTATTAATACTTCGAGAATTGCTGGATCGCATTTTTTATTTCACTCTGCAACTTATACAACTCCGAGTGAGCCGGATTTAAAGGAACGAAATCCAGTTTATCGTTATTCAAATAATAATGAAAAGAGGAACCAAATTCCTTCCCTAAATAATCGTCCTTAACTACAACTTCTATGTCGTTATTAAGATATTTTACAACATTTGCTGTATGTTGCGAACCTCTGAAATTGAAATTTATATTCATATGGATTGTATTTTCAGCATAATTTGTGGAAGCACCGGGTTCAAGGTTAGCGAACGTACCCGGGGCTGCACAAGAAGAATATAGGAATCTAAAATTATAACTGGCCCGAGAGGATTAACTGTAATAACAAAAGTAAAAATGACATCCCTCACTATATCTTTACTTTTGCTTCCGTTATAGCATGTAAATAGCGAAATATCTGAATAGCTAACAAACGGTACTTTTCCACAACTGTTTTTTTACGTACTTACGAAGACCTTATTTTTATATGTGGAAAGCTTTTCCACACCACTGCAACGTGGGTAGAGTTGTTCTTTCGGGTAGGAGACCGGTAAATATAAGTGGCGTGTATTTAGTTCAATTACGCCCGGTCTGCTGGAATTTCTGAACTGCTTTAATGCAGCCTTTCCTATCGGTTTTATTAATTTTCACACTGTTTACTTTTTTCACTCAGAAGATAAAGAAAAAGCTTGTAGAATTAGGAGATGTTTTAATAGTTGAAAGTAGTATACTTTTAAAGCCCCGAGCTGCACAAAGCGGTTGCGACAAACGTAATGCGACGCAACGATGCTGCTTGCCGTGCTGAAGCTGGTAACATAAAAGCAACTCCTTGCAGCATATAGACGGCGCGTGGAAACGAGCAGGAATACCTGGAAAAATTTCAGTGCCGGGAACCTGCATTTTAGGTGATCGCCATCTAAAAAAAGTGAAAATAGCGGTGGAAAAGTTGCAGGAAGCCGACTTTGTTTATTCGACCTTTTTTGTTGCAGCGTGCGCTATTTTACTGCGTGGGATATAGTGGCACAATAATTCTAATAATATATTTTTAAAAAGGTAAAATGAAGGGTACAAATTGGAAAAGTCGCAAAGCAACGTTTCTTTAGCCAAACAGCAATTGAAGAACAGGTTTGTCTACCTGTATATCCAATCCGAACAGATGGTACTAGCCGGCGATTGGAATTGGGAGATGGTGTGCGACCAGGTTTTCTGCAGCAACGTAATGCTTACTTTACCCGCTGAGTTTATAGGAACTGTAGGCCTAATACATCCTGAGGACCTTGAATCGTTAAAAGAGCGGGTAAAATTAATAAAAGAGATAAGTTTAGATATTCATTTCCGCATTATTACTACTTATGGCGAAATAAAAACACTTACAGGGCGTAATATTTCTTTTGCAACTCGCGATGATTCTGACCTGCCTCTTATTGAAGAAAAACTGGTTGAAAAAGCAACTAAAGAAAATGAATTGCGTAAGGGCGCAGCAGTTCTTGAATTGCTGCAACAGCTCACAGTCTTTTCGGAAAGCATTACCGATTGCGGAACCTTTTATATTAATTCATCTACAAACGAGGCTCATTACTCGGACCAGGTCTTTAAAATCTACGGCCTGCCTCCGCAAAGTCTGAATCCCCATTTCAATACATTTATAAATTTTGTTCATCCAAAGGAAAGAGAAGTTGTTGCAGAAGCATTTGAAAAAGCGTATAAAGAACACCTTCCCCTTAACCTTGACTTTCGGATCGTTACCAACGACCTGAACGAAAAATACCTTCAATATAGCACCCAATGGAAATATAATTCTTCGGGGGCGGCCGTTTTATGTGGGGTCGTGCAGGAGATAACCGGCCAAAGAAAGATTGAAAATAATGAAATGTATTTGCAGAGCCAGCTCAGTTTGCAGGAGAGTTTTTTACACCTGGCAGAGCAGGCAGGCAACCTAGGTTACTGGCAAATTAATTTACAAACCCGGAAAACGGTTTTTTCAGATAACATTTATAGAATTCACGGGGTAAAACCGCAATCTCTTCCTGCCGGGTTCAGCTTTCTTCGGGAACTTGTACATCCCGACGACAGGTTAAAGGTAACAGAAATGATTGCAAGGATCTTATCGGAACGGGCAGCACCAGACCTCGAATACCGAATCGTAAGAAAGGATGGCAAAGTTCGGCAAATACAACAAAGAGGTAAAATTATACGAGTTGGCCGCGAAGAATTAATGACTGGAATTATTCGGGATGTAACGCATGAACGAAGACTTGAAAAAAGGACAAATGAAATCCACCGGCAGTTACAGCTTAAGGAACTTGGATGGTCCCAGTCAGAAGAAGTAATCCAAACCGGTTATTGGATGTACGACTTAGATAATGAACAGTTCACATGGAGCGACAATTTATTCAGGCTTTTAGGCTATAAGCCGAATTCAGTGCAACTAACAGAGAAACATTTCTTAACCAATATTCATCCCGACGATAGAAAGAACGTTTCTGATGCACTTGCAGTTAGCCGTGAACTCTCTACAGAAAGCGATGTAGATTTTCGACTGGTAATAAGGGGCGAGACGAGGCATATGAAAGCGACTTTTAAGAACCTCCGTTTTGCTGATAAAAAGGTCTTTATTGCGATAATACAGGATATAAGCCGTGAGTACAGAAAAGAGGAGGAGCTTCTAAACCGTCTTTATTTAACACAGTCACTTTCAGAAAATATTGTTGACCGGGTTATTATTACTGACCTCAATCATAATATTATTTTATGGAACCATGCGTGTGAGGCGTTGTATAATTTGAAAAAGGAAGAGGTATTGGGTAAAAACCTGTTTGAAATAATTCCGGCGCTGAATAACGAACAGGATCATAAACTCTTCAGCACAGCCCTGAAAGGGGAAATAGTAAACATAAAAAACCGGAAATCTCTTTTAAGAAAAGAATACTACAACCTGCAACTGGTACCGCTTAAGAATGCCGATAATGCTGTAACCGGTATCATTCACATTTTACAAGACGTAACCCGCGAGTTTGAATTGCAGCACAATCTCACCATCAGGCTCAATTTCATTGAAAGACTTCATGAAGCGACGATTGACCGGGTTGTTGCCCTCGACCGATACATGAATATAATGGTATGGAACAAAAAGAGTGAGGAATATTTTAAAAGAAGAAAACAAGAGGTGATAGGTAAGAATATCCTGGAAGCGTTACCTCATATTATAAATGAGCCGGTTTATTTTAATTTCCGTGCAGCGCTAAGAGGAGAAATTGTTCACATACCTGCAACAGAAGGCGCGGCCAAAGAAAAATATTTTGAAACCTACTTAATCCCGGTAAAGGATGAAAAGGAAGAAGTAAATGCAGTTTTATGGGTGATGCACGACCTGAGTATAGAATTTGAAATGCTGCAGCAGCAGAAAAAAGCCGATGAAATACTAAACAGTATTGACGAAGCTTATGTTGAAGTGGATGAAAATGGGGTGTTATGTTATGTGAACCGGATGGCAGAGGAAATCTGGAAGACTCCAAAAGAAGAATTGTTGAATAAGAGTATCAGCGAGGTGCTTCCTGAAACTGTTCGACCTGGAGTCTATAATATTATTACAAGTGCTGCAGAAGGAAAGAAGCCTTCCGGTATAGAGTTCTTTGCTGATCATCTAAATCAGTGGTTATATATATCGGCGAGGCCTACAGACAACGGGGCGATTGTTTTATTTTATGATATCACCGAACGGAAAAAGGCGGAAGAGAAATTAACCGAAAACCAAATCTTCATTGAGCGACTAACCGTTGCCACACCCGACATTCTTTTTTTAACGAACCTGGAAACCAAAAAAGTAACCTATACAAACCGTCCTGTAGCGGAAGCGCTGGGATACACAAGTGAGCAAATTGCAAAAATGGAAGAACCTTACTTCCATATAATGCATCCGATGGATGTTGAACGAATGGTGACGCACCTTGAGAATATTAAAACGATAAGTGATGGCGAGGTGCGCGACATTGAGTATAGAATGAAAACTGCGACCGGCGCAATTCGCCGTTTTGTTGACCGCAACGCAGTTTTTGAACGGGATAATAATGGAGTTCCCATAGTTAAAATTGGGATCTCGGAAGATATCACATTAAAAAAGGAGCAGGAAAGAGAAATAGAACAGAACATTCATTATCTGTTACAGGATGAAAATTTCAGCCATTTGGGTACGTGGGAATATGACGTTTCATCACAGGAATTCAAATGGTCCGATCGTATGTACCGCCTTTTTGAAATGAAACAAGGCGCAGTGGTAACCCCGGAAGTATACCTGGAATATGCGGTAGAAAATGACCAGCCGGCCGCAAAACGAATAGCGGAGAATATAAGGAAAAACCACGCAGATTTTGAAGAGATGCTTTCTATAAAAGTGAATGGAACTGAAAAAAAACTAAAGATCAAAGCGGTTGTTCTGAACGACGAAGACGACAAGCCGGCTAAAGTCTTGGGAATAGATGTTATCTCTCAATAATCCACCTTCCAGATTCTACTTTGTTTTTTAAAAGTCTTTTTACGGTGCGAAATGACGCTTGGTTGCCTACACCCCCTGATGAGTTCCAAACCTGGTTTTTGTACCGGCACGAATTCCCCTCTTTGAAGATCCCTTTGCCGCTGCTTCCATTCATGCAACTCAGGCGCTACACAATACCTGCTGTAGGGTTTAAATATAAAATAAGGTGTATTTAAGCTATTTTTAATCTAAACGCCGAATTCTTGCGTATGTAGGGTTTATTCCCTTTCCAAATATACTTTTTTATGAATTTTTAATATTTTATATGTGGAAAAGTTAAGGTATAAATTAATTCTGTAAACTATCTTTATATGGCGTAGTAAATTACTTTAGTATCATCCCAACCTTACCTGCTTTTCAAACAATTGATAAGTATTTAATCCCTTAAAAAACAATCCAAATGTCATGAACTCTACTGTCAAGATCCTTATTGTGGATGACGATCCCGATGATTCAGAATTTCTTTCGGAAGGTATCTCAAAAACGCTTGCCTCATCTTATAGCCTTCATACGGTTACAAGTGGAGTAGAATGCCTCTCATTTCTGAAAACAAATGACCCGCCCGAATTCATTTTTCTCGACTTGAACATGCCGCGTAAAAACGGAATAGAATGTTTAAAGTGTATAAAGGAAAATAACTTGCTGAAAAACACCCATGTTATTATTTGTTCTACTTCCAGTAGTCCAAAAGATATTGATGCTTCTTATCACCTCGGAGCCACATTTTATCTCGTGAAGCCGGTTTCCTTTGCAACAATGGTTAATCATCTTGCCCGGGTTTTTAAAGAATTAGCTAACGTGGAAAGGGGAATTGTTGATGCAGCTTCTTTTGTCGTAGGCGACAGGCAAAAAGTAAGTGTCTGAAACTTATCTGAGCGAAGGAATAACTAAGTAAACAGGTTGTTTGCGTTATGTAAAGCACATTATTACTGTAACTTATTGAAGAATTTTAGCGTATATAAAAGTTCAAGGTAGAAAGTACTATTTGATGAATGCCAACCTTGTTATACCAGCCCGAATATTGCTACAAATCTCACGACAATCTCCTTTCATTAACTTTTACTCCGGCTGTAGCAGCTGGCTGTTTTGGGCTTGTTTTTTGTTCCCGCCAACAATCTCTTATCTGTCATTCTTGCCCGTACGCAAGTGTAGCCGGGCGAACGTTGCACTCTTGTGCTGTAATTTCAGTATTCATCTCCTTCCAATAAATTAGGATACAAGTGCATTTTGATTTAAAATCGAATATGCGCTAACTTCAGTTGTATTAAAACCTGTGAACGCGGCGACTCGTAAAATCTTTACAAACTGTTTTATGAAAAATTTAATTACAGGAATACAGCAGGTTGGTATTGGCGTTACAAATGCGGATGAGGCAAAACATGTATACAAGAATTTATTCGGTATGAACGTGCTGATCTTCGACGACAGGTCAGAAGCATCTTTAATGACAAAATATACGGGTAGCCAGGTACATAACCGGCATGCCATCCTATCAATGAATCTTTCAGGTGGGGGCGGATTTGAGATCTGGCAGTTTACCTCGAGAACTCCGGGTGAACAAAACTCGCCGGTGGTGGGAGATATAGGAATTTTTGCTGCCAAAATAAAATCGGGAAATGTAAAAGAGGCGCACAAATATTTCGGTAACATTCAAACAATTACTGTTTCTGATTTATTTGAAAGCCCCGATGATCGTTTACATTTTTGGCTCACCGATCCTTATGGTAATTGTTTTAATATAGTAGAAGGCGACGAATGGTTTAAAGCCGGCAATGGAATTTGTGGGGGAGTGGTAGGTGCAGTTATCGGCGTGTCAAATCTTGAAAAATCGATAGAATTTTATAAAAATGTTTTAGGGATTGATGAAGTCATTTATAAGGGTTCTGCACCTGCAATTGATTTGCCTGCCCGGCAACAGCAGGGACAACAGTTTAAAAGGGCATTATTAAAAAAACAGGTATCGAACAAAGGAGCTTTCAGCAAATTGCTGGGAGCCGTACAAATCGAACTGGTAGAGGCGCTGGATTTTCAGCCAAGAAAAATTTACCAGGACAGGTACTGGGGCGACTGCGGTTTTATTCACCTGTGTTTTGATGTCTTAAATATGGATCACCTGAAAGAGCAGTGCCAACAAGCCGGCTATACTTTCAGTGTTGACAGTGCCAACTCTTTTTCAATGGGTTCGTCTGCGGGAAGATTTTGTTACTTAGAAGATCCTGACGGAACGTTAATAGAATTGGTTGAAACACACAAGATTCCTATTCTTAAAAAGTTCAACTGGCATTTAGATTTACAAGCCCGCAAGAATGAAGGTCCGCTGCCCGCTTGGATGATTGGAATGTTAGCGTTGAATAAAATAAAATAGTTCCTGTCGGCCCGACGTTCTGGCTTAAGACCTATTTCTTCTCAGAATTAGATACAAACGCAATATGACGACTATCAGGTGACCATGAATTTACATTTATAGTTCCTTGCCCGCCATAAAGATGCGCAATTACCCTTGGCGCGCCTCCGCCAACCGGCATCATCCTCAACATTACCCGCTTGTAAGACGGATGAGAGGCAGGATCTATATCTGTAGGAAATGAAATGATACTCATCCATTTCCCATCGGGCGAAATATGCGGAAACCAGTTGTGGTATTCATCAAAAGTAAGTTGCTCTTTTGCTGAACCATCTGGTTTCATTCTCCATATCTGCATAGTACCGGTTGGGTTAGCATTGTAGTAAATGAACTTTCCATCAGGAGAGTATTCAGGACCATCAACGTGGCCGGTTGTATTGTTGGTTAAAGCAGTTTCTTTCAGCGTATTTATATCAACTTTATAAAGATTGTAAATTTTACTGCTATCTCTTTGACCGACGTGCAGCACTTCTTTACTATTGGGCGACCAGCCGTGCCAGTAAGAAGGTGTGTGTTCTGTTAACTGTTTTGGCTCGCCTCCTGTTAGTGGAAGTATGTAAACGGTAGAGCCTCCTCCGGGCTTCCCTTTCCTGCCGTGGCTGATTGCTAACATTTTTCCGTTAAAAGATATTCCGTGATCATTGTTGATGTTGTCAGCAATACCGGTATTTAATTTTTCGGGAGCCCCACCTTCTATAGGAATAGTATATAGTGAACCTTTTTCGTTGTAAAGTAGCTTTTTCCCATCGGGCATCCAGTTGGGTGCTTCAAAACGCTCTGCACTTTCCCGAATAATCTTTCTTTTGCCGTCGAAAACGTTCATTATTTCTAACCGGCATCCTACATTCAGCGGGTTTCGTTTTAAGGATCTTTGAATAATGGGATTTGGACTAAAGTCATTAGGAACTGGTTTGTCAATTCGAACGTTCCATACCCTCGCCTCCTCCACCTTACCGGGATCGTGCGATGAAATGAACAAGCCAGCCAGTACAGAATCTTTCATAAAAGGTATTTCCTGTGTTGTAACTTCCTGCAGCGGTTCACCCCAGTTTGCTACCTTCATGGTTACTTTTTTGCCGGCCCGCTCTAACTGAACTACCTGGAACACCGTTTTTTTTGCGTAAAACACTTCATCTTCAGGGTCTCTCATGTAAGCTCCCTTTAACAGTCGTGATTGAAGGACAGTGAGACCGTCGCCATGTACCACCGCATTAACACTCGCTGCACCTTCATCAACTGATTCCCTGATCATCCAACCAATTTTGCGATGTCCATCGCCTTTATCGCCTAAGAATTCAAAATTTGCAGTGAGAATAAAATCGCCTGCAATTTTCTTGTAGAGGTATTGGAATTCATCGCGGTTGAACCAGATGTTATAACCGGCGCCTTTCAGATGGTAACTTTGCGTACTCTCGTCGTAGGTTGACGAGCCTGCATTTTTAGGATTACCAATATCAGCAGCTTTATCGAAAATGCCAATGTTGTTTTGAGCAGTTGAAATGGAATGATTACCCAGGGTAAGAAAAATAAGAAAGGCAGCAAGTTTCATTTGGCAAGGTTTATTTTTAGTTTAATTCTACTTAGGCACATATTTTTTTGGTGGGACCAACTTTGGTTTGCTGTGCATCTTCTGTTGTGTCACTCACTTCTACGGCATGTTGTTAAGCAACAAAAAAGCAATTCACGGGTTTAATTATAGGCGAGCAGGAAATGATCGCTTCTCCCACCTTTTGGTAAATAAGCGGGATTGTTTAAATTTAAAACAAAAGGATGTAAACTTATTGCTGCTTTTCGAAAATGTCAACCCCTGTTTCACCCGCAATAATTGCCTTATGAGCCATATTGTAAAACAAGGAAGTTTCTACCACACCAGTAATACTTTTTGCTATTGGATTAATGGTTGAAAGGTCGGGCCAGTTTTCAAACCACACATCCAGCAGATAATTTCCGTTGGCTGTAATTACAGGGCCGTCTTTTTTATCTGCAGTTCTGTAGGTGCTTCTAGAGTTGCCAAACATGCGGTTCAGCTCTTTCGGTACGAAGTTGAAGGCTTCAGGAATGAGTTCGAGTACGAGGGGGATACTTGTGTCGAAGCTGTCTACATATTTAGAGGTATCGCCTATTAGTACAAATTGCTTCGCTATTGAAGCACATAATTTTTCGTGGGTATGAATGCCACCTCCACTTTTTAATGCATTTAATTGTTTATCGAGTTGGTCGCAACCATCAAAATAGATATCAATGTCTCTGACTGAAGCTATTGGTTGAACCGGAAAATTATTTTTCAATAAAAATTGAAGTGTTGAAAAGGACGATGTGACAACAGTTACCTGTAAGCTGTTTTTTATTTCCTCCTTTAAAAACTCAGCTAGGTATGCTATTGTGGAACCCGCTCCAAGTCCTACAATACTTTTATCGGTGATTAAAGTAATTGCTTTTCTTGCAGCTTCTTTTTTCAGGTCCATAAACAGATTTTGTTATTGGTTATTCGACCTTTGCATTAATGAAAGCAACAGCTCCACACTGGTTTGCCTATGAAGTGAGTGACACAACGATGAAGCTATGAAAGGCAAAAGTTGACAACCAAAAATGACTTCATTTAATAATGCTACGAAAAAGAGAAATCAACTGTTCGCCTTTCTTCCTGGCTTTGCATGGCAAGTTCTATAATGCGTATTGTGTTTCGGGCTTGCAGTGGTGTAACAATCAGCTCTTCTTTTCCGGTTATTACGTTGTAGACATTGGTATAAAAGCCGGAGTAGTTACCTGTTTCACTTTCAACATTCCCGACAAGGTGGAGGCCATTATATTCGGTATTTATTTTGCCCCAGGTTTCAGGTGGCTCCACGCCCCATTTGTCTTTCGTAAGCGAGGTAAATCCTGCCTTTAGTGCCTCTTCCTGCACGTCCATTCCATACTTTACATAAGAGCCATTGTTGCCCGATAATATAAGTCGCGGTAAGGTTTCTTTAACCAGCATACCCGCTTTTATTGACGCTTTTACAGAAGGATAATGCAGGATTACTTCGAAATTATCTACAACCTTCCCGCCTTTTCTTTGTATCCTTAAATCTGCTGTAATTGCTACCGGCAACCCGAACAGGGCCGTAACCTGGTCGATGAGGTGGGAGCCAAGGTCGTATAAAATGCCTGTTCCAGGTGCGTCTTCTTCACGCCACGCTCCCGGCTTGAGGTAATTCCTGAAACGATCGTAGCGGCTTTCGAATTCAACAATGTCGCCCAACAAATTACTTTTTATAATTTTCTGAACTGTAGAAAAATCGCTGTCGAACCGCCGATTATGGTAAACGGTCAATACTCTTTTCACCCGATCCGCCAATGCAATCAATTCATCCGCGTCTGTAGTTGTAATGGTAAAAGGTTTATCCAATACTACATGTTTGCCTGCTTCCAACGCTTGTTGTGCCAAAGAGAAATGAGAGGTATTTGGGGTGGAGATTACAACAAGGTCAATATTGGGGTCATTAAAAATTTCATCGGCATTATTTACTATTTCTGACTGCGGGTACTTTTTTCCTGCTACCGCCACCTGCTCAGGCCTTGCGGCCCTAATTTTGGCTAATTCCAAGCCTTTTACAGGTGTTAATACCGGCGCATGAAATATTTGTCCTCCCACTCCAAAACCAATTAGGCCAACCTTGATAATTTTATCCATTTAAGATAATGATTTAAGATATTCGATATCGTGCGTAAGACTTTCAAATGCCGAAGAAGCATACTCTTCCTGTTCCACAAAATAATATTTCATTCCGGTTTTGTTGGCATTTGCTACCAGTTTCCTGATGTCAACTCCACCTTTGCCAAACTCTGTACTTTCTTTTTTTGTAAGGTTCATATCTTTCAAATGCCACAGCGGGAAACGATTTGGGTATTTTTCAAAATACTTAAACGGATCGTTACCTGTTACCACCATCCAGCCGATGTCCATTTCCATTTTTACAAGATTGGGATCTGATCGGTCTAAAAGAATATCATACAATACCTTTCCATCCACTTTTTCAAATTCTTCTTCGTGGTTGTGGTATCCAAAAACGATGTTGTGCTTTTTACAATCTTCGGCAGCCTTATTAAAAATGTCAGCAGTTTTCTGGTAGTTTTCTATTGTTTGTCCGCGGGCAGGCATCGAGGAACAAATCAAGTATTGCTGCCCTGTTTCCGCGGCCTGGTCTACCGATTTCTGCCAGTCTTTGTCTATATGTACGTGGCCACTTCTAACAGTCATACCAAGATCTGAAGCAACTTTTTTTATTTCTTTTGGTGTAAGTCCGTAATAATTACCCTTTTCACTTCTGGCAGATTCCAATTCTGTATAGCCTATTTTAGCCAGGTGTTTTAAAGTGCCCACCGCGTCTGCAAGTATTTCTTTTCTTACAGAATAAAGTTGTACACCTACATTTTTGCTACCTGCTGAAACACGGGGTAATAGAAAAGAGCCTAATGCGAAGCTTGAATTTTTTACGAACGAGCGTCTTGATATCATGTGGCAATATTTAAGGTATTTATTGGAAATACGTATACATAAAGCAGGCTATCCAACAGTATTGAACAGCCTCCTTCACTGAAATTTAATTAAGCTTTTAATGCGTAACCCTCGCGGTATTGCCTTTTTACAAACTGGTTTGCTTCTTCAAAATTTGTCACTTTCATATTTACAGCATCCCACAGCAATTTTTTTCTTCCGGGGAATGATTTGCCTGCTGCATCTTTCAAGTACCAGCTACGCAATGCAAGGTTTGCAAACAGAACTGTTTCGGTAAGCGGACCGGCATAATCGAAGTGAGAACTTGTTTTGCCTTTACCATAACCTGCTATACAGGCATTTACCCATTGTGCGTAATGACCTTCCTGTCCGCCCGGAACCCTTTCAACTGTTTGTTTAACGTTTTTTACGTCTTTGGTTTTTGATGTCGGTAGCAATGTTGGGTTTTCTCCGTAGCAACCGCACATCATTTTTCCTTTGGTTCCTTCTATGATAGCACCACCATCTGCGTTTCCCATTTGTTCTTCTGCTCCTAATTCGTCTGGCCGCTCTGGCCTGATGTTTCCATCCATCCAGGTGAGTTTCACATCCGGCTTGCCATTCTTTCCGGGGAACTTCATTTTGATAGAAGACGCCGGCGGGCAGCTTTCGGGATGGTAAACAGGTGTCCACATTTTCTCATAAATATCTGCAACACTGCATTCCACTTCCGAAGGGTAGCCGAGGCCTACTACTTTAAACGCCGGGTCAATGATATGACAACCCATATCGCCTAGCGCACCGGTACCAAAATCCCAGTAACCGCGCCAGTTAAAAGGAACAAAGGCAGTATGATATTCGTGAAACTGGGTTGGGCCTAACCATAAGTTCCAATCAAGTTCAGGCGGTATCTCATCTTTGGTAGTCGGGTACCCGTTACCTTGCGGCCATACCGGTCGGTTAGTCCAGCAACGAACGGTATGTGCGTCACCAATCAATCCTGCGTTGTACCAATCCTGCATAAGGCGAACACCATCGCCCGAAGATCCCTGGTTGCCCATTTGAGTTACCACTTTATATTTCCGTGCTGCTTCAGTTAATACCCTTGCTTCAAAAATGTCGTGTGTGAGAGGTTTCTGTACATACACGTGTTTGCCCATTTGCATCGCCATTAATGCAGGAACAGCATGTGCGTGGTCAGGAATAGAAACAGAAACAGCATCAATGTTTCCCTTTTCCTTATCCAGCATTTCCCGGAAGTCTTTATAATAAGTGGCTTTAGGAAAGTTGCCCCTTGTTCTTTTTGATTGGCGATCGTCTACATCGCATAAGGCAACAATATTTGCATTGCCTGACTTGAAGAAATTGGCAATATCACTTTGTCCTTTGCCACCTGCCCCAATTCCTCCGATATTCAATTTGTCGCTGGGTGCAACAAATCCACGTCCCAAAACATGGCGGGGTACAATAAAAAAACTACTGGCAGCCAAAGACCCGTTGCGGATAAAATTTCTTCTTGAAAAGTTTTTCGGTGTGTTATTACTCATACGGCTTTCATTTTAAATAAGCAATCATTAAATAGTGTGCAATTAAAACATTTTTATGGAAGGATTTGATTTTTGGATTGCACCATGTTGAAATTGGAATAAAACGTTATTCTCCTGGTTCAACAAAAATCATTTCAATGATATTATTTGCTAACCGAAAATCTGTTTGTCTTAATTCTTCCGGGAGAGGTCTCAATTTTTCAACCAAGCCTGCTTTTTCGCTTTCATTAAAACGCCCTGACTTCCGGTAATTTTCCGGTTCAGTGATTTTGCTAACTTTCTGGCTTTCAAATCATCTATTACTGTTAGTGCTTCTGGAAAATTCAAAACGAGTGCCGAAGCGCTTGCTTCACCATTGCCCACCGCCCGATGAAATTTTTGTTGTAAAGACACGTTTGTACTCGCTTAATCTCAATCCCGCCGGTAATGCTTTGGAAAATTCCATTTCAATTTCCCGGTTATGTAGACTCTTTCATACAGCTTATTTAAAAGATATAAAAGCCTTAATTTATCAAAGATTATAAGGCAGCTAGTATCACAAATGATAATATGATGCATTTTTTCATATCCGATAATAAATCTTCTTCAGATGTGGTGAATAATGAAAATCCATACCTGCCCGTTACTTCTATAAAAGTTCTTTTAGAAAGCCCTGCTAACTCTGCTGCCTGTCCTAAGGAAAGGTTTTCTCTTTCATTCAGTTCCCTGCCAGGATTATTTTTGATTCAGTTTCGTCTGTATTCAAACCGTGTGGTAAAGGCAGGTGATCGATTTCATTATAAAAGTTTAAAACTTCCAAAGTCGATTACAAAGATATTTCAAACTTTTGGTTTAATGGGGTGATAACGTCGTCTCTTTGTCATGCAATCACTCGTCTTTGGTAACTGAGCAGTTGAGTCTGCAATATTTAAACGCTTTAAATACTTTAAAAAGGCAAGAAGTAAACGAAGATAATTTTACTTAAAGGAAATAGATCTGTAGGATTGATATTTAAGTAATGCACCATAGTAGTAATCCAGCCGGCTCAAAAAAAAGATACTGCGGTGTACTATAAAAGGCAGATACAATATTACTAAACACAAAAAAACCTCTTGATGCATACTCTGGAAAAGATAAATCGTAAATTATACCGTGTTCTTTTATCAGTTACGGCGTTCGTCTTATTTACCCGATGTGCAACAAATAAAGGCAGCACTAGCAACGGCAAGCTAATCATGCAGGAACAAGGCAGCTTTGCAGTCGGAGGCACTGTAGTTACTAATCCCGGTACATGTGACCCAATTAAACACGGAGCATATAACCCGGTTAGCCAACCTTCAGAAGGACAAACATTGCATGGAGACCATTCTTATGTTTTTTATCAAATACCTAATAATGCTCGTCAACTTCCACTGGTGTTTTGGCACGGGCACGGTCAGTCTGCAAAGACCTGGAAACAACTCGCGATGGTCATGAAGGTTTCCAGAACATTTTCCTACGTCGCCAATTTTCAGTTTACCTTGTTGACCAACGAGGCGGGGTAAGGCAGCACGTAGTACAAAGGCTGTGAACATTACAGCTTCTCCGGACGAACAGCTTTGGTTTGGCATCTTTCGTCTTAGCGCCGATCCAAACTTTTAGCCGGGAGTACAGTTATCAAAAGACCCTGAAGCGTTAAACCAGTTCTATCGCCAACGTGTGCCTAACGCAGGACCTTACGATGCATAAGCCAACATTGATGCTTTTTCATTTTATTTGATAAGATAGGACAAGGTATTCTGCTCACCCACTCACAAAGTGGCGGTCGGGGATGGCGTACGGCTATTAAGAACACTAATGTAAAGGCAATTGTGGCCTTTGAGCCAGGTGGTGACTTCGTTTTCCCTGAAGGTGAAACTCCTGCAGGTATAAAACTTTCCGGTCGTACCGTTTCACCACCAACCGTGCGTATGGCAGATTTTATGAAGTTCACAAAAATTCCCATTCTCATTTATTACGGAGACAATATACCAGAGCAACCATCAGAAAACCCGGGCCAGGAGCAATGGCGTGCTATTCTTGCTATGGCAAACAGTTTAGAGATTTGGTAAACCGTCATGGTGGAGATGTAAAATTGGTACATCTGCCAGAAATCGGAATTAAAGGCAATACACACTTTCCAATGACTGATTTAAATAACCTGGAAATCGCTGAACGTCTCTCTGCATTTTTTACGACGAACAATTTGGATTGATGTGCTTAGCAACTAAAGCGTATTCGTATGACACCCATAAAGATTTTTTTAGTCCTGGGGCTTGTAATGTCTTCGTTAATTGACCACATTAAAGCACAACCTTCATTTGATACAAATAACACCTTGGATACTAAGCAGCAACGTATTGTTGCCATTTCAGCCTTTGCAGCTAAGGGCGATTTGCTGCAGCTACCAAAAGCATTAAACGAAGGCTTAGATGCGCGATTAACCATTAATG
>JAQBNO010000132.1 GCA_028288485.1 Segetibacter sp.
GTATTAATAATTTACCCCAAACAACCATCATTATTAAAACCTGTCATCGTATACCTTTGGCTGGCACTCGTGCTAAATCTTATAGCTGATATAATTACTGATTTTAAAGTGTTGTTGAATTTTCCCGGGTGGCTACGAAGCAATAATCCCATTTATAACATACATTCAATGGTAAGATATAGCTGTTTTACTTACTTCTTTTTTACCCTGAAACAGCCTTACTTGAAAATAGCAAGAAAAGTTCTTGCTGTGGTTTCAGCGATATTAATTGTTATTCAATTTTCTTTTTTTGAGGATTTTTTTTATCCTGGTAATTTAAACGGTAATTTACTATCGGGCGAAGCCTTTTTTTTATTAGTTTATTGCATGTTATATTACTTATCCGAACTAAGAGTTGAAGATAATAAAATTATAAGAGGGGCCGATTTTTGGGTAGTGACAGGATTATGTGTGTATGTAGTAATTAATTTCTTTGTGTTCTTATTTTACGTGCCCATGATTCAGCAAAACCTGGTTCTTGCCATTAGAATATGGAATGTTCATAATATAGCGTACATCCTTTTTTGTCTTTTTATAGCTAAAGCCTTTTATGCAACTTCTCGAACTCAATATTGAATACCGGGTAATTTTTGGCATATCTGTAATGGTATTGCTGTTTGCCGTTTTCCTTATTGTTTTTATCACAAGTCAGCGAAAAAAACTCCAGTATCATAAAGAACTGCATGCACTTCACGAAGAACAGCAGCAGCATTTGACCCAGCACAATGTATTGTTAGAGAAGCGGGTGCTCGAACGAACAGCGGAGTTGCAGCAGCAAAAAGAAGAGGCGCAAACATCACTTAAGGAGCTGAGAGCTGCGCAGTTGCAATTGGTGCAAAAAGAGAAGATGGCGTCGCTGGGAGAGATTACTGCCGGCATTGCTCACGAGATACAAAACCCTTTGAACTTCGTTAATAATTTTTCGGAGGTGAATGGCGAGTTGTTAGAAGAATTGGAAAGAGAATTGAAAAGCGGTAAAAAAGAAGAAGCTATTGCTCTTGCAGCAGATATTAAATGTAACCTTGAGAAAATACGTCACCACGGGTTGCGCGCAGATAGTATTGTGAAAGGTATGTTGGAACATTCAAGGGTTCATTCGGGGCAGAAGGAACTAACCGAAATCAATATATTGGTTGATGAAACTTTGCGGTTAAGTTATCACGGTCGAAGGGCAAAGGACAAATTTTTTAATGCTGCTTTAGAAACCTCTTTTGATGAAAGCATCGGCAAAATTGAGATCATCCCACAGGAAATAGGAAGGGTTTTAATAAACTTATTCAATAACGCCTTCTATGCGGTTGCGGAAAAGAAAAAACTACAGGCTGTTGGTTATGAAGCAAAAGTTTTAGTAAGTACAAAAGCTGTAGCGCCCTTGCCGGGGGAGGGTGGTGTTGTGATATGTGTAAAAGACAATGGCAATGGCATTTCGAAAAAAATCGTGGATAAAATTTTTCAACCGTTTTTTACTACCAAGCCAACGGGTGAGGGAACTGGCCTGGGTCTGTCGCTAAGTTACGACATCATTAAAGCACACGGTGGAGAATTAAAGGTGGAAACTAAAGACGGCGAATTTGCAGCCTTCCTGATTTTCTTACCCAAACACTAAAATCATTAAAACCGCTTTTTGGCTTATAGACGTAATGCAGCACAAGAGTGCGACGCAAGCAAAGCCAAATAGAAAAGTGCAGCCGGCTTCAAAAAAATTCTCAAAAAGGATAAGCCGTTTTATAGCACCAGTTTGTAACTTCCCCTGTACTGCCTTTTTACAAATTGATTGGCCGGTTCGAAATTGGTAATTCGCTGGTTCTCCCCATCCCATAACAATTGCTTTCGGCCGGGATAAATAGTCTCACCTTTTGCGTTCTTTTCCTGGTAATTGTAGCTTTTAACAGCAAGGTTCCCCATCAAAACGGTTTCAGTAAGCGGGCCGCTTTTATCAAAAGATGAACTGGTATAAGCGCCATAACCTTTCTTACAGGCGTTCACCCATTGCGTCTGGTGGCCTTCGGTACCGCGTTCAACAAACGGATATTTTGATGCAGGCAATGTAACTTCATTCATTCGTTTGGTTGGAAGTAACGTAGGATTACGACCGAACAAGCCGGCCATTAATTTCCCTTTCGTTCCTTCGAAAATAATACCGCCGTCCCATTCTGCCATTGGTTCATCAGGTAATAATTCATCGGGTCTTCTTGGTTTAATGCCCCCGTCGTACCAAATCAGTTCAACCGGCGACATTGCTTTTCGTGGAGGAAATTTAATGTAGGTGACCGACGATGGCGGGTAGCTGTCGGTATACACTTCCTCTTTAAAAAAGCCACTGTACACAGAGCCTACACTGCAGGTTACAGCAACAGGATAACCAAGATTTAATGCACGGTAAGGAACATCAATAAAATGGCAACCCATATCGCCCAGTGAGCCCGTGCCAAAGTCGCTCCAGCCACGCCAGGTGGCGGGTACATAAGTGGGGTTAAAGTCGCGGTACGGAGCAGTGCCGAGCCACAGTTCCCAGTCGAGTTCTTTGGGGATATCAAATTTTCCGGTGGGAGTAGGAATACCCTGGGGCCAAACAGGGCGATTTGTCCATACATGTACGGTATGAACATCGCCTATAAGCCCGTCCTGTATCCATGTTTCCACTTTGCGGGTGTCGTCGCCGCTGCTGCCCTGGTTGCCCATTTGCGTAACCACTTTATATTTTGCAGCCGCTTTTGTTAAAACTCTTGCTTCGTATATGTCGTGGGTTAAAGGCTTCTCGCAATATACATGCTTGCGTAATTGCATAGCTGCCAGTGCCATGGGTGCATGCATATGATCGGGGGTAGTGATAATTACGGCATCAATATTTTTGTGCTCTTTATCCAGCAGTTCGCGGTAATCTCTGTAGTAAGGAGCATTTGGCCATTTGGTTCTTGCACTCACCGCCATGCGATCATCTACATCGCAAAGTGCTACTATATTTTCCGCCCCGTTGTTCCATGCATATGGGAGGTTCACTTCTGCCTTTCCACCAACTCCGATGCCTGCAATGTTTAGTTTATCACTTGGGGCAATGTAGCCTCTTCCCAATACATGGCGTGGCACAATGTAAAAGCCTGCGGCAGTTAGCGAAGCATTCTTAATAAAATTCCTGCGGCTGTTATTGTTATTCATTATAGTAGCATTGGTAGTGAAAAATATATGTCTGCTATAAAAGTAGGGAATTCTGTTGTGTCTGGACCATTTGAAAACCGTGAAGCAGAATTAATGGTTTTATTTTTTATGAAACGGGCTTTGCCTTTTATGGCATCGGCCGTTGCGTCGCACTCTTGTACTTTTTGTTATTTACCCATCTTTTTTTAAATTATATAATACGTTGCCTTTTTATTAACTTTCTAATTCATCTAATTACTCTGTCAGAGTTTTAAAGCCTTGCATTAGATGAAAAGCCGGGATAGAGGCTACACGCATTATTTACTACCAAGGGAACAGGGGAGGGTTTATCTTAAGTTTCGATATTATAAAAGTACATGGATGGGAATCGAAAGTGGAAACAAAAGAGGCAGAGTTTGCGCAGTTTATTATTGAATTGCCTTTAAAATAAAATTATTTTTTTTATTGTGGACCAGGCATAGGAGGTTTACCCGACTTCTGTTGCGTCGCACTCTTCAACTCTTGAATAAATATTGGTCATTCAAGCGTATGAATAAAGAACAAATTGTACAAATGCCGGCCCCGCTGCATGCCGTTCGAGCGGGAGTGGCACTACCTGTCGCGTTCGCGGTAACGATGTTGAGTTAATTACAACTGCCGGCAACAAAAAAATCGGGCAGCAACAGCGCTGAAGGCAGAAATAATTGACGATATATAAATAAAGAATTAATTTGACTCTCTATTCATTGGCTATTATTTAAATTAAATTATACCCAACTATGTCGTTGGAACCGTTTATTGCATTCCTCTATATCCTGCATTTACGGAAATCGTCGAAAACTTTTGCATCGTTGCAACAATGGGATAAAGTTTTTATCGGGTTGCTGTTGGCAATCGCCTTCCTGTTTGTAATTGAGGTTGTCTTTTCCGCGGGGTTCATTATAAAATGGCTTTGGCACCTGCTAATGCTTTTTATAATTACTGCCACGTTTAAACTTCCCGAACTTTCACGGTTTAAAACCATCATGTTGGCCGTATTGCCCCTGGCGGTGATCTTGCTATTAAAAGACCTGATTAAACCATTTACAGACCAGTTCTTTGTATCAATAAAAAATTTACTGAATTATACATTCCCGTTAGCAACTACCTGGTTGATCGCACTTTCGATCATTTGGACCAGGCAACAGAAGGCTCTTGAAAAAGAACGGCAATTACGACTGGCCGAAGAGCAGCAACACAAAATAGTAGAAGCGCGAAAAATGGAACTGGAGTTGTTGGTAGCCGAGCGAACGGCTCAGTTAACCCGGCAGAAAGAGGAACTGGAAAATGCGCTGGTCGATTTACAAACAACACAAAAGCAACTTATTCAATCTGAAAAGATGGCTTCGCTGGGCGAGCTAACTGCAGGTATAGCGCATGAGATTCAAAACCCGTTGAACTTTGTAAATAATTTTTCGGAAGTAAGTGTAGAATTATTGGATGAATTGAAAGATGGGCCGCTGCACAATTTGCCCCAGGCCGAGCAGGAGGAAGTAGAAGTAATCATCAATAACCTTACCCAAAACCTAGAAAAGATCAATCATCACGGCAAAAGGGCCGACGCAATAGTGAAAGGTATGTTGCAGCACTCGCGCAGCAGCAGCGCTGAGAAAGAGCCTACCGATATAAATGCATTAGTAGACGAGTACTTGAGGTTGAGCTACCACGGATTAAGGGCTAAAGACAAGTTATTTAACGCCTCTATTAAAACAAATTTTGATGAAAATGTAGGAGCGGTAGAAGTTGTGCCGCAGGACATTGGAAGAGTGTTTCTAAACTTATTGAATAATGCATTTTATGCCGTAACAGAAAAAAAGAAGAATCTTGCAGGCACTTATGAGCCAACGGTTTCAGTCAGCACGCGAAGGTTGGATGATGCAATAGAAATTGTCGTAAAAGACAATGGTAACGGTATTCCTCAAGTTGTTGCGGAAAAAATCTTTCAGCCTTTCTTCACCACCAAACCAACAGGTCAGGGAACAGGACTTGGTTTGTCGTTAAGCTACGATATTATTAAAGCACATGAAGGTGAAATAAAAGTGGAAACAAAAGAAGGGGAATGTACTGAGTTTACAATTAGTTTGCCTCTTAATATAATTCCTGATATTTAAATAAAAGTGTATATTAATGCGATGAAAATACTAGTAGTAGACGATGAGCCCGACATGCAAACATTATTTCAGCAACGCTTTAGAAAAGAGATAAAGGAGCATAAGGTCGACTTCGCTTTTGCAATTTCCGGAGAAGAAGCGCTGAGTTACTTAAACAAGCATGAGCACGAGGCTGTCCTGATACTTTCTGATATCAACATGCCGGGCATGAGCGGTTTGGAATTGTTGCAGCATATTAAAGAAAAGTACGCGGTTCCGCCCCCTGTCGTCATGATGATAACAGCATATGGGGATAGTGAAAATTATAACCAGGCAATGCGTTTAGGCGCTGACGACTTTTTGACCAAGCCAATTGATTTTGCTGTTCTTAAAGAAAAATTGAAAATAGAAAATAATGCTTAAAATATTAGTAGCAGATGATGAGGCCGACCTGGAAATTTTGATCAAGCAAAAGTTTCGTCGGCAAATCAGGGATAATAAATACAGCTTTGTTTTTGCTTTGAATGGAAATGATGCGCTTAATAAAGTAAAAGACCATCCTGATATAGAAATAGTACTGAGCGATATTAATATGCCGGAATTGGATGGGCTGGGCCTTTTGGTGAAGCTGAATGAAGTGAGTCCTCTTATACAAACCGTAATGGTTTCGGCTTATGGCGACATGGATAACATAAGGTCTGCAATGAACAAGGGGGCCTTCGACTTTATTTGTAAGCCCGTAAATTTCGACGACCTGGAGTTGACAATTGAAAAAACGAATAAGCACGTGCTGCGAATTAAAGAAACGCTGAAGGCAATTAAAGAGAATAATATTCTTAAGATGTATGTAGATGAGGCGGTACTGAACTTTATGAACCGGCGAGAATTTGAGAGTACTTTAATGCTGAATGAGGCTGTTGAAGTAACGGTAATTTTTATTGATATCTGCAGTTTTACTTCAATAACAGAAAAGGAGCCGGCAGATAAAGTAGTCGAGCTATTGAATAAGTATTTTGACGTGATGGTAAAAGAGATCCTGGCGCAAGGCGGGTATGTTGACAAATTTATTGGGGATGCAGTAATGGCTGTATTCCGCGGCGATTACCATTTGGATCGCGCCGTAGATGCATCTCTCGCAGTTCGCAAGTCTATAGACAAATTGCCAAAAGATTTTAGTGCAGACCCTTTTTCGCCAAAAGTATCGGTTGGAATAAATACAGGTGAAGTAATTTCAGGCAATATTGGCTCTGCAACATTGAAAAGGCTGGATTATACAGTAATTGGAGATGTCGTGAACACTGCGCAGCGATTACAATCCATTGCTAAACCAGGGCAAATAGTTCTGAAAGAAGATTGTTATAAAAGGATCAAAGAATCTTTCAATTGTAATAGAATAGGTGAAGAGACCCTGAAAAATAAGGCTGGCAAAACAGTCGTATATGAAGTTATTGATTAAGATAGAATTTGATGTTAGGAAATAAAACAGCTCGGTAAGTAAAATTTTTAAACATTATGAGTGGAAACAAAACCGGTCTTTCAAAAAAGTCTCCTTCAGGTTATATTAATACAGCAAACGATTATTTTTTAATCGGGTTAGGCGTATTATCGGCCGGTTTTGCATTAAAAGGGTTTCTGGTACCAAACAAGTTTTTTGATGGCGGCATTACGGGTATTTCTCTTCTGCTACACGAATTGTATAATTGGAATCTTGCTTTTGTGATCGTTACTATTAACCTTGTTTTCATCATCGTTAGCTACTTCACGGTTAGTAAACACTTTGCAATTAAAACTTTTGTTTCCGTTGTGTTATTAGGCTTATGCCTGTTATATGTTCCTTATCCGATTATTACATCTGATAAGCTTTTAATCTCAATTTTCGGAGGCTTTTTTATAGGATTGGGAATTGGGTTAACTATGCGCGCCGGTTCTGCTCTCGACGGAGTTGAGGTGCTTGCATTATACACGATCAAGCGAACCAGTTTTACTATTACAGAAATAATATTGGGAATAAACATTATTATTTTTGGCTTTGCCGCTTTCAAATTTGGGATTGAAACATCCCTTTATTCTGTGCTCACTTATTTCACTGCTTCGCGAACTATTGACTATGTAGTGGAAGGAATTGAGGCTTACACCGGTGTTACCATCATTTCTGGTGAGAGCGAAAACATTAAATACAGACTGGTGAACGAGCTTCGAAGAGGTATAACTGTGTACAAAGGAGAACGAGGTTATCTTCCGGGAGAATTTGAAGTAAGTGCAGACTGTGATATTATTTTTACAGTAGTAACCCGCCTAGAGCTACGAAGGTTGAAAAACTTGGTATATGAATCTGATCCGAAAGCCTTTATTTTTGCCAGTACAATCAAAGAAGCGGCAGGGGGAGTGGTGAAGAAGCTGCATAAGCACTAGCATTCAACTTATGTATGGGATATCAGATATTGAGCATCGAAAATTGAATATTCACTACTGAATTTTTCAATATCTAAAAATAGCCGCGGATCATTTATTATTCTTAAAATCACCCCTTTTCCAGGCTTGTATAAATTCAGACCATGCGAAAGGGTTAAGAATATTCATGGGCGGAGTTTGCCCCGCATAATACATTTTCTGCGCTCCTTGTGTAAGCTGCCTGTTACTTGATTCCCTTCCATCTGCCGGAAGGCTTGCCATTAACACCCTGCGTTTTGCAACGTCATTATTTTGGCGGGCTATCTCGTATTTGTCGTCAGGAAAACGTGCATTTACAAAATCACGCTCAAACTGCGACCTTGTTGGCCTGGGTTTTAAAATGGTTGCCGGAAGGTAAGCTGTATCTGTAACCAATAGCTGTATCACGCTATACTGGTTACTTTCTAATTTCGACGGGATCTT
The DNA here is from genome assembly GCA_028288485.1 of Segetibacter sp. Taxonomy (GTDB): domain Bacteria; phylum Bacteroidota; class Bacteroidia; order Chitinophagales; family Chitinophagaceae; genus Segetibacter. The sequence goes on from JAQBNO010000132.1 coordinate 8,178, forward strand.
AATGGTTTTAGGCTTAAATCCTACGCTGGTAAACTCCACCTCGTCGTTCTTTAGCACCACGATCGAAAAAACACCCTGGTCATTCGTCATAGTACCTCTGTGTGTGCCTTTAATAACCACGCTGACAGCAGGAAGCGCCTGCAGGCTATCGGCAGTCATTACAACTCCGTATAATTGTACTACACTATCCTGTACCTGCTCAAATTGTGCAAGCAGTCGAAGCGGTGAAAAGCAAATCAATAAAACGAGGTATCGTAAAATTTTGTTCATGTAGTTTTATATCATTAGTCAATTCTTTCAATTCTCAATAATAACGTTTTTCGTAACAGAAAGTTTTTTAGGCTGCCAACTTCTGTTTTTCATGACTTCATCGTTCCCGTAGACGGGACTGGTAGTGTCGCTCCCGTTTCAAGGGCGTTCAGCCAGGCCGGCACTTGTATTATAAACTATAAGTCGTCATTGCGCGGTACGAACCAACCTTTTCGCCAGCAACGTAAAGTTTTTCTCTTGATACGGTGCAAAGCGATCCACGTCTTTTTTGCCAATCTATTTAATTCACCAGCTCCCTTTCTTGCTCCTCCCTGCACTACTGTACAAGAGTGCCGCCACGGCTGAACGGCTGTTAAACCAAAGTTACGGGTGCCGGGGTACATAAAAATGTATCGAACCCTTCTTAATAAATAGCTTATACCTCTAAAACAAAGTAAGGTACTCAACAGTTAACTTTGCGTTTTGGAAATCTTATTTAACAAAAACTTCTGTGATGACAAAAGACGATGTATTGAAGGCGTTAAGCAATGTGCAGGAACCCGATCTTGGTAAAGACCTGGTGACCCTGAACATGATAAAGGATATTGAGATAGAAGGGAATTATGTTTCATTTACCGTGGTGCTTACCACACCTGCCTGTCCGTTAAAAGACATGATAAAAAATGCCTGCATTAATGCAATAAAAATACTGGTAAATAAAGAAGCAACGGTAAATGTGAAGTTTACTTCGAACACTACCAGTAAACGTAAAGAAGGCGATGCAGTGTTGCCGCAGGTTAAAAATATTATTGCAGTCATCAGCGGAAAGGGTGGGGTAGGAAAAAGTACGGTGGCAGCGAATCTTGCATTGGCTTTAAGCCAGGGCGGTGCAAAAGTTGGGTTGATGGATGCTGATATTTACGGTCCAAGTGTACCAATCATGTTTGGTGTTCGCGGTGAGCGGCCAATGATGAAGGAAGTAAACGGTAAAGGATTAATCGTTCCATTAGAAAGATATGGTATAAAGTTGCTTAGTATCGGTTTGCTGGTAGATGAAAAGAATGCAGTGGTTTGGCGAGGACCCATGGCGAGCAGTGCTATTCGACAGTTTGTTACCGATGTTTTGTGGGGCGAGCTGGATTACCTCGTAATTGATATGCCGCCGGGAACAGGTGATATACACCTCACCTTGGTTCAAACAGTTCCGGTAACAGGAGTTGTTGTAGTTACCACTCCGCAGGATGTTGCCCTTGCAGATGCAAAAAAAGGGATTGCCATGTTTGGACAGGCACAGATGAAGGTGCCTATCATCGGGCTCATTGAAAACATGAGTTATTTTACCCCTGAAGAGTTGCCCAATAACCGCTATTACATTTTTGGCAAAGAGGGTGGCAAAAGGCTCGCAGAAGAATATGACATTCCTTTCCTCGGACAGATCCCTTTGGTGCAAAGTATCAGGGAAGGTGGCGATATTGGCATCCCGGTAATGGTGAGTGACGATGCAATAACCAAACATGCATTTGCCGAATTTGCAGCCGCGGCAGCAAGAAGTATCAGCATGCGTAACGCCAATATGAGTGCAACCGAAGTAGCAGAAATTGTTGAAGAGGTGGGTATGGCGAGTAAGGTGGGGGAGTAGCTGGTAAGTCATTTGGCAATAAGGCAATGTGAATGGGCAATGGTGAATAAGGTCATCACATATTCTGCAGTTGAAACAGTCTTTTATTACTCTAGTGGTATCACAATTTGTGATACCACTAGAGTCTAAAGCCGTAGCTCATAAAACAATTGAAATAACTGGTAAAATATTTTCTACCCGGGGCCGGGAAGTAATGTCGACTTCAACCCTGCCATCTTGTATAATGTAGAAACGAGGGCGTTGAAACAGGTTGTAGAACTAACAGGCACAGGTTTCGGAAAGATTTTATGTTTGAACTGAGCCAGGCAGAAATTGATAACCTGGTATCACAAAATGTGATACCATCAAAAAGCCGGGTCGGCGGTGCGATTCCTCTCGCATTTACAGAACAGGGAGTCGCAATGCTTTCGAGTGTTTAAAGAGTAAGCAGGCTTTACATGTTCATATTTTCATTATCCCTGCTTTTGTACAAATGCGCCAATTGCTTGAAAACAACAAAGAGCTGAAAGAAAAACTCAATCTATTAGAAAACTAATATGATGCGCAAATTATGGTTGTGTTCAATGCTATCCGTAACCTTATCCATCAGAAAACAAAACCAAGAGAAAGGATAGGATTCAAAAAAACATCCTTTATATAAGTAGCTTCTCGAAACGCTTTTTATGGCACCAGCTTTATTTATAAATCGTCTCCCGTTGTGTCACTCTCTTGTACTATATCTTTTCATTGCAGCACCTCTGTCATAATTATCCAGGCAGTAACTTTCTAAAAAGTTAGCCGGGAAAATTAAGAAGTGATTAAAAAAGCCGTGTTTCTACCAAAAACTGGAGATAAATACTGAATTAGGGTGAATATTACATGCTGTAATTTGAGTAATATATTTATTCATTTTAGCATATCTTTCTGCCACGAATTAACCTTAAACAATTAAAATAATTATTATGAAAAGAATGCAATTCGTAATACAACTTACAGCAATATGTATAAGGACGTATTGGTCGAATCAATATTACATCAACAATAATGTTTTATAGTAACGGTAAGTTCACCTAATATTTATTGAATTCGCACCAATGGAATTCTTAATGGTATTCTTACAGGTGCTTATTGCGAAAGATAAGAGAGTATCGCTTTTTTCTTATTGATAAACCAGGGGCAATAATGAGGGCAAAATTGCAGCAATTCTACGAACGAATTATCACGATGATGTGTATAAGCAATTTAACACACCTGAATAACCACCTTCACCGTGCTGTTCATAGCTGCGTTTTTTTTAAAATCCTGGTGGTTCAAATCCTGTGGCGGCACCTAGTAACCGCCCTGCTTCTTAGCCATAGAACCGTCTCCATATTCCTGGAAATTCATCACGTCAGCGATTTTAACGGGAGGAATAAAGTGACTTTTTACAAGTAAGTGACTGCGGAAAAGCGGGGCAGGCTATAACGATGTTGAAAAGAGACGCTGCTGCCCGTTAAAAAAGTATTACTTCCTCAATTATTTCCTTTTATTTCGCAAATCTTTATTATATAACTGCAACTTTTACAAGAATTGTAGAATTTTTACGAGGAGCAAACGTTATCAGATGATGAAATCGATAAAAACATTCCTGGCAATAATGTTATTTACGCCCTTTTTGGCTGTTAGCCAGGATGCCGATTCGTTAACAAAGAAGCCGGAAAGTTTCAGTCTTCAATCCGACAGTTCAAATCATGCGGCTGTGAATAAAATAAATGGCGCGGCTGATGAAGGCGTAAAGATGGATGCCAAAGTCTATTTTACCTTGTTAGCTGCAGATTTTAAAGAGCAGTTTACGTCGCCCTTTCGTACGAAACGAAAAGACTGGTTGAAGGTGGGAGGGTTTACATTTACGCTTGGTGCGGTAGCTTTAGCCAACAGACCCATTAATCGTTTCGCCAAAAATCTTCATGCAAACAACCGCGGTATCGCTTCTGCCAGCAGGTACATTACCGATTTTGGTGGATTGTACGAGGTGTATACTTTAGGTGGTTTTTTTACTTATGGATTAATTTTCAAAAGCCAAAAAGCAAAAACTACCGCAATGCTGGCAACACAGTCCTATATTATAGCGGGCGCTATAAGCACAGCCGGCAAATACCTCTTTGCGCTGCAAAGACCTTACTACACCGACCCGATATCGAACAAAAGCGCCCCCATTTTTCGGGGACCATTTTACGCTTTTAAAAAAGCACCCAACGGAGAAAAGCTCAGCAGTAGCGATTACTCATCTTTCCCTTCCGGACATACTACTGCAGCATTTGCCGCCGCCACTGTTTATGCAATGGAATACAAAGACAAACCCCTGATCCCCATTTTATCGTATAGCGCCGCTACTTTGATAGGCCTCAGCAGGTTAACTGAAAATAAACACTGGCCAATAGACGTCGTAGCAGGGGCAATGCTTGGATATTTAAGTGGGCGCCAGGTTGTGAATAATTATCATCGTTACTCAAAAGTGAGGAAACACCAAAAATCTGCTCCTAAGCCTGTTACTTTTAACCTGCAATATCTTAATAAACAAGTTGTACCAGGCCTGGTCTATAATTTCTAAACCTTTTATATGCATAGTGATCGAAGGGGGAATAACTTTTGAAACAAACTAATTATTTCAATTAATATTCCTTTGTCGATGCTAAATACCACTACTAATACTGATCAAAAAGTAAAAGGAATTTCCCTCAGGCTGGTTCTGGTATTGGTAATATTTGCCATTATTTTATTACTGTTTCTATTGATTACGGAGAAGTTTGTATTGGAGGGTGGAAATAATATTGATGCAAGCGTATTTACCTTTCTGGAGAATTACACTTCGCCGACTACTACCGCGGTAATGAATTTTTTTACTTTTTTCGGTTCTACCCGCTTTCTTTTTCCGGCGTACTTACTGCTTGCTTTATTTTATATAGTTTTTAAAAAGAATACGCGACGATCATTAAATATTACTGCTATCGGTCTTGGCAGCTTATTATTGATGCTTTTGATAAAAAGCATTTTTAAACGTCACAGGCCTCCCGATCCTCTGATAGCGGCGGCGAAAGGCTTTAGTTACCCGAGTGGTCATTCTACTTCCGCATTTACCTTTTGTGGCATTCTCATTTACATTCTGTGGGAATCAAAGGTTAGTAAAGTATGGAAGTGGGCAGGAACTTTCGCACTTTTGTTGTTTGCAGGTATTGTAGCTATAAGTAGGGTATACCTTCACGTGCATTATGCAAGTGATGTTCTTGCAGGTTTTTGCCTCAGCTTTCTTTGGTTAACCATTTGCATTTTCATACTGCGAAGAATAAACAACAGCGGAAAGGTTGATAAAGGTGTAAAAGCGTAAACCCCTTACGTAGTTATTTTTAGTAACGATTAATTTGCCGTAAAAGGAGCTGCGTTTTAACGTTGTCAATGGACAGTGAAGGTTCTATCAGGAGTAACTACCGGAACGACAGGGGCAATTTAAGTGCGCTAACTTTCCAGTGACAATCCAACTTAAAATTGTCGTTTTGGTGAAACGTCAAAGGTGAACGGAGTTTCTCATTTTCACGTTTCACATGATGCCAGTTACTTTTCTGTTCGATTTATTAAGGCTTTTTCTTACTGGTAGTGCCGACATTATTAGAGCATTATAAATTCATTCTAAATAATTATAAATAACGTTTTATTACGATGCAGCAGATTATATACATTGCATTGTCTTGCCACTAACATTGCAAGTAAAACTTTTAACCAATTTGTCATATGAAATACTTACAACTTCATTTGATGCGTACGCATCCTGCATAATCTTCCTATTTTTTTTCACACATTTTTTGATAGTCCCTTTTTTTTACTGCACAATTGTGTTGCAATTCTTTACAATTAATTAAATAACATGAAAAGACATTTAATGACTGAAAAAAGATGTATTGGATTTCCGCGACTCACGAAATTCCTCACAGCTTTTTTTCTCTTAATCTCCTTTGGGACTTTTGCCCAGGATATTACTGTTTCCGGAACTATTACAGGAGATACAGGCACTCCTTTAAGTGGAGTAAGCGTATCTGTAAAGGGAACCACAAGGGGAACTTCTACTAATAACGAAGGGAAGTTTACCCTGCTCGCTCCTTCAAATGGAACTCTTGTAATTTCTTCAGTTGGGTATACCAACCAGGAAATTAAGGTAGGTGGCAAATCGGATATTTCGGTTTCGCTTGTTTCGGCTAACAGGGAATTAGAGCAGGTTGTGGTAATTGGTTATGGTACAGCCAGCAAAAGAGA
>JAQBNO010000148.1 GCA_028288485.1 Segetibacter sp.
AACGTCTTAATACACGAATATATTTGTTCCTCAGCATTATTCAAAAAAATTGATATGTTAATTGAAAATCAATTCCGCTTTCACTCGTATAAAATATACTTTAATTCGTGTATTTATTCCTATTTCATATTCAAGTGTATTTTATACGAGTCTTTATAAATCCCATTTATTTAGGCGGCTTGTATCTTTTGTAGTTTTAAGCGTAAGGTTTGTACCGTTCGCTTGCGGACACATGAAGGAGACCCGATAGCTATCGGGATGCTACTCCGCAACTCTGGCACAAAAACCGAAGCGGGGTTGCTGGCTGAGTATTGTTACCTCCAGCACAAGTGAGTGACACAACAATGCCGGATAAAGTTATTCGGCCGGCCACCAAAAAATCTACCGGTTAAAACATATTCACCACATCCTTCATCCTCAATTCCGGTACAACTTTTAACCCTTCAACTTTCCCATTCTTAACCGTTCCCTCAACAGTTGTATTGTAAGGTGCATGCAGCTTGAAATGCACGTCCCACGTTTTCGGCCAGGCGGGAAACAGGTAGATCTTTTTATCGTCTGTTTGCATCAGCATTTCCTGTATTCCAATCATGCCTGAACCACCCCAGTTGTGGTCAGGTACCCAATCAAAACCGGGTCCCCAGAAAGCAGGAAAACGCCTTCCGGAATCCTTCATTTTCAACGTATTTATTTCTGCGGCTTCATTGGTTAGTCCAAGTCTTGCGGCAAAAATGCCGTATTGTTTCCAGCCGGCATGACTTTTAAATTTTACCACATTCGTGTCGAACCTGTAGGTGTTAATGGCAGTGTCTAAGCCGGGTTTGCCAACACCATAAACACCCCAGGGAAATACCGGATACAACTGTGGCGCTTCGGTATTATTCACCCTTTCCCAAACTTTTGCGGGGGCAATCGTTGTATGGCCTTGAAATTCGGCAAAACTAATAGGAGGGATTCGATTGAGCATGCCCTTCCACTGGCTTCGCTTTTGTTCGGTAAGATAATTGGCTGGCAGTTCCAGCAGCCGGGTTAATATCGTTTTCAGGCCGCTTACAGTGGAGGATGCATTGTACGTCATTTTAAAAGTCTCGGCAGCCGAGCCGGGATAAAGAATTAAATGACCCTGCCCGTTCAGTTCCTTTGCGCCCCTTTGCCTTGCCCGGTATCTGTAATGTTCGTCGAAAAAAGTAAGGCAACTTTCAATGAAAGGTATATAACCGGAAATGTTCTTGCCGGTGTACCGCTCCGTTTCCAGCATCATCAGGCAAAACTCCAATACGGTGTCCCACTCATATTCGAGCCAGGCATTGTATTCTACACCTTTGTCGTAGGTGGCTGGCCTGTTCCATCCATACTCGCTTGAATTAGGAAGGCCGAAGTTTTCAACCTGCTCAGCAAAGGAGGCGCCGTTGTGACCCCAGTAAACTTTGCTTCTTAACTCGGCATTATGTAACGTGTTCAGGTAAAAATCGAACTGTGGTTTCATCATATCAACATCGCCGCCTTTTATCATCGGGAAATAAACCAGTCGTTGGTTTTGCGCGGTCATCAACCCGCCTCCCCAGTTGCGATGGTCGGGAGTAAAAGGCATAGTCGAGTCGGTAAATACAGGATCGTAAGTAAAGAGGCCGCCATTGAATTTCGTGGGATACTTTCCGTAGGCATTGCAACCCAACATGTAACGCATCAACTGGTAATTTCTACCCGCCTGCCACTCCGGTAAATTCAAATTTTCCTTGCCGGGCTGAACATGAATATAACTTCGGTTCCAATATTGTTTCCACCAATCCAGTGTCTTTTGCCGCGCCGTCTTCTGCGTCAGCTTTTCGTTGTTAATTATTTCAGTTAACCCGTTTTGCCATTGGTTTACTGTTTCGGCTTTGTCAACGTGCAGGTAAAGCCTCAATTTCTGAGACTTTGAAGCAGTATTACTTTTTAGTTTCCAACCCGTAAAGTCGGTATTGATATACTTCCCCGTATACGTTCCGGCAGGTCTCATATTATTACCCGACATTGTTCCACCAAAAATCAAATTCTGCAAAGGGTTAAACATCTGCTGTTTAACTGAATCCATTCCCTGCTGTTTCACAGTAACATCAAATGCATCGTTTGTATTTTTATTCCGGTGATAAAACAATACCTCGTTTCCCCGGAAATTGATTTCGTCTTTAGAAGTAACAATGCCGCTTTTGGCCCATTTAAATGAGTTCGCATTATTTTCGCGGCCTTCGCTTGGCCTGTCCTTATATCTCCAGGTTTCGTAAGCGGCTTCCATATTAAGCGCTTTGCTGCCGGTTACATCAAGATGAATTACAGGTTGAAAAACATCCACCCAAACATTCACTGCTGCAGAAACACGGGCGTTTGAACCGGTAATCTTTACATATCCATCTTTTAATATCAGCTCCTGCCTGAACTGGCTGCCTTCAAACGGATTAGGCGAAAGTTTTATCCTCACTCTTCCCAGCTTTAAAAAGCCATTATTATCATCAAATGTTCCGGTTCTTGATACATAAAATAGCAGTTCACCATTTTCGACCCAAACGTTTAAGCCAATATCGCCACCTCCGCACGGCATCGATTCAGATGAATTCTTGCTTTGGGTGGTCCAGGTAATATTGTTACTATTTAACTCATCCGGTTGCGCCGTTGCAAAAAGGCAGGTAACCAACAAAAAGGAAAAAAGGGTAATCTTCATATGGTGCTATATTTCAAATTTTATACAGATTTTTTGGTACCGGGCTTTTGTTCTTTATTGTTACATCGTTGCGTCGCACACTTGTACTTTAATAGCTCTTTTTCAGCAAATCTTAAACCCTGCAATTGACGTTTTTTTCTTAAGCCCCTTTAGGGGTTTGCGGTTTTTACCAATCATCGGTTCTGAATGATGATACTGGCAATCCTTCTGTGCTAAATAAATCCCCGACTACAAAATCTTTAAAGGCATAACGTACAGCAACGGGCTCTTTAACTTCGGGTGCCGATACTGAAACTACCGCTTTATTAATCGCAGCTTTCGCCGGATAAAATTTTTTATCAAATCCGGCTATTTCAAAATGTGATATAGGTTTACCAAAAGAAGTCAATCCATTAGCTGCGTCTTTAAATGTAAGGATAGCAGTACTGCCTTTAACAGTAATTGAGTCGACCGACGGACTTGCAGCTCCAAATCCTTTCAATCCGTATGTTTTAGCCAAAGCTAAATAAGCTAACCGTGTTCCCCCGGCTTCTTTATTTGCGGGGTGTATCAGGTTTTCTTCTCCTATATCGAGCAATACAGCCATGCCACTGTTTGGTATCGTTTGTAAAGCTTTTCTCTGTGCATCCCTTAAATAGGCAGAGTTATATTTTGTCGCCCAATTACCGGGAGTAAAGATTGTATAGTTATAAGGTGCTATCTGTGCATAATAAAACGGGAAATCTCCAATGTTCCAAAGTGAACGCCACTCTTTAACCATCGCAGGAAATAGCTTTTCATATTCATCCGGTTTGTCGTAATTGCCTTCTCCCTGGTACCATAAGCTACCTTTTATGCCATAGCCAGCAATTGGAGCAAGCATGCCATTATATAACACGGCAGGAGAGCGGTAAAGTGAAATCGATTCGCCTTTTTTCGGGATTTTTACATTGTCAAAAGGTTGTAATGATGACGGAGTCATCCATGTTTCAATTGAGCTTCCCCCAAAACTTGTGTTAATCATTCCTATCGGTACACCAAGTGTTTCATTTAACAGCCTTGCAAAATAATAACCGGTCGCACTAAAATTCGCAACTGTTTCAGGTGAAGCTTCTTCCCAGGTTCCTGCAACATCCTGTTGCGGTTCTGTTTTCCCTGAATGGGCGACAGTAAACAGTCGTATATTTTTATTTTTTGATTTTAATATAGCCATGTTCGATCCCAACACCGGTTGCCCGTTATAACCCTTCATCGGCATCTCCATATTCGATTGGCCTGAACACAGCCATACTTCACCAATCAATACATTCTTTAAAACTACAGCAGAGCCGTCACTGATAGTTATATTATAGGGCCCGCCGGCAGCCGGTGTATTTACTTTTAATTTCCAATTACCCTTACTATCAGTTTTTGTATTGTAATGTTTATTATCCCACGATGTAACTACAGAAACATTTGCTGCTTCTTGCGCCCATCCCCAAATAGCTACATCACTTTTTTGTTGCAGAACCATATTGTTGGTAAAAAGAGAAGGCAGTTTTACTCTGGCATTAACTACAATAGAAGTGTTGAGGGAGACAGTAAAAAACAGGAGGTAAAGGAGTGGAGATTTTACTTTCATAAAGGTGGTAAAAGTTGTATAAATAATATTTTGCGACAGCTGGTTGAATTGAAACATTGGTTCAACACTTTACTTCGGGATCGTGTTAATTTCTGCAACTGATAATGTTTTGTTTTTCTTTTTTCTCGATAAAAGAGAAACAAAAAATCAAGACTCCCTAAAAAATGCGAAAAATTAATAGCTCCGGCTAAAATGAAGCCCAACCCTAAAGGGAGAAATACAATAACACCTAAATAAGTAATCCCGTTTCATAGCTCTCTTTAGGGCGCGGCTTTACAATTCTTAACGCCGGACCTATTAATTTTCTTAACGCCTGTCCGGCTGGTCAGAGGGGCATTTTTTATAAGCTCAGTCTCACTCATCTAATGGTTCTGGGTTATAGTTAATCTAACACCAGTCAGGGAACATCATAAAGTTCGGTGCCTGGCAAATTGCCCACGGCATTCAAAAACATGCGAGTCCGCCGCGGCGGAAAAGAAGTTTATGGAGTCCTGTTGCAATGACGAAACCATTGGGCTTGAGCTTTGAGATTAATGCTCTTTGCAAAGAAAAAGAACACACCCAAATTGAAATCAATTTCAATTTTCATTTAAATTTTTCACTTGAAGGAAAAATAGTAGAATCGTCCATCATTATAGTGAAAGATGACATTTTTGACACTTGTATCTCCTCTACCTTTAGCATCTATTTTAGTACAGGAAGAGGGTCGTAATCATCGGAACGTTTTTAAACAAAAACGTCAGATTAATACTTTTTGTACCCTTCAAACAATTGCAGCATATGAAAATTACGGCAAAACTCTTATTTGCTCTGTTTTTGATTTCTACTACCGCTATACAGGCTCAAAGCAATAATTCCGCTGATCTATTTGATGATAACTGGCTCTTCTATCGTGGAGCTGCACAAAGGGCTGAAGATTCTGCATTTAATGATTCTAAATGGAGGCATGTAAACTTACCGCACGACTGGAGTATAGAAGATCTTCCTGGCAAGAATTCGCCTTTTAGTATCGATGCAGTCAGCCAGGTGAATGGTGGTTTTACAGAGGGCGGCATTGGCTGGTATCGAAAATCGTTTACCGTTCCTGCCGCACAGCAAGGGAAAACGTTATTCATTCAATTCGATGGCGTATATATGAATGCAGAAGTATACCTGAATGGAAAAAGGCTCGGCAAACATCCGTACGGTTATACATCGTTCTGGTACGACATCAGTGATAGGGTAAGATTTGGCGGCAATAATGTTTTGGCTGTTAAAGTAAGCAACCTTGGTGAAAACAGCCGCTGGTATTCCGGTTCCGGCATCTATCGTCATGTATGGTTAAAAACGGTAGATCCTGTGCATGTAGCACAATGGGGTACTTCTATAACCACACCTTTGGTAAATGCTGTATCTGCTACCGTAAATGCAAAGACTACTGTACAGAACCAGGGAAATTCAGCTTCAGAAATAACCTTAATTACAAGAGTTATCAATTTCAGGGGAATTGAAACTGCCAGAACAGAATCAAAACAAGCGATCCAACCAAAAGGATCTTATGTGTTTAATCACGATATAACTGTTAAGTCTCCCGAGTTATGGTCCACACAATCACCTTCATTATATACCGCAGTTACAGAAGTATATAGCAATGGCCAGTCGGCCGATAAGTCAGAAACAAAATTCGGCATCAGGACCATTTCGTTTGACGATGTACATGGCTTTCGTTTAAACGGGCAAACACTTAAATTAAAAGGAGGTTGCGTACACCACGACAACGGCCCATTAGGCGCTAAGGCATACGATAGGGCAGAAGAACGTCGGGTTGAAATTCTTAAAGCAAGCGGTTACAATGCTATCCGTTGTGCGCATAACCCACCTTCTCCGGCTTTTCTCGATGCATGCGATAAGTTGGGAATGCTGGTGATTGATGAGGCGTTTGACATATGGGGCGAAGGTAAAAACCCTTATGACTATCATTTATATTTTGATGAATGGTGGCAAAGAGATCTTCAGAGTATGTTGCTTCGGGATCGCAATCATCCGTCTATTATCATGTGGAGCATAGGAAATGAAATACCAAACAGGGATAAGCCTGAAGTGGCTGGGGTGGCTAAAATGTTGGCAGATTACGTCCGTAAAACCGACCCTACAAGGCCTGTCACCTGCGGGGTGAACGGAATAGAGGAAAACAAAGATCCATTCCTTTCCGCTCTTGATATAGCCGGTTATAATTATGCCCGGGATAAATACGAATCGGAGCATAAACGTGTGCCAAACAGGATAATGATGGCTACTGAATCATTGCCCCTTGAAGCTTTTGAGTATTGGATGGCTGTCATCGATCATCCATGGGTGATAGGAGATTTTGTATGGACATCTTACGACTATATAGGTGAAGCAAGTATCGGGTGGTTAGGCTATTGGCAAAAGCAGTCCTTCTTTCCGTGGAACCTGGCTTACTGCGGTGATATAGATATCTGCGGGTGGAAAAGGCCGCAATCGTTTTACAGGGACGTTCTTTGGAAAGAAGACCAGGTATCCGTTTTTGTAAAACCTCCAACGCCTTCTTATGAAACCAATCCCGACAAAGTAGACTGGAGCCATTGGGAATGGCACGATGTAGTTGCGGACTGGAACTGGCCGGGAAATGAAAATAAGCCACTTGAAGTAGAAGTATATTCATCATGTCCCCAAGTTGAGTTGTTTCTGAATGGCAAGTCTTTGGGAAGAAAGCCTTCTAACCGTTCTACCAAATTTACAGCTATTTGGCAGGTGCCTTACCAGGCAGGTACTTTAAAAGCAGTTGGTTACAATGGTAAAAGACAGGTAACGGTGTCAGAGCTGCGCACAGCAAACACTCCTGTACAAATGAAGATTTCTGCAGACAGAACTCAAATAAAAGCAGACGGACAAGACCTGAGTTATATTACTGTAGAACTGGCAGATGCAAACGGAACCCGTGATCCGAAAGCAGAGAACCTGGTGCAGTTTGAAATTGAAGGTCCGGGAACAATTGCAGGCGTAGGAAATGCCAACCCGATAAGTGTTGAAAGTTACCAGCAGCCGCAAAGAAAATTATGGCAGGGCCGTTGCCAGGTAATCATAAAATCGGCAAAGCAGGCCGGACCGATCACGTTGAGAGCTAACACTGCCGGAGTTGAGCCGGTTAATATCGTTATTCAATCAAAATAATAAGCGCAAAATATATCTACTGCAACCATTTTTAATTTTTTGAAGATATGCAGTGCTCATCTTTTCAACAACGTTCCCGTTAACGGAAGAGGTAGTCAATTACTTGTAGCTACAGTGATTACACATCTTTTTAATGGGGCATGATCCTGCAGCCGAAATTGGGCATTACCCGATTAACGTCATTGACTAAAGATGTTATTTTCTTATTCTCACTGTTAATAACAACATAGGCGATAGCTGTTCATGTTTTGATCGTGTTTTATTTTTCAAAAGAACATGATCAAGCATTAGGAACATCTATTTCTTTTTTTTAACGCCTGCCCCGCTAATTTTCTTAACGCCTTTTCTACAAGGTCGGATGGGGCGAAGAAAAAGATTTTCTTAGGTTAAACATGACGTGAATATCCTGGGATTTTGACGGCCTGCCGAACAGAACAGGCATAAAAAAACAAATCGTGAAACCTCAGTAGCAATTAAGTTTAATCAGGGAACAATGAAAGGAATGGGCTGTTTCATTCCTTTCTTGAATTTTCTTTGTTTACTTTTTTTTCAACAAAAAGAAAGTAACAACCACGTATGTAAAAAGGCTTGAAATTGTATAAAGGTCTTGGAACAGTAACTTAAGTTAACGAGATTGATTGCCCAATCCTGATAAGCACAAGAAGCATTTAATTTACAGCATTGAGCTACGCTCGATAAATATTCTTATGTTTTTTGTTATTCTGCCCACAGCTATGGGGGATGCCCAAAAGCAACCTGGTTTACAATAATTATTAACTATAAGACGTGTACGCGCAGCAGCTTAAGTAGAAGTAACGGGGATGGGATAAAATGCCGCCTTAAAAAAAGATAGCGTACAAGTGCTACTTGTGCTTGCAGATTTATTCCCCAACCTCTTTTTATTTTATAGCAAAATAGTACATCTTCTACCTGTGCTGCATTTCGACCGTTATTGGTTAGAGGCCAATGAATATCGTATTGCAATCTTTTATTTCATTCATGTAAACCTGAATGATAAAGCTGGAAGTGTAACGGCTGTATCAATGGAAACTTTTAAATGCTTTACAATTTGAATAATATCCGCGGCAATTAAATACCCCTAATTCTCTTATAATAAAGTATAGAAAGCGATTGAAATATGACGAGGGGAAATTCAATCGATACAATTCAAACTTCTTAATTGAAAAAGTAAAAACAGGGAACCGGCAGTTGAACTGAGCGTAGCAACGGTGATGCCCTGGAGTACAAAAGCCCGTTAACCAGCAAAAAATAAAAATAGCGTTTAAACAATGACAGAAATAGTAAGATAATCCATCCATTTAGTAAAAGATGTCATTGTTGAGCGAGATGCAAGCCGGTAGTTTTGTTCACACAGTAACAGTTCCAGCTACTATTAGTATGCCTGGATTAAATATTTCTGCAACCTTAATTCTTTAAAATAACGATTAGCTATGAAGCGACTCCTGTTTGCCATGGGAACCATCCTTATATTGGGTGTTCCGGCTACTGCGTCTCCCCACAAAGAAGAAAAACCCAAAGAAGAATTTAATGAAAAGAGTATCGTTACCGGTAGGGTAACCAATGCCGCAGGTGAACCCTTAGCAGGAGTAACCATCGTTGCAAAAGGCACTACAAAAACAACGGTTTCGGGTGCTGACGGGTCTTTTAGTATCGATGTTCCTGCCAATGTAAAGACCCTTGTATTTTCGTATGTAGGTATGGAAAGCCAGGAGGTAAGTATCGGCTCGGGGAACATTCAGGTAGCTTTGAAAAGTTCTGAAGCTGCGCTAAACGATGTAGTGGTTGTGGGATATACTACTCAAAGGAGAGCAAACCTTACAGGTTCTGTCGCAACGGTATCAGGACAAACCTTAACCCAACGGCCTGCACCTAATGCTGCTAATTTATTACAGGGCCGTGTGCCGGGTTTGCAGGTTACACAGCCATCTGCAGAGCCGGGTCGTGATAATCCTTCTTTCTTAATTCGCGGTCGTGGTACTTTTGGAGGCAGTACTGATCCGCTGGTACTAATAGATGGAGTTACAGGCTCTTTAAACAATCTTTCGCCTGACGATATAGAAAATATTACCGTATTAAAAGATGCTGCTTCCGCTTCTATCTACGGCGCACGAGCTGCCAACGGTGTTATATTGGTAACTACTAAAAAAGGAAAAAGAGGTCAGACTGCAGTAAGCTATAGGTTGAATGTTGGCAGTCATGCCGCTATAGGTCTGCCTGATCTGATTACCAATTCAGCCCAGTACATGGAGATGTTTAATTCTGCTGCTGTTAGAAGCGGCCTTAGCCCGACTACTTACTATCCGCAGGCAGAAATTGATAAATATAAGAATGCTACCGACCGTAACCAGTATCCAAACTTCAATGCAATTGATTATTATTTCAATCCTGCTACAGTTACCAACCATAACGTTTCGATATCGGGTGGTGGAGACAAAAGTACTTTCAACCTGTCATTAGGTTACCTTAGCCAGCCTGCTGTGTTGCCTGGTTATAATTTCAAAAGATACAATGCTTTGCTCAATTATACCACCCAGTTAAGTAAGGCCATAACGGTAGGAACTTCGATGAACCTGACCTATAAAGACCGGAAGGAACCGCCTGTTGTGAGTCAGTTTATGGCATTAAGTGTGTACGCAACCGGCCCACTATATGGCCCTTACTTACCCGACGGTAGTGGCAGGGCAGCGTCCAAGGCTTATTTTTTTGAAGGAAGAAACCGTAACGTTTCCGAATATCCTCTTATGGGCGAACAATATACAAAAGAGTATAACCTGAATGCCCAGGCTTACATTGATATTAAACTGTTTAAGGGATTAACCTGGTCTTCAAAAGTGGCGGTTAACTACGTGGACGAGTTCTTTAAAATGCACCAGGTGCCTTACCAGGCTTACCTCACGCAGGAAAAAGACCCTGCCACAGGCGATTACAGGATGTTTACGTTTGGTCCCGATATATTGGGTGTAACAGACCAGTATTGGAAAACAATTACCCCTACTGTCTACTCTACGTTTAATTACAATACAAAAATTGCTGAGGATCATAATTTGAGTGTATTGGCGGGCTATGAACAATTATCGTATAGAAATCAAACTTTAAGAGCCAGGAGACAAAATTCCGCCGCTCCGGCCCTTACAGAATTGTCTGGTTATTCCCCCGCTGTAGAATCTGTAAATTTCTTCCCCGGGCATCCGCGTCTACCATCACTTCCTTCACCGTCTGAATGGGCCATGCAGTCTGTTTTCGGCCGCGTGAATTATAACTATAAAGGGAAGTATTTGCTTGAAGGAAACCTGCGCTATGACGGTACTTCAAAAGTATCGCCCGATTATCGCTGGGGTGTTTTCCCGTCTGTATCTGCAGGCTGGTTAGTATCGAACGAAAGTTTCTTCCGCGACAAGTTTAACTGGATCAACAATTTTAAGCTTAGAGCTTCTTATGGTAGATTAGGTAACCAGGATATAGGCACGTACCTGTACCAGAGTACACTCGATATAAACAATGTGAATTATCCTTTTGGAAACGCAAACCTGCAACAAGGTGCTGTAGTGAATGTTTTCAGAGACCAACGTTTGAAGTGGGAATCTACAAGTATCCTTGACTACGGATTTGACCTGAACGCCTGGAGAGGTCTACTCGGAATAACTTTCGACTGGTTTAGTAAAACTACTTCAGACATCCTGGCTTCTCAGCCAATACCGCGCAGTTCAGGATTAAATGATCCTGTTTTCAATACAGGTAAAATGCGGAACAAGGGTATAGAGCTTGAGATTACCCATCAAAACAAAATAGGGAAAGTTAATTATGGCGTGAATGGCCTGATTTCTACTGCCAGCAATGAAGTATTGGAGATCAGGGTACCAAGTAAGGGGTCTTCTATTCGTGAGGTTGGTTTACCTTTCGATGCGCACTACCTGTATGTTTGGGACGGTATTTTCCAGCAAGAAGATATTACCAGCGGCAAAGTGCCAAAACATGCATTGAACCCGAATCCGAAAGCAGGTGACCTTAAAATGAAGGATGTAGATAGTGATGGGGATGTAGATGCTAACGACCGTGTGGTAACAAAAGGAGCTTATGCTGATTATACCTATTCATTTGGTGCAAACGTAGGTTATGCTGGTTTTAATTTGAATGCCTTCTTCCAGGGAGTGAAAGGTGTACACAACAGGATAACCGGCTGGGGAGTTGATCCTTTTACACAAGGAACTGCACCAACCCAGAAATGGGCTAATTCTTGGACGCCTCAAAACCGCAGCAACGTGCTTCCGGCCATTTATGCAGGTAGTTATGTAGGCGTAACGGGTTACCAGGCCTCCACTTTTTATCTCCAGAATGCTTCTTACCTGCGCCTGAAAAATGTTGTGCTTTCTTACAGTTTCCCAAGATCTGTTTTTTCACGTATCAAGGCTTCAGACCTGAGTGTATATGTATCAGCAGATAATCTTTTAACCATAACCAATTATGAAGGTGGCGATCCTGAAAGATCAGGCACAGTAAGCGGTCAGCCTCCATATCCACAGGCCCGGATTTACAACGTGGGTTTAAACGTTAAATTTTAAATTGAAATCAATGTGTACCAGAAATAGAGTTTATATATGGTTGTCAGCTTCAGTCATGTTGTTTGGAGCTTCGTGTACAAAAGACTTTTTACACAAAAATCCGTTAGATGCTGTTTCCAGCGCAACCTTCTGGACCTCGGAAACAGATGTGCAGACAGCTTTAGCCGGCGTTTATGCCCGTTTGCAGGCAGACTTCCTCGGTTACCAAAGAGTATATTTAGATTGCCTTTCTGATAATGCTTATGCTGATCCCGGAAATGCCTTTCTGCCTAATTTGCCTTTATTAACAACAGGTGGTATATCCTCTGGTCTTGGCGGTCCTTTAACCAGTATGTATAACACACCGTACCGCGTTATTGCCTCTTGTAATTACTTTCTGGATAATGTAGACAAAGCGCCAATAAGTGATGCTAAAAAGAATTTGTATAAGGGAGAACTAAGGTTCGTCAGGGCTTTGTCCTATTTTGACCTGGTTCAGGCTTTTGGCGGAGTAATTATTTATAAAAACTTCCCTACCACATCAGAAGCTACCAAAATAGCAAAAAGCTCGAGAGAAGAAGTATACGCTTTCATCGCGGAAGATTTGAATTTTGCAATCGCTAATCTTCCCGACGATAAGTACAACGGTCATGCTGTAAGGGGTAGTGCGCAGGGTATAAAAGCAAGGGTGCTTCTTACGCAACAAAAATGGGCCGAAGCAGTACCGCTTTTACAGGCAATAATGACTTCAGGTAAACACGGACTATCTACTGATTATGCCGCCATGTTCAAAACCTCGGGCCAGGCAAATGCAGCTATCAATAAAGAGATCTTGTTTTCAACCCAATACCTTGCTCCCAATAATATTCATCGTACAGGCCAGGCAGGTTTGGATATAGAACTGGGATGGTTTTCTTTAATTCAGCCCTACAAAGAACTTGCTGATGATTATGAAATGAAAGACGGTAAACGCCCCGCAGAGTCGCCCTTGTATAATGCTGCTACTCCTTATGCTAATCGTGATCCCCGCCTCGACCTTACGCTTAAAGTTCCGGGCGAAGTCTGGAAAAACCCTTCAACAGGAGCAGACTGGACAGGTAGTTATTCTACAAGTACCGGTTTTATCCAGGAAAAGTATGTAGATCTTTCAAGAGCTCCGTTTAGTGCTAATAGCTCTATTCAGACTGACCAGGATTACATTCACTTACGTTATGCAGATGTGCTGCTAATGTATGCCGAAGCTAAAAATGAAATAAGTGGACCCGACGCTACAGTATATGATGCAATTAACCAGGTTCGTGCAAGAGCAACCGTAAATATGCCGGCTGTTGATCAAAGCAGGTACAATACAAAAGAAAGTCTCCGCGACTATATCCGTCACGAAAGAAGGGTAGAGTTTGCTTTGGAGGGACAAAGGTACAATGACCTGAAGCGTTGGAATATTGCTCATATTAAATTACCTACGCTAAAAACACCTTCCGGAACTCCGTTTGTGTTTGAAACGAAAAATTATATTTTGCCTTTCACACAACAGGAACTGGATAACAACCCGGCGTTGTTACAGAATTCGGGTTATTAAGAATATTGGAATAAGCAATTAAGATGGAATGGTCCAATTGTCAATACCCATTCCATCTTAACTAATAAAACTATTGACTTCGTGCAAAGCTGTTTTTTACATAGGTCATTATTTTTTTGAGCCGGGCAATCGATTTTCTGTTGAACATCGTTGCGTCGCACACTTGTACTTTTACTAACAATAATCATCTTTTTACGGTTTTGGTTAAGCCCGTTTAGCGCAATGTCATTAAGTTAAGCTCCAGAGGAGCTACGTGTTTACAACAAAAGGGGTACGAATGAGGTTTGGCCCGGGAGGAGCCCCGTATCACACAGCACCTCGCAGCTGTTGAAAGCTGCAGGAACATGTTTTCTATAAACACGACACCCTTCCAGGGTGAAAACCCTTAACTGAATGACATTGCCGTTTAGCGGGTTGGGTATGATTAGCAGGCAGGACAAATTTTTTCGCTATGGAAAAAAAATACGTTTTAGTTATTACAATTGTCGCCTTGGTCGTTTCAATGCAAGCCTCTGCACAGTTGGTAGATAAAACGCCGGCCGCAATACCTAATGTTCCAGCCATTTATAATACCGAACCATGGGAAGACCCATTGGTCAGTGGTATAAACAGGGACCCATCCCGTGCCACTGCATACTCCTTCACAACTACAGACGATGCACTTAGTTTAAATCGTGATAAGTCGCGGATGATTTCATTAAATGGTGAGTGGGACTTTTCTTTTTCTTTAAAGCCTTCAGATGCGCCTAAAGATTTTTATAAAAGCCGGGTTAGCGGCTGGAAGAAAATAGAAGTGCCATCAAATTGGGAAATGAAGGGTTATGATAAGCCGATTTACAAAAGTGCTGTTTATCCATTTCGTCCGGTTAATCCGCCACATGTACCGCATGACTACAATGGAGTAGGAAGTTATCAAAGAACTTTTACCATCCCCGACAACTGGAAGAACATGAACATAACCCTGCATTTTGGTGGGGTCAGTTCGGCTTTCAAAGTTTGGGTGAACGGCAAGTTCCTAGGTTATTCTGAAGATAGCTTTCTCTCTTCAGAGTTTAATGTAACCCCTTACCTGCAGGAAGGTGCAAACATTGTATCCGTACAGGTTATGCGATGGAGTGATGGCTCCTTCCTGGAGGACCAGGATCACTGGCGGTTAAGTGGAATTCAACGGGAAGTAATATTGTTAGCAGAGCCTAAACTTCGTATTGCAGATTTTCACTGGCAGGCTAAACTTGGTAAAGAATATAAAGATGCTGTATTGAGTATACGGCCGAGAATTGAAAACCTTACAGGAAAAGAGGTAATCGGTTATAAAGTAAAAGCTCAATTATACAGGAATAATAAACCGGTTTTTAATGAGCCTTTAGAAAGAACTGCCGAAAGCATTATTAACGAAATTTACCCTCGCCTTGACAATGTAAAGTTTGGCTTGCTAGAAGCTAAGGTCGATAACCCGGATAAGTGGAGCGATGAAGTTCCAAACCTCTACACGCTTGTGCTGTCTCTTGAAGATAGTTCCGGTAATGTATTGGAAGCTAAAAGTTGCAGGGTTGGCTTCAGAACAATTGAATTTGATAAAGTCAGCAGTAAGCTGCTGATCAATGGAAAGGTTACTTACCTGTATGGAGTTAACCGTCCCGATCATCATCCCACTAAAGGGAAAGCGCTTAGCCGTGAAGATATATTACAGGATGTACTAACGATAAAACGGTTCAATTTTAATTGCATCCGTACCAGCCATTACCCCATGGATCCTTATTTATATGATCTGTGTGATGAGTATGGAATTTTGGTAATTGATGAGGCCAACCTTGAAACACATGGATTAGGTGGAAAGTTAAGTAACGACGCCATGTGGACAGGTGCTTACCTTGAGAGAAGCAACAGGATGGTCTTGCGTGATAAGAACCACCCCAGCATTATTATCTGGAGTTTAGGCAACGAAGCCGGTCGCGGTCCAAACCACGCAGCTATGGCTAACTGGATCCACGATTTTGATATTACCCGCCCTGTTCATTATGAACCTGCCATGGGTAATCCCAGGCTGGAGACCTATATTGATCCATCTGATCCAAGGTATTTAAAACCAAACGATCACTCACATCGTTTGCAAAACCCGCAGGATCAGCCTTATGTTGATATGGTCAGTCGCATGTACCCCGGCATTTATACGCCTAAGCTTTTAGCGGAACAAAAGAACGGCGATAACCGGCCGATATTCTTTGTTGAATATTCGCATGCAATGGGCAATTCGAATGGAAACATGAAAGAGTTCTGGGATGTTTTTCGTTCAACTCCTCGTGTTATTGGCGGTGCAATCTGGGAATTTAAAGACCAGGGCTTGCTGAAAAAAGATTCAGCCGGGGTTGAGTTTTACGCTTATGGCGGTGACTTTGGTGAAAAGTATTTCGACAACTTTACAATCAAAGGTGTGGTAGCATCCGACGGCCGGGCGAAAGCAGCGATGTTTGAATGTAAAAGAGTTTACCAGGGAGCTGAAAGTGAATTAACAGATGCTTTAAAAGGATTGATAAAAATAACAAACAGGCACGCAGTAAGATCACTAGGGGATTATGCTGTTCAACTGATTGTAAGAGAAGATGGGAAAGTTGTTGTAAACAGGGCCTTGTCGAAAATTGCGCTTGCTGCAGGAAGAGATACAGTAATTAGTATTGCTCCATACCTGCCAAATATGAAAGCAGGTGCTGAATACCTCGCTGATGTGCATTTTAGGCTTGCTGAAGATGAATTATGGGCACCAAAAGGCTTTGAAGTAGCGTGCAACCAATTTGCTTTGACGGGATTAGTTAAAACACGAACAGCACCAGGAACATCAACAGTATCAGTCAAAGAAGGCGCAAACGGCTATTTACTAAACGGAAAAGATTTCGAAGTAATAATTGATAAAACAAACGGTGCATTAACCTCTTATAAATGGAACGGGAAAGAACAAATTTTTAGTCCCTTGTTACCTCATTTTAAACGTCCGCTTACTGATAATGACAAGAGGGGATGGAAATCAAACAGGAAGTTGCATCAGTGGTATGAACCTGGTTTGAAGCTGAAGAACGTTTCAACCGCAACAACTAATGGTATTACTACAGTTGTCAGCAGTTATACCCTTATAAACGACAGCGCATCCGTTACTGTAACCTATTCTATAAACGGAAATGGTGTAGTTAAAGTTAATTATGCACTTGTTACTTTACCCGGCTTGCCAAACATCCCTAAAGTAGGCATGCAAACAGGTATAAAAAGATCGTATGATAACATTACCTGGTATGGAAGAGGTTTACTGGAGAATTATACAGACCGTCGTTATGGTTTCGATGCTGCCATTTATTCTCAGCCAATAAATGAATTTATGGAACCTTATGCGGTTCCGCAGGAAAATGGTAACAGAACGGATGTTAGGTGGATGTTTTTATCGGGCAAAGACAACAGGGGTTTACTTGTTGTTGCAGACAGTCTTTTAAGTATGAGTGCCTGGCCTTATACAGAGAAAAATATCGAAGAAGCAGAACATACCAATGAGTTAAAAGATGCAGGTTTTCTAACGCTGAATATCGATTTGATTCAAATGGGCGTAGGCGGAAATGATAGCTGGAGTGATGTTGCACAACCATTAGAGAAATATCAAATTCCGGCTAAGCCTTACAGCTACAGTTTCTACCTGTTGCCCTGCAGGACAACGAAAGAACGAATCAATTCATTGGTTAAAAGTGTGAAGTTTACCGCAAACCCTAAAAGGCTGAAGTAGGAATGGCCGATTACAGTTTCGGGGTTTATTGCGCCAGGAGGGATGATGTGAATTTGAAACAAAAGTTGCTTTAGGATATGCAGATAAACGTAATGCGACGCAACGATGATTCAATGAAGAACAAATGCCGGTAACATAAAAAAATAAAAACCAGGACAGATCCCATAGATCGATTATAGTAGCAATATGACAGTTGAAAGAATCATTTTAAAAGGTATTACCTGGAACCATAGCAGGGGATTTGTTCCTATGGTGGCCACCGCCCAAAGGTTTTCTGAATTAAATCCCGGCGTTGAGATAATCTGGGAGAAAAGATCGCTGCAGCAGTTTGCAGATTTTTCTATAGAACAATTGGCTGAACGATATGATCTATTGGTGATCGATCACCCCTGGGCGGGGTTTGCTGCAAGAACGAGAACTATTTTGCCATTAGATGAATTTTTGCCTGCCGATTTTATCGAAGATCAACGTGTTAATACCGTTGGACACTCGTTTGAAAGTTATTCTTATACCGGTCATCAATGGGCACTCGCAATTGATGCTGCTACACCTGTGGCTTCAAGCCGTCCTGACCTTTTGCAAAAACTTAATACCAAACTTCCCGAAAATTTTGATGATCTGTTATCGCTTGCTTCAAAAGGTTTGGTAGCTTTTGCAGGCATTCCTATTGATGTTTTAATGAGCTTTTATATGTTCTGTTGCTCTTTAGGAGAAGACCCACTTCAAAAAGAAGACCTTGTGGTAAGTGAAGCGACAGGAGTGGAGGCATTAAAAATGTTCAGGTCACTGGCACAAAAAATGAATCCTGCTTTTTTCAATTATAATCCTATTAAGGTTTATGAAGCGATGACCTTAACAGATGAAATAGCTTATTGCCCCTTTGCTTATGGCTATTCCAATTATTCAAGAAGGGGTTATGCAAGAACATTACTTCATTTTCATGACCTGCTTAAAATAGATGGTACAAACAAAGCCAAGAGCACGTTGGGTGGTACAGGTTTAGCTGTTTCAGCTAAGTGTGAACATATTGATGAAGTAATGAAGTATGTAGAATATGTTGCATCGGGTGATTGCCAGGAAACCGTGTTCTTTAGCAACGGCGGACAACCGGGACATTTAAAAGCGTGGCAGGATGATTATGTAAACAGTCAAAGTGAAAATTATTTTGCTGCTACATTGCCTGCTTTGCAACGAGCTTTTCTACGTCCGCGGTATCACGGAAGCATGTACTTCCAGGATCATGCGGGTGAGCCGGTAAGAGATTATTTAATAAGAGGAGGTAGCGAGAAAAAATTGCTTAACCAATTGAATGAGCTATACATTACATCAAGAACAATAGAATAGTATGAAAAAACCTTTAGAAGGCCTGTTGGTATTGGAGTTCAGCCAGTTTTTGGCGGGGCCTTCCGCAGGTTTAAGACTGGCAGATCTGGGTGCAAGGGTTATAAAAATTGAACGCCCTGTAAAAGGTGAAGGCGGACGACAAATAGCTATTAAGAATATTTTTATAGATGGCGACAGCCTCGTTTTTCATACGATTAATCGGAATAAAGAATCGTATGCCGCCGATTTAAAAAATGCGGATGACCTGGAGAAGGTAAAGAAGCTGATTGCAAAGGCTGATGTGATGACACATAATTTCAGGCCGGGGGTTATGGAAAAGATCGGGCTGGATTATGCGTCGGTAAAAACAATAAACTCGAAGATTGTGTACGGTATTGTTTCAGGTTATGGAAATAAAGGTCCCTGGGCAAATAAACCGGGCCAGGATTTACTGGTTCAATCTTTATCTGGCTTAACCCATTTATCGGGAACAAGAAATGACGGACCGGTACCTTTTGGTTTAGCGGTTGCAGATATATTGTGTGGTTCGCATTTTACGCAGGGTATTCTTGCCGGGCTTATTAAGCGTGGCAAGACACATGAAAGTGTATTGGTAGAAGTAAGCCTGCTTGAATCGACGCTTGACATGCAATTTGAAGTTCTTACTACTTACCTCAACGATGGAGGAAAGTTGCCATATCGCGGGAATACCAGGGGAACTGCTCATGCATACTTAAGTGCACCGTATGGAATATATAAAACAAAAGATAGTTACCTGGCAATTGCGATGGGTAATCTTATTCCGTTAATGACAGCGCTTGGATGTACTATTGAAGAAGCGTATGAAGACGCAGCTACATGGTTTGATAAGAGAGATGAGATTGTAGAAACAATTGCGTCGGTTTTAATAAATACAACAACGGATGAATGCCTGTTAATACTTGAACCATTAGGCATTTGGTGTGCACCGGTATTAGATTATCAGGAACTGATGCAGCAGGAAGGGTATAAGGTTTTGGGTATGCAACAAAATGTGAAATTGCCAAACGGCGACGACTTAGCCACTACCCGTTGTCCTATTGTTATTAATGGAAGAAAATTATATTCAACCAAACCTGCACCAAAAGTTGGATCACATACTGATGAGATAAATAAGGAGTTTTACATTTTGTAAAAATTAGAGTTCGTATAATGAATGCATTAGAAGATATTTTAGTAGTTGATTTCAGCCAGTTTTTATCTGGTCCTTCAGCAAGTTTACGAATGGCTGATTTAGGAGCTCGTGTCATTAAAATTGAACGTCCGGGAACGGGTGATATTTGCCGCCATTTGTATACTTCAAACGTTATAATGAATGGTGAGTCTTCTGTATTTCATGCCATCAACCGGAATAAGGAAAGTTTTGTAGCGGACCTTAAAAATGAAGAGGATAAAAAAGCGGTTCAGGAATTATTGAAAAAAGCCGACGTGGTGATGCACAACTATCGCCCGGGAGTTATGGAGCGGTTAGGGTTTGATTACTATAAAGTGAAGGAAATTAATGATACGGTTGTTTATGGTGAAATCTCGGGATATGGTACGGAAGGTCCCTGGAAAGATAAACCAGGACAGGATCTGCTCGTGCAATCTCTTGCAGGATTAACCTGGTTAACAGGAAATGCAGAAGACGGCCCGGTACCAATGGGACTATCAATTGTTGATATGCTTGCAGGTGCTCAGCTGGCGCAGGGAATTTTAGCCTGCCTGGTTCGCCGCGGTATAAGCGGGGAAGGTGG
Organism: Segetibacter sp.; assembly: GCA_028288485.1. Taxonomy (GTDB): domain Bacteria; phylum Bacteroidota; class Bacteroidia; order Chitinophagales; family Chitinophagaceae; genus Segetibacter. The sequence continues at coordinate 20,469 of JAQBNO010000148.1, forward strand.
TCTTGTACAGGTTAGCATGCTCGAGTCTGTAATGGATCTTCAGTTTGAAGTGCTTACTACATTTTATAATGACGGTGGCGCTTTGCCCAAGCGAACAGAAACAAATAATGCACACGCTTATTTGGGTGCCCCCTATGGTATTTACCAGACTAAAAATGGTTTCATTGCTTTAGCTATGGGATCTATTCCTGTGCTTGGAAAGCTTTTAAATTGCCCTGATTTGTTAGTCTACCAGGACGTGGCTCTTGCTTTTACCAAACGCGACGAAATAAAGGAAATTCTTGCAAAACATTTTTTAACCGGAACAACGGAACAATGGCTGTCTGTTTTGGAACCTGCCGACATTTGGTGTGCAGACGTTTTATCGTGGGATAGACTGATGCAACACGAAGGGTTTAAAGTGCTCGATATGGTGCAGGAAGTACAAATGACAGATGGTTATAGCTATAAAACAACACGATGCCCGATAAGGATAGACGGTGAAATTTTAAGCTCACCAAAAGCTTCTCCGAAGTTGGGACAGGATAATGAATTGATAACCGAAGAATTTTTAAGAGCACCGGAATTGAGAAAAGCCATATGAGTGATAACAATACATTTCGCATAGCCGTACGAAAGTTTGGACCATTTGAAACTGCTTTAGAAAAGACCTGGGCTGACTTCTGTAAACAGTCAAACTGTTCGCTACAGGTAGAAATGGTTCCAATGGAACTTCATCCTTTATATGATTCTATCCTGGAAAAAGGTGGGCTGGCAAAGGGTGACTGGGATGTAGCTCACATAAATACCGACTGGTTATACGAGGGTTATACCTCAGGTGCTATTCAAAATCTGAAGCCTTATATAGAAGCAAATCCTCCCGAAGATTTTCCGGTAGGATGGAGCCAGTCACTTTCATCGATGCAGAAATCCGGAGACGATGTTTACGGACTTCCCTTCCATGACGGACCTGAATGCCTTATCTATCGAAAAGACCTTTTCGAGGATGAAAGCGAGCAGAAAAGGTATTTTGAAATGTATGGTAGGCCATTGCAGCTACCCGAAACATGGGACGATTTTCAGCAGGTAGCAAGGTTCTTCCAAAGATCATCAGAGAATTTATGCGGTACCGTCTTCGCAGGTTATCCCGACGGTCATAATACGGTTTTTGATTTTTGCCTACAGTTATGGACAAGAAATGGTGAACTGGTAAATGAAGATGGAGTTATCAATATTAATACAGATGCAGCTCTGGAAGGCTTAACCTATTACAGGAATATTTTGCGTGATACCAATGCTATTCATCCGCAATCGAAAGAATTTGACTCGGTGCAGTCGGGGATGGCTTTTGCACGTGGTGAAGTTGCCATGATGGTCAACTGGTTTGGTTTTGCTTCTATGTGCGAAGTAATAGATGAGTCGACAGTAAAGGGTAAAGTAGACATCACTAACGTGCCTAAAGGAAATGGAGGAAAGTCTGCTTCTTTAAATGTTTACTGGTTATACGCAATAGGTGCGGGAAGTAAAAACAAACAGGTTGCATATGATTTTATCAGGTATGCGGTAAACAGGAATAACGATAAATTACTTACACTGGAAGGTGGCATAGGATGCCGCCTTTCTACCTGGCACGATGAGGAAGTGAATAAAATGGTTCCCTATTACCATAAACTCGAAATGTTACATAACAACGCCAAATCTCTGCCGTTAAAAAGCAACTGGGCCAAAATTGCATCAGTAATAGATGAAGTTGTTTTACAAACGGTTAACACTGATCTTCCAATAAAAGAACTTCTAACAAACGGTCAGCAGAAAATAGAATTACTGGGTTAAAACTAACAGAATGGAAATACCTTATAAACCTATATTACCCGAAAACCCGCTGCCTATTGTCATCATTGGTGCTGGCGGCATCGTAACCGATGCGCACCTGCCTGCATATAAAAAAGCGGGATTTAGTGTAGTCGGCATTACTAACAGGACAAAGGGGCGGGCAGAAAAGGTGGCAGCAGAATGGAACATTCCAAACGTATACGATTCGGTTGCAGATGCCGTAGCCAATGCGCCGGAAAATGCAGTATATGATATTACCATAATGCCCAACCAGTTCGTCGAAACATTAAATCAATTGCCCGATGGAAGTGGCGTACTCATCCAAAAACCGATGGGTGATTACTTCTGGCAAAGCAAAGAAATCCTCGAGGTTTGCAGGAGAAAAAACCTCGTTGCAGCTATTAATTGCCAATTACGTTTTGCTCCTTATGTCAGCGCCGCACGATACCTCGTCGAGCAGGGACTGATAGGCGAATTGTACGATATGGAAGTGCGGGTAACGATAAAAACTCCATGGGAAATATTCCCCCATGTTATTATTCACCCCCGTCTCGAAATTCAATACCACAGCATTCATTATATTGATTTGATCAGGTCTTTCCTTGGTGATCCGAAAAGTGTAATGGCTAAAACTTTAAAACATCCTGCAAAGACTTTGTCATCTTCACGTTCAACTATTTTGTTCGATTACGGCGATACCATGCATGCCGTTATCAATACCAACCACGATCATGATTTTGGTCCAACTAACCAGGAGAGTTATATAAAATGGGAAGGAACAAAAGGTGCGATTAAAGCAAAGATGGGCTTGCTGATGGATTACCCGCATGGCGTTCCTGATCAATTCGAATATTGCATCCGTGAAGAAGGAAAAGAACCCGTATGGATAACAGTGCCGCTGGAAGGCTCCTGGTTTCCCGATGCATTTATAGGAACAATGTCGGCTGTAATGCGGTATAAAGAAGGTTCGTCCAAAGTGTTGCCAACAAGTGTTGAAGATGTTATAAAAACAATGGCTGTTGTAGAAAGCGCATATATCTCAAGCGATACAGGTGGGGTTGTAGTGGCGGAAAGGTTTAAGGTGTAAGGCAGGTTACAAGATACAGGTTTCAAGATACAAGTTTCAAGACAGAGGAAAGAGGCAGAAGGCATGGTAAGGCAAAAGGTGTAGCGATTAAGGTTTAAGGAGTAAGGCGTCAAGTGTTTATCTCTCTTCTCCCTTTAGGGTTAGGGCTTTTTTTGGTAGCCAGCAGTTTTACTACTATATAACATCGTTGTGTCACTCACTTGTACTTGTAATAGCTTATTCGACTTTTACTTTAAGTGGTATAAGATGTTTAAAATTTTAATATTGATAGGTGTTGAAGAAAGGTTGCTGGTCATGCCACCAGCAACGGCAGAGGCGCCTCAGTTGGTCGCATGACCAACTGATTGAGAAGCGGCCTCGAGGATTAAAAGCATTGAAAGCTCTTGTTAGACCGAACTAATATTCGCTTCTGACACCAGTTATTGCATAAGGGACATCAGCCGGTTGGGTGCCCAGCGAAGCGTAGGCATTCAGAAAGCAGCGAAGCGGTTTCTCAAACAAGCGGGTGGAGTCCGGTTGCAATAACGAAGCCACGCGGCTTGAGCTTTTGATGTGAGGTTGATAAGGCTTTTACAAACAAAACGTCTGATCAAAATAAATAACAGTCATGTATTTCAAATCCATTTTTTACGAAGATTACACTTTAGAAAATAAAAGAATAACATTAGGCAGAACTATTACTGAGACAGATTTCGTTGTGCATGCGGGTCATACCGGCGATTTCTTCCCTCATCACATGGATGCCGAATGGTGCAAAACGCAACCTTTTAAACAAAGGATTGCCCACGGAACAATGATTTTTAGTATTGGCATTGGTCTTACGGCATCTGAAATTAACCCCGAAGCTTTCTCAAAAGGTTATGATCGTTTACGATTTGTAAAGCCTGTTTTTATTGGCGATACCATTCATTCTGAAATAACCATTTCTGAAAAAGCAGAATCAAAAAAGCCTGAATACGGAACGGTTACAGAGCATGTTGAGATAATAAACCAACACGGAGAAGTTGTGGTTGTTTGCGACCATTTGTTGCTGGTAAAAAAGAGGACCAACGGGTAAGTTGGGCAAAAAACAATAGAAGCTAAAGGAATTGATTTCTTCAATATAGTTTAGGAAAAAGACCAATAGCGAAGCTGTAAGTACACGGGAGTGACACAACGATGATGAACATAGTTGTAATGCTTGTAAACAAAAAATGTATTTCTTCCTGTCGAAAATAAAGATCTGGATAATAATTATTTAAAGGAATCTCTAAATATCAAAAAATAACGATGGCCCAACTGCCTGTAGAATCTGTCGCTCAACCAACCGGTGTTAAAACTGAATATGGTAAGGGCGAAAAAAATAAATACCTCCTGCCTTTTATTTTAGTAACAAGCCTGTTCTTTCTATGGGGCATGGCACATAACCTTGATTCTATTTTAATCCCGCATCTTAAGAAGGCGTGCGAATTGGATAATCGTCAATCAACACTTGTAGATACCTCTATATTTTTTGCCTATTTCATTATGGCTATGCCGGCCGGAATGTTTTTAAAAAAGTGGGGATATAAGAGCGGTATTATAACAGGACTGCTTGTTTTTGCTTTAGGGGCATTTTTATTTGTGCCTGCCGCTAATGCCAGGAGCTACGAACTTTTTCTGCTTGCATTATTTATCATTGGTTGCGGACTTGCTATACTGGAAACCGCTGCCAATCCTTACGCGGCTATCTTAGGCCCTCCTGAAAGCGCAGGTACACGCTTAAATCTTGCCGCTTCTTTCAATGGGCTTGCAGCAACCATTGCACCTTTGATTGGTACAGTTTTTATTTTATCGGGCGTTGAGTTTACCGGTGAACAACTTGCAGCTATGCCTGATGCAGAACGTTTAACCTACCTAAATCACGAAGCTTCCGCTGTTAAATTGCCTTATATACTATTGGGCGTTGTGCTGGTTTTAGTGGCTGTCTTGTTTTACTTTTTCAAGTTTCCGGAGGTGAGAGATGATAGTAAATCGGTAAAGGGCAGCAGCTTTTTTAACGCCTTTAAATATAAACACCTTACCTGGGCTGTTGTTGCCCAATTTTCTTATGTAGGCGCGCAGGTTTGTGTTACCAGCTTTTTTATCCGGATGGCCAAACAGGGCGGTGGTATTGATGAAAAGACTGCAGGATATTATTTAGGTGTTTATGGTTTCTTGTTTATGGTAGGACGTTTTGCCGGGACATTTTTTCTTCGGTTTGTATCTGCGCATAAGCTGCTTTCTATCTATGCCTGTATTTCTGTTTTACTCTGTCTTATAGCTATTTTATCAGAAGGTGGTTATGTGATTTATTCATTAGGAGCTTTGGGTTTCTTTATGTCTATCATGTTCCCTACCATTTTTTCTTTGGGAATTGCTGGTCTTGGAAACGATACTAAAACAGGTTCCTCGTTATTGGTGATGTCAATTGTAGGAGGTGCTATTTTCCCCTACCTTATGGGAACGGTGATCGACCTGAATAAAGATAACGTGCAAACAGGATATATCGTGCCACTGGTGTGTTTTGCAGTCATTGTTTATTTTGGTCTTACTGCTTACAAAGTGAAGCCCCGGCCCTAAAGGGAGGAGAGAGAAAGGCAGAATACGCGGCAATGAATTTATTTGACCAGGAGACTGGTTGATAACAGTTAAATACGTTTTTGGATGAATACAAACTGGAATAGGAGAAAGTTTATTAAGAATACAGGAACAGGAACTTTGATAGCGCTTGCAACCGGCCTTCCGTCTTTTGGTTTTGCATCTGCATCTACCGCGAGCATGGAAGATGGTAGTGCCGCACCAGCTAACGATTTGCTTAAAAATTTTCAAAACCCTCCCGAATCTGCTCTTCCCTGGGTTTTTTGGTATTGGATGTCGGCCAGTGTATCACGGGAAGGAATTACTGCTGATGTAGAGGCAATGAAACAAGCAGGAATTGGCGGAGCGTATCTTATGCCTATCAGCGGTAAGACAAATCCCCCGCTTCTGGATCCCCCGGTTGAGCAGCTTACTCCTGAATGGTGGGGAATGATAAAACACGCGTGTGCAGAAGCAGGACGTGTCGGAATTAAGATTGCGATGAATGCCTGCGACGGATGGGCCACAGCCGGCGGTCCCTGGATCACTCCTGAACTTTCCATGCAAAAGGTGGTATGGACAGAGACTTACATTCAAGGTGGTAAGAACTTCAACGGATCTTTGCCTCAACCCGAAACGAATGCCAATTATTACAAGGATCTTGCTATACTGGCTTTTCCAACTCCCGAAGGAGCTGATCTTTCTACACGTACTATTGTTCCGAAAGTTACAACAAGCAAACCGGGAGAAGATGCTCAATTTTTAGTAGCCCAAAACAATGCAAAAGATTTTGTAAGCGAAGATCCGTGTTGGATACAGTATGCCTTTGACCAACCTTTTACCTGCCGTTCTATTACTGTATATTCTGAGAAAGGAAAATATAATGCGCAAAACTACCAGTCGAAACGACTGCTCATAGAAGTAAGCGACGACGGAACCACTTTCCGTTCACTTGGCCGTCTGGAATCTCCCCGACATGGTTGGGAAGACTGGGATGCTCCTGTAACGCATTCTATCATTCCGGCAACAGCCAAATATTTCCGCTTTATTTATGATACGGCGGGGTCAGAACCGGGGGCAGAAGACCTTGATTCTGCAAAGTGGAAACCAAAACTGCAAATGAGGGGACTGGAGCTTTCCGGTGCGCCACGTTTGCAACATTTTGAAGGTAAGAACGGTTCTGCCTGGCGTATTGGGTCGCGAACCAGGTCGCAACAGGTGCCGGGAAATTTATGTGTACCGAAGGATAACATTGTAGACCTTACCAGTAAGCTGGATACTAACGGCAATTTATCGTGGAACACTCCGGGGGGCAATTGGACGATTCTACGTATTGGCCATACTTCTACCGCCTTTAAGAATAATGGTGGAAAAGGTAGTGGTTTAGAATGTGATAAGTTTAATAAGGAAGCCATCAAGTTACAGTTTGATAAATGGTTTGGTGAAGCAATGCGACAGGTAGGCCCCGATCTCGCTCCATCAGTGCTAAAAGTTTTTCATGTTGATAGCTGGGAGTGCGGCAGCCAGAATTGGTCACCGGTGTTTCGCGAAGAATTTAAGAAACGGCGGGGTTACGACCTGTTTCCTTATTTGCCTGTTATGGCAGGTATACCGGTACAGGACATCGATTTTTCTGAACGTTTTTTACAGGATGTACGCCAGACAATTTCAGACCTGGTAGTCCATAATTTCTATAAGACCTTGAATGAACTGGTTCGTGCAAAGGGATGTATTTTCAGTTCAGAATGTGTTGCTCCTACCATGATGGGCGACGGTTTAGCGCATTTTGACCTGGTTGATATTCCTATGGGTGAATTTTGGTTGCGTAGCCCTACAAATGATAAGCTGAATGATATGCTCGACGCCGTGTCGGGGGCTCATATTTATGGTAAACACATCATTCAAAGTGAGGCATTCACCGAGGTGAAAATGTCATGGGACGAACATCCTGCTATGCTGAAAGCACTTGGTGATCGAAATTTCGCTATTGGCGTCAACAAGTTTGTTTATCACGTATTTGCTCACAATCCATGGCTTGATCGTAAACCAGGTATGAACCTGAGTGGTATTGGTCTCGGCTTTCAGCGCGACCAGGTTTGGTGGAAACCGGGAAGGGAATGGGTGGCTTATGCACAACGATGCCAGTCGTTGCTGCAGCAGGGCCGGCCGGTGGTAGATATAGCGGTATTTATTGGTGAAGAAACACCTCGAAGGGCAGTGTTGCCTGAAAGGCTTGTTTCAACTTTACCGGGAATATTTGGTGCCGAGATATTGGCCCGTGAAGAAAAACGCCTGGCCAATATAGGTGAACCAATGCGCGAATTGCCCGACAAAGTTTTTAATTCTGCCAACACATCTGATCCTGAACTTTGGATAGATCCTTTGCATGGTTATGCGTACGATTCTGTAAATCCCGATGCATTATTACGTCTTGCTAAAGTTCGGGATGGTCGTATTGAATTTCCAGGTGGAATAAGTTACGGTTTACTTGTATTGCCGGGTGCAAATAAAATGATGCCTGAAGGAAATGTGATGTCTCCGGGAGTTGCCATTAAACTACGTGAGTTGGTAGAGGCAGGAGCAACGATCCTTTTAACTGAACGGCCTGAGAAAGCTCCCGGATTGCCCAAGGGCTCTTCAGCCGAAGCAACTGTGAAACAAGTAGGGGAGTTGCTTTGGGGAGGACAAACAACTGGCTCAAAAAATAATACAGTTGGAAAAGGAAGGGTTCTTAAAGGTGCTTACCATGGTGATTCTTTTGACAATATCGGTCTTCAAAGAGACTTGGTAGCTCGCGATACTTCCGGTAAACGGGCTGAAGAAATCGCATGGATCCATCGAACCGCTCCTGGCTTTGATATCTATTTTATCTCAAACCAACAAGATAAGTTACGCACTCTTCAAGTATCGCTACGTGTAAACGGGCGGGTTCCTGAGTTCTGGGATGCTGTAACGGGTAATATTTATACAGCACAGGATTGGCGAATTGAAAACGGCCGTACCCTTCTGCCAATTCGTTTGGAACGTAATGGTTCTGTATTCGTTGTTCTTCAACGGTCGACTAAAGAAACTAAAAGCAGCCGGGGTAAAAATTGGACGGAGGCTAAGACGATTCAAACACTTCAGAAGCCGTGGCAGGTAACTTTTGATCCGTCTTTTGGTGGACCAGAAAAACCTGTTACTTTTCATCAATTGACTGACTGGAGTAAAAACGCTGATCCGGGTATTCAATATTATTCCGGAACTGCTGCTTATGTTACCACTTTTGATTGGCAAAAACCGGCAGGAAAAGCTTCGAAAGTATGGCTGAATGTAGGGAAGGTGGCTAATATTGCCGAAATAATAGTGAACGGAATTAACTGCGGGGTAGCATGGACAGCACCCTTTGCAGTTGACATAACAAAGGCTTTACGTGTTGGTAAAAATGAAGTTGTTATTGAAGCAAGTAATACCTGGGCAAACCGGATGATCGGTGATCGAAAGTTGCCCGCAGATAAAAGGATCACCCGGACAAACGCGCCTTTTGTATTGGAAGGTAAACCGCTGCTGGAAGCAGGTTTGTTAGGGCCGGTAACCATACAGGTTACGGATAGATAAGTTCATAACGTCGTAAACCATTTCTATTTCTGGTAATCGTGGTTTGCTTTTCTTTTTTCCTGATAAAAAGAAAAAAATCATCGGCTGCATAAAAAGGCTAAAAATTATTACGTCACGCTTAAAGGAAATAAGTGACAGCAGGTAGATATAAGCTGGCTAAGTATGACTTACAATCTAAAAATATACACAGGCATTAGCAACATCTATTACATTTCTTAACTACTGACCCGGTAATTTTCTTAACGCCTTTTTTATGAGGTCGGTCCTCATTTTCGAACATTTAACTAATCCTGTAAATCGTGTTGATTGTGTTAGGTATGCATTCTTACATGTATAAGTTGAATAGAAAATAGACGGTACAAGTGAGTGACACAACGGAAGCTGAAGATGGATTTCATGTTAAGTACAAAAGGAAAAACATATTGATTAATCCGGCGTTACAAGAAGAAAATATAAAGAACACTTTATTCTTGCCCATAGATTAGTACAGTGGTGGGGTAATAGAATAACCTATTGTGTGATTTAGATCGGATCGACGATTTTGTTGATGATTTTCATTTTAGTGCCTTCGAAACAATTAAAATGATAATTGTGTTTAGAGGAACAGTAGTGCGACAAATTGCAATTTGCCTTCAATTAGTTTCTTGATATGTTCAATTGGTAGAATCATCATTTTCTTTCTGAAGCAAAATGTTTTTTCTATATGCTTCGGGAGACATCCTTGTTTTTTCTTTGAATAAATTTGAAAAATAAAAGGATGATTCAAAGTGGAGGTCAAACGCTATTTCTTTTATAGATTTGGAAGGGTTTGAAAGCAATTTTTTTGCCTGCTCAATTTTTAACTGCAGCAGGTACTGTCCGGGTGCAATGCCTGTATATTTCTTAAAAGCTTTTCTGAACCAGGAGTAACTTACATTCAGTTCTTCTGCTACTTCTTCAATGGACATTTTCTCATCCATCTTTGTTCTGAATATGATCCTTGCCTTATTTACTATTGCCTCCACGATGTCTTCCTGTTTAAAAATTCCTTCTTTCACCTGCGAATGAATGGTTCCTAGTAAATGCATTACCGCGCCAGATATCAACTGTTGATACCCTGGTTTTTCCTCCTTTGTTTTTTCTATAACCTCAGCAAAAAGATTAATGACAGGCTCATTGATACCTAAATATAATAGAGGGCTTTGAGGTTCAAAAAAGGAATTGACGACCAGGTTTTTTACTATATCTCCTTTAAAACCTATCCAGTATTCCTCCCATCCCGTCTCTTCATCAGGTTTGTAGCGATGCCATTCACCGGGAAAAAGTAATATGATCGTTCCTTCTTTTACGGGCTTTTGCCCACAACTTTTCGACTCGAAAACTCCTTCTCCATTTGAAATATAAATCACCTGGAATTCATCAAAAATTCGCCCGTTACTCCAGTTGAAATAGTGATGAGCAGGATGATTTACAGGAGGATACACTTGTTTTTTGCTAATACGGTTACAGCCGGCATTTAAAACATATAAACCCCAGTTTTCATCTTCTGTACTAACCGGCAAATATTTATTGTAATTTATCATATTAAGCCTTGCTAACTATTATGTCAAATTATACTTCTTACACCAAGAGAAATGTCGTTATATAACACATCGTCTCTAAAGCATTTTCTTTGCTGTGGAAGGATAAATCAAATAAATAATGCATTATTATTGTTACGACCCGGCTGTGTTAATTTCAAGATATTCATCTTTGTTAACAGTTGACTTATAACAGGTTCCGGTCATGCAAATCTAAATTCATTTCAATTTCTATTTATATTTTCGATCGCGATAAAAATAGTAAAATCGTCCATCATATTAGTAAAACGTGACGTTTTTTACAATGCTATCTCCTCTGCCGTTACCAGCAATTGTACCGAATAAAAAGGGTAAATAGCAGCATAGCGGAAGGTGTGAGCAATTGGTAAAATTAAAGTTGCCGGGCTTCAGGCAATCCCGTACTGTGGTTATAGATATATAAATAACGGTATCAAAAAGCATATCTGAAATATCAGTTTATGTATTTCCCCTGAATTTATTGAAAGTAAATTTGACTGATTTTTTAAACAATACACAAGCTATATGAAAATGATGTCTACCATCGAAAGGGGTGTCGCAACTTCGGGGTATGTTACGTGGTTGCCGCAACGGCCGGTTTTTTTTCTTCTCTTTCTTTTTCTGTTTTCTTCTTTATCTATTCTCGCTCAAACTCAGCAGGTATCTGGTGTAATTACTGACCAAACAGGTAAACCACTCACGGGTGCAAGTGTAATTATCAAAGGAAGTCAGCAGGGAACAAATACGAATGAGCAAGGCCGCTTTACTATTAATGCACCTGCCAATGCTACATTGGTAATAAGCTCTATAGGATTTAATTCACAGGAAGTACCTGTTAAAGGACAGAATGCCGTTAATGTTCAAATGGGTGTTTCAACGCAGGCGCTCGGTGAAGTCGTAGTTGTAAGTTATGGTACACAAACGAAGAGAAATATTACCGGTGCTGTACAAACACTAAATGCAAAAGAACTGGCTGATATTCCTGTTGCACAGGTTACCCAAAAATTACAGGGAAAACTGGCAGGTGTTCAGATCAACCAGGGAACAGGACGACCTGGGGAGGGTATGCAGCTAAGAATTAGGGGCCAGGCATCTATAAATGCGCAGGGCCAACCACTATATGTTGTAGATGGCTTTCCAATAGTTGGGGATATCAGTACCATCAACCCCGATGAAATTGAAAGCATCAGTGTATTAAAAGACGCCGCATCAACCTCACTTTATGGGTCACGTGCAGCTTTCGGCGTAGTATTGATCCAGACAAAACGAGGTAAAACAGGACAAACTAATCTAAGTGTAAATGCTTATTATGGTGTTCAGCAGGTGCCTGAGAAAGGTCGTCCTCAAATGATGAATGCAAGGGAATTTGCTCAGTTTCAAAAGGAGCGTTATGAGTTTAATGCCCAAGCTGTTCCTGCCGAATATCAAAATCCTTCACAATACGGAGAAGGCACTAATTGGTATGACATCTTATTAAGAACAGCTCCTATTCAGAATTACAGCATTTCGATGAACAGCAGCCGCGACAGATTTAGCAACGCAGCTACTGTGAGCTTTTTCGACCAGCAAGGTGTTGTCTTAAACTCAGGTTATCAAAGATTTTCCGCCAGGCTTAATACTGAATACAGGTTTACCGATAAGTTGAAACTGGGACTAAATATTGCCCCAATGTATACAATAAATAACGGGCCTGTAACAACTGATGGTGTGTTATGGAGCGGTGGTATAATTATGAGTGCCATTCTTACTTCTCCTATAGCGCCACATATAAACCCCGACGGCTCTTTGCCACTTACCGCCGGTGGTACGGGATTGTTCCCTAACCCTAACTGGTACCGAACAGTGCAGGAAGTAGAAGCAAAGACAAAAACCTTCCGCGTATTGTCAAATGCTTCACTTGATTACGAATTCATCAAAGACCTGAATTTCCGTACAACTATTAATATAGATTTAGGACAATCTCAATTCTCCCGTTTTTCTCCTTCTACTACCGGTGCCATTTTTGCTCCCCCGCCACAAAAAGCAACTGCACAGGCAAACAACAGTAATTACCATTCATGGCTTTCTGAAAATACCCTTACCTACAAAAAAGTTTTTGGCGATCATAACTTTGATGGACTTGTTGGTTATACCGTTCAAAAATTCAGGAGCGACGCCTTATCTATTTCAAAGACAGATTTTCCCGACGACAGGATACGCACTATAACTGCAGGTGCAACAACCACGGCAAGCACAAGTGACATCCAGGAATGGTCGTTACTTTCCTACCTTGCAAGATTGAACTATAACTTCAAAGGCCGATATATCTTATCTGCCGCAATCCGTCGCGATGGTTCGTCCCGGTTTGGTACAAATAATAAATGGGGTAATTTCCCTTCTATTTCTGCCGGATGGATCGTGTCTGATGAATCATTTATGTCGCAAATAAAAGCGCTTTCGTTTCTTAAGCTAAGAGCAAGTTATGGGTTAGTAGGTAACAACAACATTGGTAATTATCCTTATTATGCCTCTGTTAATGCAGCTAATTATGCATTTAATGGTGTTTTGGCAAATGGAAGAAGTCTTACTTCCCTGGCTAATCTTGACCTTGGATGGGAAAGAACCAAACAGGTTGACCTTGGAGTAGATATAGGGTTGTTTAGTAACAGGATTACTTTGGGTTATGACTATTACAGTAAAAATACCGACGGCCTTCTTTACAGCGTTGCAATACCTTCTGAAGCAGGTTTTAATAGTGTACTAACCAATCTCGGGCAGTTTAAGTTCTGGGGACATGAATTTACGGTAAGCACACAAAACCTGGTGAACAAATTTAGGTGGAATACCGATTTCAATATCTCCTTCAATGATAATAAAGTCATGAAACTCGGTAATACCAATGCTCCTATATATGGTAATACAAATACTACTATTACCCGGTTAGGCGGACGTATAGGAGAGTTCTGGGGCTTCGATTATTTAGGTGTGTACCAAAACCAGGCTGATGTAGACAAATCGGCAAAGTACGCTACCTCTGCAGTTGGAACAGCTAAACTAAGAGATGTAAACGGTGACGGGGTAATAACAAATACGAACGACGACAAAACAATCATCGGTAATCCATGGCCTAAATTTCTCTTAGGTATCACCAATAGTTTTGCTTACAAAAACTTCGATCTTTCCATCGTAGCCTCTGGCTCTTACGGTAATAAAATCATGAACCGAACCCTTGAAAGCACACTTAACCTGGATGGTGTTTTTAACGTATTAAAAGATGTAAACAACCGGTGGAAATCGCAGCAGCAACCTGGTAATGGTTTGCCAAGTGTTAAGTCGGGCACTACTGACCTTATCCGTTATCCAAATACCTACTGGGTAAGTGATGGAAGTTACCTTACGATTAAAAACATTGCTTTAGGTTACAACGTTCCCCTGAGAAACAAAAAGTACTTCCATAATGTGCGTATATACGGAAGTATTCAACAGGCGCTTGTATTAACCAACTATTCAGGTGCTAATCCCGAAGTAAGCGGCGGTTCTAATCCGCAATCAAATACAAGTGGAGGAGATGCTTTAAACCAGGGTATAGACTGGACAGCGTACCCGGTTCCAAGAACCTTTACTGTAGGTGTAAACTTTGGTTTGTAATGTTATAATCCGCTTCAAGTGATTATGGTACCGGCAAAGATTTTCGTAGCCTGCCAAATGTAAAGCAGGACTTGTTTATGATACGAGCTTCAGTACGGGCAGGCATCATCGTTGCGTCGCAATCACTTCATCGGCAAAGCAATAAGCGGCTTTAGCTTTAATGGTAATCTTATTAAAGATTTCAAATACTTTCCTTGTTAAAATAATTAATGACAACTTATCTTTCTAAAAATGAATAAATCAATAATAGCAGGTTGCTTTCTTATAGCTTCTTTCGGCTCCTGTAAAAAAGACTTTCTTGAATTACCACCGCAGTCTTTTATCAGTTCGGCTACCTTCTATAAAACCCAGGAGGATTTTGCCCAGGCTATAAACGGAACTTATGCAGCTTTACGGTCTCTTTATAGTGATGCGTATGTAATGGGTGAAATGCGTTCTGATAATACACACTACATTTTTAAAGCTACCGACCGCGGAGGCCAGAACGTGCAGAGAGAACAGATCGCAGACTTTTTGGACGATGCATCTAATGCATTTATAGCTAATAAGTGGACGAGTTCTTATAATATTATAGCAAGAGCTAATCAAATATTAGCGCAAATAGATGCGGCAAGTTTTGACAATACGGCAAAGAATAATATTAGAGGGCAGGCTTTATTTTTAAGAGCTTTTTCCTACTACGAACTCGTTCAATATTTTGGCGATGTTCCCCTTCATCTTGTACCAACACAAGGTGTTGAGGATGCAGCATTGGCCAAGACTGCAAAAGCAGGTGTTTATACGCAAATAATTGCAGATGCGAAGGAAGCAGCTACTTTATTACCGCTTAAATCGGTGCAGGAGAAAGGAAGAGTTAGCAGCGGCACCGCGAAAACTTTATTAGGATATGTGTATATGACCTTAAAGCAGTATGGAGATGCAGCAACTGTATTGAAAGAAATTACAGGATCGAACCAGTATACTTTACTTACCGATTATGCTGCTGTTTTTGCTCTTAATAATAAAAACAGTTCCGAATCTGTTTTTGAAGTACAATACATACAAGGTAGCCTGGGACTACAAAGTAACTTTGCCTATTTATTTATTCCGGGTTTAACCAATACTACACCCATTACCGGAGTTGTTGGAAACAACCAGATCATTGGTGGATGGAACACGCCAACCCGCGATTTAATAAACTCTTACGAAGCAAACGATAAAAGAAAAGATGCCTCTATAGCTTATTACACCGATGCAGGTGGGGTTACTTATCCTTATGTAAAAAAATATTTGCATACGCATGCCAATTATAACAATACCGACGATAACTGGCCTGTTTACCGCTACTCCGATGTTTTGTTGTTGCTGGCAGAAGCTTTAAACGAACAAAATAAATCTTCGGAAGCTTTGGCTCCTTTAAACCTCGTTCGTAAGAGGGCTGGTTTAACTGATGTTACTACAACTTCACAAACCGAACTTCGCGATATTATTTCAAAAGAAAGAAGATTAGAACTTGCATTTGAAAACCACCGTTGGCTTGACCTGGTAAGAACAGGAAAAGCAATTGAGGTAATGACAGCTTACGGAGCAAAAGTGAAAGCAAATCCACAGGCTTATTATTATCCTGCCGGAAGTGCTCCTTTAACACAGTCATACAATGTTACACAGACGAGGTTATTGTTTCCAATACCAGATCGGGAAATAATTTTAAATCCATTGCTGAAATAAAACACCCTATTTTATCCTTCCGGTAATTAACCAGGCGACTTAGTTTTATACTATATTTCCTGGTTAATGCTTACTTACCATCGAAAAGCTCCATACATGTTTAAATCTTTCTTTGCTGTCATTTTTCTTTTTGTCTCTTTATCCGCTATTAGCCAGAAAACGCAGGTGGTCAATCTTACATGCGAATACAAGGTTAACCCTTCAGGTATTGAAGCTTTATCGCCAAAGTTTTCGTGGGAACTGAAAAGCGATCAAAGGAATGTTTCGCAAACCGCGTATCGTATTTTAGTTTCCGACAGCCCTGAGTTCCTTAAGGCTAATGTTGGTAATGTTTGGGATTCGAAAAAGGTAAGTTCTTTCCAATCCATACAGGTTAATTATATCGGGAAAACATTACAACCTGCAAAAGTCTATTACTGGAAATTGATGGTTTGGGACAACAAAAACCAAACTTCTGCCTGGAGCAAATCAGCTACCTGGCAAATGGGACTGCTAACGGCGCAAGACTGGAAAAATGCCAAATGGATCGCTTACGAAAGATTACCAGACTCAAACATTAATATTCTGCCGACAGACGGAAAAAAAGATAAGTATGAAGGCGCAAATATTTTGCCTTTGCTTCGTAAAGGTTTCAGAATTAGTAAGCCCGTAAAAAAAGCTACGATGTTCATTACCGGCCTCGGACATTTTGAGATGAGCCTGAATGGCCAAAAGGTAGGCGATAACTTTTTAGATGCAGGATGGACGAAGTATGACAAACAAGCTTTGTATGTACCGTTCGATGTAACCGATCAGTTAAAGCAAGGCGAGAATGCGCTGGGTGTTATGTTGGGAAATGGCTTTTATTATGTTCCCCCTGTACCATCTCGTTACCGTAAATTAAAAGTAGCTTTTGGTTATCCAAAAATGATTTGTCGCCTGGCTGTTGAATACAAAGACGGATCTACCGAAAACATAGTTAGCGATGAGTCGTGGAAAACAGCTTCCGGCCCTGTAACATTTTCCAGCATTTACGGTGGTGAAGATTACGATGCAAACCTTGAGCAACGCGGATGGGATGCGCCGAAATTTAATGATGAAGCATGGAAAACTGTTCTTGTAGTAGACGGTCCTCCAACCCTCAATTCTCAAATGGCTGAACCTGTAAAGGTGATGGAAACGTTCACTCCGAAAAAAGTTACGTCACTACAGCCAAATTCATGGGTCTTTGATCTTGGTCAAAATGCATCAGGCATCCCCGAGATCACGGTAAGAGGGAAAAAAGGAGATACGGTTAGAATTATACCGGCTGAATTGCTAAAAGAGGATGGTTCTGCAAATCAAAGAGCCAGTGGTTCTCCATTTTATTTGCAGTACATTTTAAAAGGGGAAGGAACAGAAACATGGCGGCCGCGTTTCACATACTATGGTTATCGTTACCTGCAAATAAATGGAGCAGTTCCAAACGGAGAAAGTAACCCGCAAAATCTTCCTGTACTCGAAGAGGTTAAAGGTTTACATATCCGCAACTCAGCAAACAGTGCAGGAACATTCAACAGTTCATTTGACCTGTTTAACCGTACCCATACACTCATCGACTGGGCTATCAGGAGTAATATGGTAAGCTTGTTTACCGATTGCCCTCACCGTGAAAAACTGGGCTGGCTCGAAGAAGCCCATCTAATGGGCAACTCTGTCCGCTTTAATTACGACATAACAAATCTCTGCCGTAAAAACGTACAGGATATGATGTACTCGGAAACGCCTGAAGGGCTGATACCGGAAATTGCCCCTGAATACGTGAAGTTTGAGTGGGGTGGAGACATGTTCAGGGATTCTCCCGAGTGGGGGAGTAATGGAATTATAATGCCCTGGTACATGTACAAATGGTATGGCGATAAACAGGTGCTTGAGAAAAGTTACCCGATGATGCAACGGTATGCAGATTACCTTTTGAAGAAGGGTAAAAATTATATTCTCTCACAGGGACTTGGTGACTGGTACGATCTCGGTCCGAAGGCACCTGGTGTTTCTCAATTAACGCCTATGGGCATTACCGGTACTGCCATTTATTATTACGATCTGAATATCTTAAGCCAGGTTGCCCGCCTTTTAGGCAAACCCCAGGACGCCGTTAAGTATGATAAGTTGGCAGTGGCAGTCAGGGAAGCATTCAACAAAACCTTCTTTAACAAAGAAACCAAGCAGTATGGTACAGGCAGCCAGGCAGCAAACGCAATGGCAGTGTATATGAAGCTTGTAGAATCGCAATACAAACAAGCTGTTGTTGATAACATTGTAAAAGACATTCGTTCCCGAAACAACAGCCTTACAGCAGGAGACATTGGTTATCGCTACCTTCTCAGAGTACTTGAACAGGAAGGCAGATCGGATGTGATATTCGATATGAACAGCCGTTCCGACGTGCCGGGTTATGGTTATCAACTGGCAAAAGGTGCAACAGCACTTACCGAGTCATGGCAGGCATATCCTACCGCCTCGAATAACCATTTTATGCTTGGTCATTTAATGGAGTGGTTTTACACCGGCCTTGCAGGAATTAACCAGTCTGAAAGATCTGTTGCTTATAAAGACATTGTAATAAACCCACAGATTGTAGGAACGGTTACTAGTGCAAAAGCTACGTATCAATCGCTCTATGGCACCATTCTTTCGCAATGGACAAAAGATAATAATACGATTGAACTAACCACTGAAATTCCAGCAAATACAACTGCTACAATCATACTTCCGGCTTCTGTTAATGCCGAGGTATTGGAAGGTGGCAAAGCTGTTAAAGGAAGAACGGGTATTCAATTTACAGGAATAAAGGATGGTAAAGCGGTAATAAAAGTAGGTTCGGGTAAGTACAGGTTTACCGTAAAATCGTAAAATTTTGAAAGAGTTTTTTGGTTACCGGCGTGAGAATATAATGATGCTTTTCTTGCGTCGCACTCTTGTACCCAAGGGAATTCTATGGGGCAATAAGGCCGCCGAGAACCGCGATGAAAAGAGGTATTAGTCTCCGTGGTTCTCCAAAACTCTGTGGTTCTCGGTGGTTCTCTGTGGTGCACCCTTCATTTGCCTGTCTACGGCTTTTGTCGCATATTGAATTGAAACGGCTCAGTCATTTCTGCTGGCAACCGGTCGGTATTGAATCGACATACGGAAAAAGTCGCCAAAAGATATAGAGATGAACGGATTGCGACGCAACGGCTGATGCTATGAAAAACAAAGGTTGGTAACAAAATAAAAGTTGGTTCTCTAATTCTCATTCCCGGGTTAACATTTTATTTCATAACAATAATTGCTGAATAAATGGTATTTCAATTTCTGACTATGAACAATACAAAGAAGTTTTTGATTTTAATCTCGACCATTCTCTCGTCGGTGTTATTAACACAAGCCCAGGAGGCGGGTAGGAAAGTGCCTGATAATATCATGCAGCAGGTGCACGAAGAAGTAAAAACGCCCTATAAATATGGGCTGGTGATGATCCCTCCAAACGACAGTAAAAAGTTGGATTGTCCTACGATTTTTAAAAAGGGTAAAAACTGGTTCATGACCTATATTATTTTTGACGGGAGGGGGTATGAAACCTGGCTGGCTAAAAGCAAAGACCTGTTGAACTGGACGAATATGGGAAGGATCATGTCTTTCACTGATACCACTACCTGGGACTCTAACCAGAAAGCCGGCTACAACGCTTTGCAGGATTTGAAATGGGGCGGTAATTATAAACTGCAAAGGTTTAACGATAAATACTGGATGTCTTATTTCGGCGGAAATACGAGGGGTTATGAGGCCGGCCTGCTTTCGTTAGGAATGGCCTTTACCGACAAAGATCCTTCAAGGGTTCATGAGTGGCAAAGGCTTGATTCGCCTATATTAAAAGCTACGGATAAAGATGCGCGATGGTACGACAACAGCACGATGTATAAATGTTCGGTGATATGGGATAAGGACAAAAATACAGGTCACCCGTTTATTATGTACTATAATGCACGAGGAGATAGTATCAACCCGGCAAGGGGTGCAGAACGTATCAGCATGGCTGTATCTGATGATATGGTTAAATGGAAACGGTATGGCGATACGCCGGTTATAAACCATCATAAGGGAATATCCGGCGACGCCGTTATTCAAAAGATGGGCAACTTATACGTGATGTTTTATTTCGGCGCTTTCTGGAAAGAAAGACAAGGTGAAGGTGCTTTCAACAGGTTCGCCTGTTCTTATGATCTTAAAACATGGACCGACTGGCAGGGGGTAGATTTAATAAAGCCGTCGGAGCCATACGATGAAACATTTGCGCACAAGTCGTTTGTAGTTAAACATAAAGGTGTGGTATATCATTATTATTGTGCAGTAAATAAAAAGGAACAACGTGGAATTGCGGTAGCAACATCTAAAGACATTGGAAAAACTACATTGATGTTCGCGACCAAGTAATTAAACTAAACACCCCTGGGATACCGGTAAATATTGTTTCAACCTGCCTGCAAATAAGCCAATTGTATTATGAATCTTCGGAAAACCTCATTTATTCTCTATTCTTTCATTCTTGTTTCCGAAATGGTGTTTGGCCAGGATAGTAATAATAGGGTGCCGGATTCTATAATGCAGGCGACTTACAATGAAATTAAAACCCCCTACAAATACGGACTTGTATTAGTTCCGGAACACGACTCCCTTAAAATGGATTGCCGGAGTGTATTCAGGAAGGGCGATAACTGGTATATGACGTATGTTGTTTTTGACGGCCGCGGATATGAAACCTGGCTGGCAGAAAGCAAAGACCTATTGCAGTGGAAGATACTAGGAAAGATCATGTCTTTTTCTCAAACCCCTACATGGGATGAAAATCAGAAAGCGGGGTCTTTTGCATTGCAGGACTATGAGTGGGGAGGCCGTTATACATTGAAAAAGTATAAGAAAAAGTATTGGATGTCATATTTTGGAGGTAACTCTAAAGGTTATGAAGCAGGGTTGCTTTCAATTAGCATGGCATACACTGATAAAGATCCCTCATCGGTTCACGAATGGGGCCGGTTAAGTAAACCGGTTTTAAAATCAACAGATACAGATGTGCGATGGTGGGAGAACAGCACGATGTACAAAAATATCGTAATAGAGGATAAGGACAGGATAACAGGATCTCGTTTTGTAATGTATTACAATGCAAGAGGCGATAGCATTAACCCGCAAAGGGGAAGCGAAAGAATAGGGATGGCTTTGTCAAATGATATGATTGACTGGAAGAGATTTCTTAAAGAACCGGTACTAAACCATCATAAGGGAATAACCGGTAATGCGTACATCCAAAAAATAAAAGATTTGTATGTGATGTTTTATTTTGGTGCTTTCTGGCCGGGAACAAAAGGCGCTTTCAATCGTTTTGCCTGTTCTTACGATCTTATAAACTGGACTGACTGGAAGGGGGCGAATTTAATTGAGCCATCAGAAACCTACGATGACCTGTTTGCACATAAGTCGATTGTTGTAAAGCATAAAGGGGTAGTATATCATTTCTATTGTGCAGTAAATAAAAAGGAACAACGAGGCATTGCAGTAGCAACATCTAAGGACTTAGGTAAAAGCAAAATGAGTTTTAAATAACTAGGTGAGATATATGTCGCTATCTGCCTACATGGTAAAAAAAGAGCTTTAACAATATAGCGCAGTAGAGACATAGGGAAGCACATAAAAAAATTTGTAAACAATGGGATCATCATCTTTTAAAATAGGTTTGTTTGGAATTGGACTTGATACTTATTGGGACCAGTTTGCCGGGTTAAAAGACAGGCTGGAAGGTTATTTAAATGTTGTGCAAGGCAAGCTTATAAACATTCATCCTTCAATCGTAAATGCCGGTTTGGTAGATAATGCTGATAAAGCTTTTGAGGCAGGCCGCATGTTTCGACAACAGGATGTTGACCTCATTTTTTTATATGTTACCACTTACGCATTGTCATCAACAGTATTACCGGTTGTGCAAAGAGCAAAAGTGCCGGTGATAATTTTAAACCTGGCTCCTGAAGCAGCAATTGACTATGCTTCATTCAATTCGATGACCGACCGGACAAAGATGACCGGGGAGTGGCTTGCTTATTGTTCCGCATGCCCTGTTCCCGAGATAGCTAATGTCTTTAATCGAACAGGAATAAAGTTTCACCAGATAACCGGTATGCTTCATGATGATGAAGAATGCTGGAACGAAGTTACAGAATGGGTGGAGGCTGCAAGAGTTGCCAATATCATGTTCTACAACCGGCTTGGCTGTATGGGTCACTATTACAGCGGTATGCTCGATATCTATACCGACCTTACTCAACAATATGCACATTTTGGCGGGCATATAGAATTGCTTGAAGTAGAGGAACTAGCCGGTCTTCGTAAAGGAGTAACCGGCCAGGAAATGAAGCAACGAATGAAACTGTTTTATGAAGCCTTCGATGTACAGGATGATTGCCCGCTGGAAGAGCTGGAAAAAGCCGCAGTTACCTCGGTTGCTCTTGAAAGGCTTGTGGAAATTCACAAGTTAGGTTCTATGGCCTACTACTACAAGGGCACGGGTAACATCGACAATGAAGATGCAATCAATTCTATCATTCTCGGAAATTCACTTTTAACAGCTAACGGTGTTCCTGTTGCAGGTGAATATGAAATTAAGAATGCCCAGGCAATGAAGATCATGGACAGCTTTGGCGCCGGTGGTTCGTTTACCGAATATTATGCAATGGATTTTAAAGATGATGTGGTGCTGATGGGGCATGACGGCCCAGGTCATATTGTTATAGCAGAAGGGAAAACAAAAGTTCGCCCATTATACGTATATCATGGAAAGGTAGGTAAAGGCTTATCGGTAGAGATGTCGGTAAAAAATGGCCCGGTAACCCTGCTGTCGGTAGTGGAAAAAGGAAGTGGAAAACTAATGTTACTGGTAGCTGAGGGTGAATCTGTTCCCGGTCCTATACTTCAAATCGGCAATACCAACAGCAGGTATAAGTTCTCCATCGGCGCAAGGAACTTTGTGAACAAATGGAATAGTTACGGTCCTGCACATCATTGCGCAGTTGGGGTTGGTCACATTAGTTCGAAAATTGAAAAGTTAGGCGCTTTGCTGAATATGGAAGTAATAAGAGTGTGCTAACGATGATTATTTGCACCAGCCTTATTGTAAAGATGCTAAATGACAATTAGCCCGGAGGCGATTTAGGCTTATACGTGGCAATATATCCGACTTCTGTTTCATGTATTTCAAAAATTACATTATTAATTTCCCATGCGTAAGCGTCTATCATTTCGCCAAATGGCATACCATATTTCTTTATGGTATTAGATAAAAATTTCGCACCCTGTTTCTTGTTTAGTATCAACAATAGGCGTGTTATGATTCCATTATCTGAAATTACAAATGCTTCCCTAATTGAAATATTACCTATATCAATAGCATTACGTTTCAACTTTTGGGAAGTCCTTCCATCAGTTAGTTTGGTGCTTTTTTTTCCGTCAAGGAATTTAGTTACCGTTTTAATGTTCATTCCTGATTTTAAAGCTTCAGGATTTATTTTATCTTCCTTAAAATACTTCAATGATGGATTAGAAAAAGCGAGTACCGGCATCATTAAAAAAAGCGTGATTAGTTTCATATTTTTAATGGTAATGTCAATGCAGTTTTTGATGTTAAAAAAAATAAACAAATACTCTTAAAAGTCAAAGGATGTAATGCTTCCATAGAAACACATGATAGAAGTGGTGAGCGATGGGCGCTCAAACATGAACGACCTGTAAACGTAGTAAGAGGTTTTTCCAATCTCTTTGGATAATTAAAAATTGTTTCCTGAATTTTGGATTATCGGAACCTGTTACTTCTTCTTTTAATGTTAAAACGAATGTTGTTCCTTTATCTACCTGACTTTCCGCTTCAATACGGCCTGGCAATGCTGTTATTTGCGTTTTTAAAGTAAAAAGCTCAGGACCTTGTCCTTTAGTTTGAGAACGCAATTTTTTGGTATAATCCCAAAATGCCGTCCTTGTTTCTTTTGATATCTATACCAACATTATTCTCGGAGAAGAATAATAAAATCCTTCCGATTTCTTCTCTTGCCGTAGTAACATCAATTTGGAAGGTCGATTAGATGATCTATACCTTATTGCATCCGGCAATAGGTTTAGCAGAACTTCGGGATGAATGACTTCATCCACCACTCATATTTTCAGTCGAAGGCAGCAGAAGTTATTCCATAAAGTGAAAACTGAACGCCATCACTTATAAATTAGGATTGGTGTAAGTTATATTCTCACATGCGTATGGCTGCGGCACGCAGCCAATAGAAGGTTATTTGACAAACCTGTAAAGGTTTTTGATATTAGTACACGGGAGGAGCTAATGAACCACACCTATAAAGCTTCTTTAGATATGGATTTCTTGTTGGCTAATTCATCAATGCCCTGTTCACTTTTTTTCTGACGCCATTCTTCTATGATCTTTTCAATTGTGCCGGGAAGTCTTGTAAGCTTGTCTTTATAAATATGGTGGTCGGCTCCTCCCTCGATAAAATCTTTCGCATCTTCTTCAGAAATCTCATTTGCAACGAGTATACAGGGGATCGGCAATTTTTTTGCCTCAATAACGTCCTGTACTTTAGAACAATTAAAAGAAGTTAACGGATGGTTACAAAGAACAATATCAGGGGAAAGTTGTTCTAAGGCATTTGAAAATTCTTCTTTATTATCAACAAAAAGATGTTCAAATTCTATTTTACTTTTCTTCAGTTCAGCTGCTGCCGGTTTCGCATCTGCAGCCGTGTTAACAAGGTGAAGGACCTTATACTTTAGGTTCATTCTATTATTTCGTTATTTCGTTCTTTTTAAAAGAGCTTTGTTCCAGTTGTTCCCTAAGTAATTTATTTTCTGTTTCCAGTGCCTTTTGAATGGTAATATCGCGGCTAATTATTCCGAATCCTCTTAATTTCCCCTCTATGTTATACATTGCAGTTATGATTGTATGTGCATGAAATGCAGTGCCGTTCTTTTTATACTTCCATTCCTCAGTTTCGAACCTTCCATCGTCACGCGCCGTTTTTAAGTTACACCACGGTTGCCCCTTAGCTATTTGGTCGTGTGTATAAAATATTGAAATATGCTTTTCAATAATCTCTGCTAACGAGTAACCATAGATAAGTTGAGCTCCTGCATTCCAACTCATTATATTACCTGTTGTATCTATTATTATTACGGCATAACCTTCCAATTCAACAAACAACCTTAACAGGTCTACCTTTACCTCCTGCAAACTCTCATCACTGAACTTAATAATATTATGTGCATAGCCTGACATTATTTATAGATATTGTATTTTAAAATACTGTGTTTAAAAATTGCTTTTCTTTGCTCCTAAATGTTCGATCCTGTTTTATTATCATTCAGCTTCCAGGTGTTTTTCATCCTCGTGCTGTTTTTTAAACTTATTTACATAAAAAATAATCCGATCTATACCAGGCAATACGGTAGCCCATATTATTCCTGCTATCGATGTTTGTATCAGGCTGTTTTCCCTGATTAAATTTTATTACAATTGTTATGACTTTTTTAGTGCTGCAATATTGATTTCAGGGGTAAGGTTTGCAGGCAGGTTAATGTTTGTAGCCGTCCGTTTGCACGCTAGCGATAACTCATAATTTTATTTTGTGTAACCAAAAGAGTCCGTGCGTACTCAGCAATAATGTCGATCAATTTTCCAGATTCCTTCTCCAGGTCTAAATAGTGATCGACCACTAAGTTGCTGTTAGCTACTAAGTTTACCTGCTGTCTTAACGATGAACAAACGACTAAACAAAATGGTATTACCTTCTGCTGCAGGGAAGAAAGTTTTGCAATATTTTCTTGAGTTAAATGAATGTTGCATAATACAATATCAACACGCTGTGAAAGCAACAAATCGATAGGTTTATCAAAAGAGGGAGCATATAAAATCTCATTTATCTCCTCGTAACCCATTAATATTTCTAATAACCTCCTCGCAGCTACCTTAGACGATTCGAGAATTAAAATGTTCAGCTTTTTAAACATGCATGTCAATTGAAGCTGCAAAGAAACTTTCAATTGAAGTTTTAAAAAATAGAGCTTAAAGCTTTTGTAGTGTAGTAGAGAATGAAAATATTTTGTAATAATTATTCTACATAGATCTATATATCAATACAAAATAGAGGGCCTTGATCTTGAACTAAAGAAATTGAGTTGTTCTGTCAGCAAACGTATTGATATGAATGAAAGAGACAATTCTGTTGTTGCAATTGTTATATAGCAGACGCTGTGCGACGCAACGGAAGAACCTTGCCCGTACTGCAGCCGGGCATATTAAAAATATACGCACTATACGTACTTTCGGTCATAAAGAAACTTAAGCGGGATAAAAAAAGTTTCTACATGTAGGCTAGATTCAGTAGTAGAGCACCTTGCCTTTTGTTAGCGGCGGTTATGTATCAAGTGAAGAAATAAGCAAAGGTATTTTTTCAAAGTCTTTCGACTTATCTATAAAATAATTAGCGCCTAATGTATAGCAAAGCTGGCTGTAATAATTGTTTGCATGATTAGTACACATAATAACTACAGTTTTCAGAAAGTTATCTTTTATATAAGTCAATAGCTGAATGCCGCTTTTGTCGGGCAGGTTAATATCTAATAAGACCACTTCGGGCTGTATTTCTGATAACAACTGAAGAGCATCTTCATATGTTCCGCAACTGGTAAGAAGAGAAATATTTTGAACATCTTCTAGCAGTTCCGTAATTTTTAAGATGATCAATGGTGAATCATCTACAATAAGAACAGTCATCTTTTGTTTTTTAAGGCCGGGCTTATTTAAATTTTCTTCTGGGCAAAGAAACGTCGCAATGCATCTGCCGTCTTCATTCATAACAAAAAATATTCATAAACAATAAAAGGTCCAATATCTGCAGAACCTAAATCGTGCCTGCAAGGTATTGTTTTAAGATCATTTTATGATGTACTCTACGTTACAATATTCAGGTAGTAAAGTAATAAAAAAATTTGTAGCAAAAAAACTACAAGTATCGACTGAAAAAGTGAAACTGTGGAACAAAATTATCGAGATTTACAAGTTCAATATTCGAAAAAGGTGGCGCCTTAATCAGTTGTTTCTATTGGTACTTTATTTAACCTGCTTTCTTTAGAATTGTTGTTAAAAGTATTCTTCAGATTAACTCATGTTCTATTGCATATCGGGTAAGATCGGCATTGGTTTTCATATTCATTTTTACCAATATCCTCGAACGATAGGTACTTATGGTAGTAACACTTAAATGAAAACTATCTGCGATATCAGATACGGCTTTGCCCGAAGACAGGAGTTTAAATACTTCGAACTCCCTATCAGATAAATGCTCGTGAGGTAATTTGTTAGAGTTGTAATCAAAAGTATCGGCGAGCTTTTCAGCAATGGAAGGGGTTATGTATTTTTTCCCTGATAAAACCTTCCGCACCGCAATTACCAGTTCATCGGGTGCTGTATCTTTATTTAAGTAGCCTGCAGCCCCGGCCTTTAACGTCCTGATAGCATACTGATCTTCGGGGTGAACACTTAAAATAAGAACCGGAAGCCTTGGATGGTTTTGTTTGATATATTGAAGGGCATCTAAACCACTTCTGCCGGGCATAGAAAGATCAGATAATACAACGCTCCATTCTTCTTTTATTACTTTGTTTATCAAATCTTCCGTGTCGCTTACTTCCTCAATTTCAGCAGACGGAAATTCTTCCCGTAAAATATCACGCAGGCCTCTGCGAACAATAGCATGATCATCGGCAATCAAAATTCTCATTATATAATAAGCCCTTTATATTTAATTTGTTATGAGCAAGAAACCTACCTGCAAGATAAAAGCATTTCCCCTTCACCTTTTAATTTATATTTTCATTTACCTGGTTATACTTTCTTTCACGTAACTGAAGGTGGGTATAGTTAAGCTTGTTATACTGGTAGCGGTTTTCTTACTTCCCGACGTTTTTCGTATACTCTTCTTCATGGCAAACATTGTATTTATTTCGTGTGACAGCCTTCTATGCCTGCGTTTCAAATTTTCGCTATTTTATCTTTTGGCCGCGGCTTAAAATTTTCATGGCGTCTTCGTTGTGTCACTCACTTGTGCTTACACAATTTTGTTGAACCTTTACTAAATGAACGTTATTTAAAAATGAACCGGCCGCAAGTGGGCGATCCTCCCTTTTTTTAAAATGGTATCAAAGGTGATGCATTCAAAAGTTCTATAAATTGATAAAGTGCCGATTTTACGAGACAACAAAGACTTTAACTTTGTTTTTGCATACAAATAATCCGGTTCTCCCTGTTTCTGATATTCAAAATTTCACGTTTTTGCGAATTGAACGTGAGTTTATGCAAATACTTTTCCTGCTCATGAGCAACAGCATGAAATATGGTGCTTACCCCTCACCCGAGAGCTTTTATCGCTGTGTTTTTTTCATCAAAGGAAATAGAACCGATGAAATTGATTTAAGGAGTTACCAGATAATACCAGGAAGTGTTTTCACGCTGTCCCGGCCACGACTACAACTGAAAAATATTGGAAGATATTACGGTTACATTTTTTTTCATACAAGCGAGTTTTTTAATATAAACTACAGGTTTTAAAAAGTAGAGCACTTTCCATTCTTTTCAACCGTTAATTTACCTGTAATACTTTTAAATAATGTAGCTGCTACCCGAATAGAAATTGTTTACTGAGAAATTGTTGAAGCGTACAAAAGCAGCCGGCAATTATATAAACCTCAAAAATTATACAAGCTCGTAAATCTCGTATACATTGAACTCGTTCGCCTTTATTTGGTATAATAGAATGACCGGTTTTCATAATTCGTGGTAAAGTGGAAATTATTTATGAGTGGTAGCTATTTGTAGTAAAGGAAGCTCCACCGAAATGGCGGTGCCTTTCCCGGGCTCGCTTGCGATATTAAACTTTCCATCCAACATTAATACGCGCTCTTTCACTCCCAATAACCCCAGGGTTTTTCTTTCGCCTTTTTTGTTTACATCGAAACCTACACCATCGTCTGAAATGGTCAGCTTGAGGCAATTAGGATACTTTTTTAAAGTACAAACAACTTTAGTAGCCTGGGCATGCCGGCTAACATTAGTGAGCGACTCCTGGAAAATTCGAAACAGCCCGGTTGAAATAGCTGGTGAAAACTTATAATCGTTTACATTAGAAGAAAACTCTACAGGAATACCGGTGTGTTTCGTAAAATTGGTGCTTTGCCATTCTATTGCTTCAGCAACGCCAAAATCGTCGAGAATGCTGGGTCTTAATTCTGCCGAAATTTTTCTTACAGTGTTAATTGTACCGTCGATCAGTTCAAGTACGCCTTTTATCTTCTTAGCTACAACTTCATCCTTTTTTGTTAATTTTTTATTTAGCCACGAAATATCCATTTTTAACACCGTTAACTGCTGGCCCAGTTCGTCATGTATTTCCCTTGCCATATTTGTTCTTTCCTCTTCCCGGATGTTTTGAAGATGCGACGCAAGTTCCCGCAGCTGGTCGTTCATTTGTATTAAGTCTTCCTGCGCTTTTTTCTGTTCTGTAATATCATTTGTAGATGTTAGGTAAACTCTTTTTCCCTCAAATGATATTTCTACAAGTTGAACGTCAAATAAAAGTTTACTGCCATCTTTTGTTACTAAAGTCATGTTGTCCCTGAAGCGGTGCTCTTTATTTAAAGCCCGTTCAACCTCATCAGATTTATATGCTTCTCCAGGCGGTCTCAAATCTCTTATTGTCATTTTGGAAAACTCTTCCCTCGAGTAGCCAAATTTGGTTATATAAGCTTCATTTACTGCTACAAAATTTCGATTGGGATATGTTAGCATTGTCAGCGGTAAAGGATTGTTTTCGAACAGTATGCGGTATTTCTGCTCTGACAAACGAAGTTCTTCTTCGGCCTTTTTACGGTACGAAATATCGCGGTAGTTTAATACTACCGCTTCCAGGTAGGGTTCATCAAGCTGGTTATTAAAATCGCATTCAATCCATTTATAACTTCCATCAGCCATTTTGTGCCGGTATTCAATTATTATTAATTCGGATGGGTTCTCCATTATATATTTAAAAGCATTTCGAATTTTTTCAGCATCATCCGAATGAAAAAAATCGGGGCAAGGTTTACCTATAATTTCTTCTTTTTTATATCCCAGTATTTTCTCAGAAGAAGGACTAACATCTAATACAATACAATCTGAAGAAAGTAAGGTTATGCCATCTGAACTATTTTCTATCAAGGCGCGGAAACGTTTTTCATTTGCCTGCAATCTTTCCTCCGCCTGTTTTCTTTTTGTTATGTCCAGAAACATTGATATTGAACCTGCATACCTGCCTTCTTTAAAAAGCGGTGTAGATTGAACTAATGTATGTATTTGCTGCTGACCGCTGTTTAATAAAGTATACTCATGCTGAACCGATATTCCCTTTTTTCTATCCTCTACATTTCGAAGCGCGACTTCCCGGTTTTGCTCACCAAGAAAATCAAGTACATTTTTGCCGATTATTTCTTCGGCGGCATAACCTAATAAAGAAGCCATGTACTGGTTTACAAAGGTAGTCGTGTTATTTTCATCAATCTGCCATATTCCTTCCTGTACAGTTTCAACAATTTTGCGGTATCGCTGCTCGCTTTCTTCCAATGCCAGCTCCGCTTCTTTCCGGTCAGTAATATCCCTGAAATACGCCGACACTCCATTCTCCGAAGGGTAAATCAAGCCCTGGAGCCACTTTCCTAATGGCAGGTAATACTCATTAACCTCAACTGTTTTTTGCTCATTCATTGATGTATGAAAAGCTTCATAAAATGGATGGTTAATGGCTTCGGGAAATTCCTTCCAAATGTTTTGTCCAATCAGTTCTTGAGGATCGCGATAATAAATGTGACCCGCTTCCTTATTTACATACGTGAAATTCCAGTTGTTATCCAATGCAATAAAACCGTCTGTTATCCGTTCAAAAATGCTGACCAGTTCCTGGGTTTTTTCTTTTACCCTCTGCTCAAGTTCTTCATTAAATTTTTTAAGCTGTTCTTCTAACTTCTTTCGTTCCGATATTTCCTTTCCTACAATTACGTATCCTGTAATTACTCCATTTTCATTTACCAGCGTTGTCGCTGAAACCAGGGTCCATATTTCGGCGTTTGTTTTGTGATATTGCTTTAACTCTCCCTCCCAGTAGCCCGACGTTTGAAGAACCGCAATAATTTCATTTACCAGGTCTGCAGGATAATCACGTGTTAAAAAATTAATGAGGTTTCTGCCCTTTGCTTCGTCATCCTTGTAACCAAAAATGTTTTCTGCACCTTTGTTCCACGTTTTTATTTTAAACCATTCGTCAAGAGAAATAATAGCGTCGTGTACCTTATCTACTAAATCGGCCAGGTATGTAATTTGTTGATCTCTTTCCTTTTGTTTGCTAATATCCTTTACTATTGAAACCGTTCCGGCAAGGCTGCCTGTAAGATCTTTTATAGTTCTTACAGAAATAAGTGCAGGAAAAATGCCGCCGTCTTTTTTGTGCACGAATATTTCTCCTCTCCAGAAGCCATGTGTAAACAGCAATTGCTCTACTTCTTCCGAAGTGGCGCCCGGGTAAATAGCCGCAGTAAGGTTGCGGGTAGTTTTGCCTATAGCCTCATTTTCCGTCCATCCAAAAATTTCTTCCGCATGTTTATTCCAGCTTGTTATACAAAAATTCCTGTCAGTAGAAACGACTGCATCAGAAATATTTTTAAATAAAGCGGAATCGAATTTCAGTTCATCCTGCGCCTTTTTCAATAAACTGGTATTAGTTGCAGAAGCTAGTATAAAAGAATAGCCATTTTCCTTAAAACAGCGCAAATAGACCTCTACTTCGAAGGTGGTATTGTCCTTCCGCCGGTGCATGGTCGGAATGATTGCGTGTTGTTCTTTACTTTTAAATATACTGTCAAAAGCGGCCTTTATCATCTCATACGAAAAAACTGCATCGATCTTATGCGGTCCAAGCTTTAGCAATTCTTCCTTTGTATATCCTAATGAATCTAACGCGGTTTGGTTTGCATCTACGATCATCATCGATTCCGGGTCAATAATATAAATATTGTCGGGAGAACAATCAAAAGCACGCTTTAATATCTGCACATCTTCCCAATGGCTGTTTTCATCGATTGGAGGAATTGGCATAGGATAAACATTAAGGTCAAAAAATGAAAATTAAAATTACTTCTTTATTCTTTTATCGGTTAAGAGGAGTTTTAACAAGCTGGTGTTAAAGTATCTACTTTATAAAAATGAGGGTCACCGTTAAGGGATTATTATTTTGGCTTATAAGTAAAATTTGCACCTGGAGGTTTATTTGTAGTTTAAAACAATACAGATATTACACAAGCGATAAAAAGTGAGTCTAATGTTTGGGAGCCGTCTATGTTACTACTATTAAGCAGCCGTTGCCACGCTCGCTTGTACCGTAAAGCATTATCATCAGCGACCCTAAGCGAAGTCGAAGGGTACGGGGGCTTGCCAAAGAGTTTACCCTGAGTTTGTCGAAGGGCACTCTTGTATCTTCATTTCTTTATTCGACAAATGCCGGTCATCCTTTACCGGATCCAATGCTACTACTGCACATAATGCATGAACAGTCATGATTTAAATGATCCTTGAAATACGCCGACATTCATAGCCTGCCGCGGTACTTCATTCTGTAGAACGTTTACTACAAGAAATCCTGCTATCGCTCTACAATACTGTCAAATACCGAACCGCATACCAGGAAGATTATCTATAGTTACGACATTAGCAGGCTTCTTGAACTGCAACTGCCGTAAAGCATCCGGCAGTATTTCAACTATTTATAAAAAAAACGCCACACTATTAATGAGCTGAAAAGAACCGGCGCATAACAATAACGGGGATGAATTAGCTGAAAAAGCTCCAGGTTTAAAGGTAGTCTGCCAATTATTCAAATCCCGCAAATCTTTCATCTGATTGTAACTGCAGAAGACATGGGAAAAAGCAAAAAAGACCTGCTATCCAGGGCAAATGAAAGCTGGACTGTGCCCGTTATTTGGAAAATGACAGTTCATGCCTATTATGAATATTCCGGTCTTACTGTGTCTGTCCACCTTCCTTGTCGGCCCGATTTCCTTTTTTAGAGCCAAGTGTGTAGCAAGGGACCCCTGCATAGCTGCTGAAGCAAGCACAAGTGTAAAAGTGTGCGACGCAACGGCTGCATAATAGAAGTTCTATAGCCGGGTACATAAAAAGAGTACCCATTAGACAAAGCCGTAGACCTCTGCTGCCGCCCAAACCCTTCATAAACGAACCAGGCGTACCGAGTTTTTGTAGAGTTGTATGAGAAGTATATGAGCGGGATGTTTCTTGACGATGGGACGAAAAAGATAAAATAATAATTTGGCAATTATACAAAGACTTACAAATGAACAATGCGCCAATTTTAATGGTAGATGACGACCGAGATGACAGGGAATTTTTGCAAGATGCCTGGAAAGATTCCCTGTCGAAGCCCCCTGATCTTTTGGGATAATGGCAAGGAGGTTTTAGATTATTTGAAATCAGAAAAAACAAAACCGGTTCTTATACTAGTGATGTTTATATACCTAAGATGGACGGGTTTGAATTAAAAGAGAAAATAAGGGAAGACGTTTCGGCGAATTATAGAAGTCTTCCTTTTGTTTT
Source organism: Segetibacter sp. (assembly GCA_028288485.1). Classification (GTDB taxonomy): domain Bacteria; phylum Bacteroidota; class Bacteroidia; order Chitinophagales; family Chitinophagaceae; genus Segetibacter. Next base: position 54,187 of record JAQBNO010000148.1, read on the forward strand.
TTGAGACTCTGCAGTTTCTGCATCTCAAATACAACATGCATGTGATTTAGGTTAACGGCTTTGTGTAAAAGAAAGTCGTTTTGAGGAAATAGAACTGTCTTTAATGAGCATAGTAGAGTATTGGTTAAAAAGTAAAGTGCCCGAATAACGATGGAACGTTATAAAAACCGGTTATCCTGGTCTTTCGGTTTTCCTTGCTGTTGTTTTGCTTTCTCTCTCATTAGCACCGTATTAAAAGGCTTAGCTACTTGGTTCACCACCACATTTTCTACTGCTTCTACTATCCTGATTCTCTTTTGCTTTACAAAGACAAACGAATGGATGTATGCCTCCGGAAAGCTATTCAAAACTTTTAAATGCTTGTCGCAACATTTTGCGCACCGCGAAGTCAGCTTCAGCAATGTCCTTTATAATTCGCTTAATTTCATTTTCTATAATTCGCCTTAAACAGCATATGCACCAATTCCATAATTTACAGGAAGAGGATTAGTGAACATTTTGCTACCCGTTAAACTTGAGGGCTTTCGCCTGCTTCTGCGCTTTTAATGCCAATTCCGTTGCCAGGAAGCAGTGTTCCTGCGACATAGCGGTTTGTGTACGGTTTATAATGTCGTCTACAAGAAGTTGACCATACGGCGTTTGGCCATCGTCGCAATTAAAATAGCGCGTTTCTTTCTGATCAACCAGAAAAACGTGGTGACCGCCCTCTCGTCCTGCAATATCCAAATTTTTTCGAATCTCGATATATCCATCGGTACCCAGAATGGTAATCCTGTCATCTCCCCATGATTTCAGTCCATCCGGTGTAAACCAATCCACCCGCAGGTATCCCGTTCCTCCATTACCCGTTACCATTGCATCGCCAAAATCCTGGAATGCCGGGTATTGCGGATGATGTACATTTCCTGCTTGTGCAGCCACAATTTCAGCTTTGGAAGAACCTGTAAAGAACAGGAACTCATCAAATTGATGTGAGCCGATATCGTTAATGATGCCGCCATAACGACTGATATCGAAGAACCAGTCGGGGCGCGTTTTTGGGTTGATGCGATGAGGTGCTACTGCAAGCGTTTGAATTACTTTTCCAATGGCGCCCGCTTTAACCAGATCTCCGGCCTTAATAGAAGCCGGATTTTCCAACCTGCCATAAAGAATGGAGAAAATTCGGCCGGTTTCCTTCTGTACTTTGCGTACCTCGCTAAGCTGTTGTAATGTGCTGACAGCCGGCTTATCCACCATAAAGTCCTTGCCGTGTCGCATGGCCGAGATGGCAATCGACGCTCGTTCATCCGGGATGGCCGCACTAACAACAAGTTGAATGGTTTTGTCTTCAACAATCTCTTTTTCGCTCCTTGCAAGCTTTGCGCGTGGGTATCGTTTCGCGAACTCGGCTGCAAGAGCTTCTTCTTTCGCATAGAAAGAAACAAGCTCACCGCCGCCTCTTGTTACTATCGCGATCAGGGAATGAATATGCCCGTGATTAATGCCAATAACTGCAAACTTAATTCGTGGCGCGGGCAGCTTAAATTCCTCTTTTCTACTACTTACGTATTCAATTGCATTTGCCCGTACGTTTTTAGGCAAAGCAGAAAGGATGGCCATTCCACCCAAAGTATTCGTTGCATGCTTAATAAAACTGCGGCGATTATTCTGTGTTTCTTTCATTTCCTCGTTTACTTATTGTGGAATTAAAATAGGTTGTTTTTATACGGGCGGCTTCGATTTTAGCTCACCTGATGGTCGATTTTTGTACTTAGCTGGTGGCTACTATTAAGCATTATTGCCCGCTACGGATAAACCCGTTCGGAGGGGTGCCACTCACTTATACGGTTGTTTAAGCTTTCAGCCAGCGGTCAAACCACTTAAAGGCTTCGGCCTGCATCTCTCCATCAAATTTGTGCAGCCCGGGGTAGTAAGAACACTTGAAGCGGTCTTCTGCTCCTGCTTTTTTAAAAACGTCGGAGAGGATCTTTTCAGCCTTTTGCATTTCGGAAAGTGTATATAACTGGTCCTCACTATCGTTCAGCACCAGGGTTGGAAGCGGCACCCGTAAACCCATGATCTCGGGGAAATCCAATTCGTTCGGAAGTAGGGGAACATACGCCATCCAGGTGTGGGTGAACGACTTATTCAGAACAAAATCACTCCAGGTAGTTGTAAATCCAACATTGACCGCGCATTTTATCCGCGGATCAAGTCCTGACATAAACGCGGTTCTGACTCCTCCACCCGAAAGCCCCCCGCAGCCTATTCTGGCTGCATCAACATCGGGTCGGGCGCATAAAATATCAAGTGCTTTTTTATCCTCTGCATAAAACACTCCCGGCCATGTTGTTCCGGCAGAAAATAAGGATTTTGCCATAATGTGTTCATGACCGGCAGCCCAGGTGTTGTAAGTCGCAATGCTTTCCCGGTCTGTAGAACTTCCATCTTTTAAGCCGTTTCTTAAACGCGTTGGTACATCCTGCAGCATCACTCTCCGGCTTCCAAACGTAAAAGAGTCTGAAACGAGGACAACGTAACCTCGTTTGGCAAGGTCGTTCGCCCACGCAAGGCCTGTATAATAATGCTCCTGGTGCTCCTTCATCATCGGATGCTGGTTATCAGAAGTTTTAGTGATTTTGTGACAACCGAAGTATTTGTTGCCCCCGTGGTCATGAAAGCCAAGAATTGCCGGTAATTTTCCTTTTGCATTCATTGGTTTCAACAGGATTGCTTCTGTTGGTCTTCCGTATGGGAGTTGCCAGGTAAGCTCTTCAACATGCAAACCATCGTAGGTGTATTGTTTTTGTACCGTCACTTTTGGCAGCCCGCCGATTTGAGGAATCGCTAATCGTTCGGTTAGCCGTTGTTTTGCCGCTTTTCGCCAGGTATCCACATTTCTAAACTCAGGTCGGCGGAAAGAAAAGGATGGCAATTTATTTTGATTGAAAGAATTTGCCCAAGCACCGTAAAGCCCGATGACACTCAGGTTTGTGTCGTCGTTAGCTTCGTTTATTCCGGCAGCGTCATTTTTTGGGTTGTTGTTCGCGCTGTTGGCGAAAGCACTTCCGGGTAACATACTTCCCTGGGCAATACCAAGGCCGGTTAGCCCTGCGAGTTTTAAAAATTCTCTGCGTTTATTTGACATAATACGGGGTTTTAAAATATTTGTAAAAACCTTTTCTTTCCTGCGTTCGCACAAAAGTTATCTCAACAAGTTGTAAGTGTTTTGCTGCTTAGCGCTTTACCGGTACAAGTGAGTGACACAACGATGTAGCTATGAAAAACATTGGCCCGCCCCAAAAAAGTAACGATAATTTTGAATGGGTCGTGGATGCGCTTTGACGTTCGGTCTTGCCATTAAGATATCTTCATCGGCCGCTTATTGTCGTCTATAGCTACAAAACTGAATGTTCCGGAGATCGCTTTTTGTCTTACTTCGGAATACATTTCTTCAATAAAAATTTCGACCAAAACCTTCAAACTTGTATTTCCAACATGAACTACTTTCCCGATTAACTCTATGATTGTTCCTGCAGGTATCGGCCTCGTAAAATCAATCCGGTCTGATGAAACTGTTACTACCTTTTTTCGGCTGAACCTGGTTGCCGTTATGAAAGCTACTTCATCCATCAATTGCATCGCTGTTCCACCAAAAAGGGTGTCGTAATGATTGGTGCTGTCAGGAAAAACGGCTTTAAAAATTCGTGTAGCTGATTTTTCTATTCTTTCTTTACTTATCATAAGCCCTGGAACTTTTAGTGCAATAAATATTTTTATTTCAGTAACTCCAGTAAAGCCTGCATTGTTAAGCCCTCAAAATCTTCAATTACCAGGTGTGCATTTCCCAGTTCTTTAATAGTATGTGTTGTGGTAATGCCTATTACTTTCATTCCCGCATCTAAACCCGCTTTTACTCCAGGCAACGAATCTTCAATCACTATACAACCAGCGGGGTTTATTTTTAAAAGGGCCGCCGCTTTTAGATAAATTTCAGGATTTGGCTTACCATACTGTACATCGCCGGCGTGAAGAAGCGCATCAAAATATTGTAACAGATTTGTCTTTTCAAAAATAAAATCGAGGTTAAGTTTTGGCGCCGACGTGCCAACAGCCGTCTTTATGTTGAGGGCTTTCAGATTTTGCAGAAACGGAACGAGTCCTTTAACCGGGCTTACTTCCTGGTACAGTTCCCGGAATATAGCTTCCTTTTCCTCTGCCCATACTACGCTTCGTTCAGGACTGAAGTTGTCTTTAAAAATGAAGCGCATGATCTCCTGGTTCGTTCTTCCATACACACGAGTTTTTAACTCGTCGTCGGTTAGAAAAACATCGTGGCGTTGCAAAAAGGTTTCAAAAGCAAGTTTGTGGTACGGATTGCTGTCCACTATTACCCCATCCATGTCAAAAAGCACTGCTAACTCCATTTTTACTTTTTTTAACCTTTACGGATTTTAAAAAAAAGCCGTTGGTGAAATTGTATTCATTTTCAAAAGCTGTACATGCGGTCTTCGTGCTAACGCTTCCCTGCGGTGGTTACCGCATTCCTTCTTTCTTTACTGTAGAAGACATTGCAATTAACAACTTTTTGTTTAATTTCATTTCATTATTATTACATTTCAAAAACTTTTTTTTTAATTAAAACTGCTTTCGTAACATTGTATTTGTTCTTTATCTGCTTTTTATAACGTTATTAATGATAGTTTCGGTTGTTAAAGTGCAGGGTATGCAACTCCTTCAGAGGAGTTGCTTTTTTGCTATAGTTGAACTCCTAAAATCTAAAATGGATGTATAAGTTTCTATTTGTTAACATTTTCCTGTTAGTTCAATTTCTTCTTTTCAAATCATCGGCCCTATCTCAACCGGCGTCTGTAAAAGAAACAAGTGAGTCGATTAAGACCTATCCCTTTTCTGATCCTAACCCTATCCCGGTTTTAGGGATCAATAAAAAAGTAGCTCCTTTTTATCCCTATTTTACGTTTGATGGTTACACCGATCGAAGCGTAAAGCAGGATTGGAAGATCGTGAAGTTGGAAAACCCTTATATCACGGTGTCGGTGTTGCCGGAAGTGGGTGGTAAAGTAATGGGAGCCATTGAAAAAGCAACGAATAATGAGTTTGTTTATCTCAATCATGTAATGAAATTTCGCGCCATTGGCATTCGTGGTCCCTGGACAAGTGGTGGCATTGAACACAATTTCGGACTTGATCTTGGACATGCGCCGTGGGCAGCTGCGGCTGTGGACTATGTGATAAAGAATAATGCAGACGGGAGCGTAAGCTGCATCGTAGGCGGCCTCGACCTTGCTTCCCGGTCGGAGTGGCGGGTGGATATTCGCTTGCCTAAAGACAAAGCTTATTTTGAAACTAACTCGCTCTGGTTTAATCCAAGTCCTTTGCACCACTCTTATTTGTCGTGGGAAAATGCAGCCTTTAAAGCCTCTGATGATTTACAGTTTTACTTCCCCGGAACTCATCATATCGGTCACGATGGCGCCGCCGCTCCTTGGCCTATTGATAAACAAGGACGCAACCTGGCACTGTATAAAGAAAATAATTTTGGAGACAGTAAATCTTATCATGTTGTTGGAAACTACCGCAATTGGTTTGGCGGTTATTGGCACGACAAAAAATTTGGCTTCGGTCATTGGGCTCCTTACACCGATGCTCCCGGTAAAAAATTATGGATCTGGTCTTTATCAAGAGAAGGGGCTATATGGGAAAGCCTCTTAACCGATAATGATGGTCAATATATAGAAGCGCAATCGGGAGCAATCCTAAACCAGGCGGCAGAACGTAGCGGTTATCATAGTCCGTTCACCCAGCTTTCCCTGCGTCCGCTGTATGCTGAAACAAAAAAAGAATATTGGTTCCCTGTAAAAAACACCGGGGGAATGGCCGATGTAAGTCCTTTCGGTACGCTTAACTTAATGGCAGTAGGCGACAGTGTAAAAATCGCGGTTAGCCCTAACGTATATATAAATGACAGCTTAACGGTTACTTATAATGGTCAGCCGGTTTTCTCTGCTTACCTGCAACTGCAGCCGATGCAAGTGTTTGAAAAAGCTATTGCACGGCGTGGATTAGACATGAAGGCAGTAAGGGTAAGTTTAGGAAACGACAAGTTGCTGTTTGCAGAAAAGGAAAACGAGATAAAAAGACCATTTGCGGCTTCATCTACAGACACAGCTTACAGTTCTGCCCAACGCTTTTTCAGGATGGCTGAAGAACAAAACTCAATGCGGAATTATAAGCTTGCGTTGAATTATTACCAGCAATGTCTTTCGGTAGAGCCGGGGCACTACGAGGCTTTAAGCCGTGTGGCCGAACACTATTACAGAAGCGGGGAATATGACGAGGGAATAAAACATGTACGCAAGGTACTGGAGCACGATACGTACGATGGCACTGCCAATTTCGTTTATGGTAATTTATTGCTCAAGCAAGGAAAGTTGAATGAAGCAGAAGAAGCTTTAAGCATAGCAGCCCGTACAATGGAGTATCGTTCGGCCGCCTATGTATATATCGCAGGAATTCAATTGCAAAAAAACAATTTTGAGCAGGCTATTGATTATTCAAAACGATCGCTGGAGTACAATAAAAACAACTTATTAGCTTACCAGTTTTTAGCAACTGCATACCGAAAGGAGAAAGATGTAAAACACGCCGACAGCGTTTTGCAGGTGTTATTAGATGTCGATCCGTTAAGTCATTACGCCCGTTTTGAGCAATATCTTTTAAATCCTTCAGCGGCTTCGCTTACCGGTTTTAAATCTGCTGTCAGAAATGAACTTCCACACGAAACTTATCTTGAACTTGCGCTTACATACGCTAATCAGGGGCTGAATGACGAGGCGATAAAAGTGCTGGAGCAGGCGCCTTCTTATCCTACCGTTTATTATTGGATGGCCTATCTTAAAAGGAACACTTCCCCCGGCGAAAGTCTTGCCTTTTTAAGAAAAGCGGAAGCTTTATCACCGGCGTTTGTTTTTCCGTATCGGTTAGAAACTATCCCTGTACTTACCTGGGCGAAGCAGCAATTGCCTTCCTGGAAGGTGACCTACTATTTAGGTTTGGTTCATTGGAACAATTTACACCCCGATAAAGCAAAATCGTTGTTTGAAGAATGCGGCGACGCACCTGATTTTGCTCCTTTTTACCTCGCAAGAGGCGCACTGTTTCAGGGAGATAGTACCAAAAATGCGTCTGTGGCTCAAAACTTCGAACGCGCTGTACAACTGCAGCCGGGCGAATGGCGCACCTGGCATTATCGCAGCGAGTACCTGTTTGATAATGGTTTATTCGAACAAGGTTTCATTAATTGCAGCCAGGCATACAAAAGATTTAAAGAAAACCCGGTGGTTTCTATGGATTACGCAAAAGCGCTTTTGAACACCGGCAGGTTAAATGAATGCCTGAATGTATTAAACAAAACTTTGGTTCTTCCGCAGGAAGGTGCGCAGGAAGGTCACGAAATTTATGAGTTAGCCAACCTTTCGCTCGCTTTAAAAATGGTAGAACAAAAGAAATACGGGCAGGCAATTAAGTATTTAAATGATGCAAAAAAATGGCCTGAAAATTTGGGTTCAGGAAGTCCTTATAACCCGGATAATCGTTTGCCCGATTTTATTGCTGCTTATTGCAACAAGAAACTGGGCAATCAGAACGAAGCCGCCGGCTATTATGAAAAGATAGCGGATTATTCTCTCGATAGCGAGAATTGGATGGGTGGCAGAAATCCCATTAATAATTATATTTCGGTGCTGGTACTTAATCAAAAAGGAATGCAGCAGGAGTTAAAACAGTTGATGACAGGATGGAAAGCAGAGCAGGATTCAATACGAAACTGGAACATTACGCAGGGGAATGCGGGGTCTAAATTCGATTGGGTATTTGCAAAATACAACCACGAGACAGAGAGAGCAGAGAAACTTCAGAAAGAACTGGCTTCACCGGCAATGGTAAACCGGTTTAAATTATTGATAAAGGCATTGCAGATCAGCACTGCATATAAGAGATAATTCTGCAGTGCCGGGTCTTAAAATGCCATGTCATTATTTTTTTTAACCGGCGATAGAACGATGATGACGCTTTACTACTAATGAACTCGTTTTTACTGTTTTGATTTTTTATGTTTTTTAGATGCCGGCTTTTTGTACTATAAGAATCATCGTTGCTACGCTCAGTTCAACTTTTAATTCTTTGATAGAACGTAGCGTAGCAGTTTTTTTACCCTGAACTTGCCAACGCTACCCCGAGCGAAGCCGAAGGGTCGCAATCCTTTCGTCTGCATTGCCAGTGGCAACAAAAGAATAGAGTTGGTGCCTGTTCTTATGGTTTGATGTTATAATATTCGCTTCTGACAATAGTTATTGCATAAGGGACATCAGCCGGTTGGGTGCCAGGCCAAGGCGAAGGCATTCTGAAACCAGCGACGCGGTTTCAGAAACAAGCGGATGGAGTGCCGCTACAATAAGAAACCTCGCGACTTGAGCTATAAATGATCGCACTAAAAATTCATTTTGCATGGTTTGGGGCCGCCCCTGAGGTTTCTTGCGTAGCACACTTGTACGGCATTGAGGTTAGCAGCCAAACCGGCGGTAAGGTCTGGCAGTGAGACCCGCTGATACGGGAGAAAGACCCTGCCGGTGACGGACGTAGCATTTTCGAATTTTCCCGTCGCGTTTCGCAACCTTTCATTCTATTGTGATAAAACGAAAGTATAGTTATTTACCGATTTTTTCACGGTCGGGCAGCGATAGCTGTTACCTGAACAACGGTTGGATCGCAACAAAGAAATCTATATGAATTATCTGGAGTGAAAACAAATGTATTGTAAGGCGATTGTTTTCAAAACCTTTGTATTTTAAACATATATTTTGTAAAAGGTTGTGAAAATTGTTTTTTTTCTTTATCTTAGCTTTTTAATCGTTTCATTAATAAAGGTTAATACGAATGCGCATTTTTCGCTTCTTAGCGCTGTTAATAGCTCAAGCTACCAGCCTATATTCTTATGCTTACCTGGATACTTCGCTGAAGAAATCCGTTTCGGAACGAAATGTTAGCTTTATTGACTATCCCGGTTTTCCTGGGGCCCATTCCACGTGGGGGTCTATCGGGTATAATCCCGTAAATAACAACGTTTATATCGGGGTAACGAATCATGCAGATAACGTGGGCTTTTATGAGTATGATCCAGAGCGCAAACACATGCAGTTACATGGTTTCATCAAAGACCTGGCATACCTGAGACCTTTTCAATGGCAGGGAAAAATCCACTCCAAAATTGTGGCCGGACCGCAGGGCGAAATGTATTTCTCCACCGATGGGGGCGAGTCTAGGGAAGAATACCTGATGAACCATCCGCATGGTTATGCAGGAGGCTTTTTTATGAAGTGGAACCCTAAAAGTAAGTTACTTACAAACCTGGGAATGGGCATGCAGTATGAAAGCATCAAAGATGTAGAAGTTGACCCTGAAACGGGTCTTGTTTATGCCATCAGTTATCCCCAGGTACATTTCCTGGTGTACGATCCCAAAAAAAACCATTTGCACGATGCGGGCAGGCTGGGTAGTGCGCATGTGCCGAGGGTGCTGTTTACCGATTGGTGGGGTAACTGTTATTACGTAGACTGGAGACAACGCCTGGTAAAATATGAGAAATCTACCGGCAAGCTGGTATTTGCAAAACAAAGTTTGCCCGCCTTTGCTGGAACTCCCGGAGGGAAAATTGTAACAGGAATTACGGCATACGCCAAAAGTCCGGATAAAAAAGTTATCTACCTGGTTACCTACGGGGCTAAACTGGTAGCATTTTATCCACAGGAAAAAGGGGTGGGCAGATGGGAAGATTTGGGCGGCGTATTTGAAACAGCCAAAGGAGAGGAGTGGAAACCCTATGTACCTAATTTAAATGTAGGTGCAAACGGTAAACTGTATTATGTGATCGGGGGCCACGGTAATTATGTGCGGAAAGACAAAACAGTGCTGATTGAATTCGATCCTGAACGTCGGCAGGCAAACATTCTTCTTGAATTTCCTATCGGCCGGTTAACAGAAGTAACAGGTTCCGATATCCGTGACAAGGATGGCAACATGTACTTCGCGGGTCGTAAAAGGCCTGATACTTCCGAAGATGGCAGCGTACCTTTTTTGATCAAATTTAACCCTGAAAAGGAGGTGAAATAAAATGACCAGTCGAATCATCCGTTCTCTTTTCGCAGTATTCTTCCTGCCAGCTCTTTCGAACGCACAATATACATTCTTCAATCCCAAAGGAAGTTTTGCCATAGAAACTTCCCTTGAAAATACCGATGAGCTGCGGATGCCTATGTATCGCAACGCAATGAGCTCACTCGTGGTTTCCGGCGATTTTGTTGTGGGCGGTACAACAGCAGAAAAAGGAATGTCGCCGCTACTGTTCACAAGTTCCCTGTCGCAGCGTAAACTAACTGCGGTTAAACAACTCGACGACGTTATAAAAGGACAGTCAAGTATTGGAACCGGTTTTATGAAAGTAAAAGCAGGAAACGTTTTTTATGCAGGTACCATGCCTCAACCGGGAACCGGCCTGGGCGGGCATATTATTAAACTGCAGGTAGACGTTCACGGGCAACTCTTTGTTAAAGATGTTGGCGAACCGGTAGCAGGCGAGGGCATTTTTGCGATGACCTTCAATCCGGCAAAAAACGAATTCTACGGCATTGTACACCCTTCCGGCAAATTCTTCACTTATAACCTGAAAACCGGCAAAACCGAATTGTACAACCAAACGGTGCCGTCTGTACAGGACCTTAACACTTATCATTCTTTTGCTTTGACGCCCCACGATTATCTGGGTCGTGCATTGGTAGTAGATGCGCGTGGCCGCGTTTATGGAAGTAAAGCAATCAATAAACTCTTTTGTTTTGATCCCGCCACCCGATCGTTTACGATCCTTAAAGATGAACTTCCATTTGTATGGGGACGGGAAGTTATGGGCCGGATCGATGCCTGGGTGAAAATGCCTGATGGCACTATTTATGGCAGCAATGCTGCCGACGGGCAATTGTTTCGACTTGACCAGATTAAACAAACAGTTGTAAACCTTGGCAAGCCGATCATGATGCCGCGGATTATGACGATGACTGCCGGGAAAAATAGAATGCTTTACGGTGTAGCAGGTGGAACTCCGGGTTATGCCCACCTCTTTAGCTATCACCCCGAAAAAGGCTTTCGCGATCTCGGTAATCCTGAGTTCCCGATGGTTACACCCGGGCTGGAGCAGGGCATTAACTGGCGCGGCTTCCAAATTGCTTCGATGGCGACTGCTCAAAGTGGAAACTATATTATTATGGGCGAGAACGAAGCACTGAGTCAACTCATGGTTTTTCCCGCCGAAAATTTACCATAATCCTGCGACCATGGGGTAGGGGTACAGTCGGTTTAGCCGGCACTTAAGGTATAGCCGTATACATAGTATTGACTCGACTCTTTCAGTTTTATCAATAAACTGTTTGATTAACCAACTTTTGTTTCCTTTCGAAAAGTGTTAGATCAAATTGTTAAATGAATAACGAGCCTTTGAATTATAGAAAGAACGCTAAGAATAGATTTCGCAGGTTCCATTCGCTTTCCATTCATCTGTCCCTCATTAACTATAATTATTAAAACCAAACCTAAATGCTACAACAAAAAAAACTTTTGCTCCTTTTTCTCTTGTTATGGGGATTGAGTGCTCAGGCCCAGAACAGGTTATTAAAGGGAAGGGTACTTTCTCAACAAATTCCTTTGGCAGGGGCAACAGTCTCTGTATCAGGCGCCGGTTCTGGTACCGCCACCGACAACAACGGTAACTTTTCATTGCACGTGCCGGAAGGAAACGCTACGCTGTTAATAAGTTCTGTGGGGTATAACACGCTTAGTAAGGAAGTGAAAGCAGGTGAAAACAATATTCTAATAAATCTTGACCAACAGGATGGCGAGTTGGAGAGGGTGGTAGTCACTGCCCTGGGTATTACCAGGAAAGCAAAGAGCGTTCCTTATGCTACTCAGACCGTTTCTGCAAGAACCCTGACAGAAGTGAGGGATCCGAATAATATTTTGAATTCACTACAGGGCAAAATAGCCGGGGCGATGATTACACAAAGCTCAGGAGGTGTGGGTTCAGGCGCAAGAATTGTGCTGCGTGGAAATCGCTCCATCCAGGGAACTAATAGTGCGTTGGTGGTAATTGACGGTGTGCCGGTTTATTCTGAGGTGTTTAACAATATGGCCTCAACCATTAACCCGGATGATATTGAATCGATGACCGTACTCAAAGGAGCATCCGCTGCTGCACTGTACGGGAGCCAGGCCGGCAACGGAGTGCTCGTCATTACTACAAAAAGGGGATCGCGGGATAAAATATCAGTAAACTTTACTTCTAACATTGTAAGTGAATCAGCTTTTTCATTACCTGCCATGCAAAACGAATATGGACAGGGTAGCGGCGGAGTGATCGACGGAACTTCCGGATCTAATTGGGGAGCTAAATTACAAGGTCAGAACTACAAGAACCATTTCGGAGAAGACAGAAGTTATGTTGCACACCGCGATAATGTAAAGGATTTTTTCAGAACCGGGTGGAACTATAATAATTCCGTCTCTGTTTCAGGAGGATCTGATAAAGCGCAAACCTATCTTTCTTATACCAACAACAATATTAAGGGCATCATTCCTTCCAATGATCTCATGAAACATGTAGTGAACCTGCGGGTGAGTAACCAGATCAGCAGCCGCTTTTCTACCGATGCGAAGATTACCTATCTCAAGCAGAACATCGCAAATATCCCGAGAAGTGGCGAAGGTAATACGCCCATGATGGATGTGATTCAAATGTCGCGTAATATCAGCACAGAAGATGCTCGCCGTTACCAGGTGGTGGATCTGTTTGGAGTACCAAACCGCGCACCCTTTCCATCTACCATCCCCGGCTTATACGGAAACCCTTATTGGGTGGTTAATAATGATCATACAGAAGAGAACCGTGACCAGATCCTCGGTTTTTTGTCCGGCAAGTTCAAACTTACCAGTTGGCTGGATTTAACGGGCAGGGCCAACCTCGATCGTACAATATATAAAAGAGAAACCCGCACCAAACTGAATACCCTGGCTTATGCAATGACGAACGGTGGTAGTTACATCGAAACCGATCTTACAACCATGCAGCAGTGGTATGATGTAATCCTGAACGGCAGGAACAGTATCGGTAATAACTTCCAGGTCGATTATAGCGCCGGAGCGATCTACCAGGACGCGACGACGCAAGGTGTGGCCAAAAACTCCGGTGGGTTGAGTAAAACAAATATGTTTAACCTCGCATTCGCCCGCCAAACTACTTCTTCTTTCAATTATTCGAGAATACAGACTCAATCGGTGTTCGGGCAATTCAACGTCGGCTATAAAAACAGGTTGTTTTTAGACGGTAGTATTCGTAATGACTGGGACAGCAGGTTACCTGCACCGCATGCATTCCAGTATTATTCCACAGGAATTTCCGCCATCCTCAGTGATATGTTTAAACTTCCATCCGCTGTTTCCTTCCTGAAGCTGGGACTTAACTACGCCGAAGTAGGCAATGGTGGACAGTTTGGGGTGATTAATGAAACATACACTTTTACTGCCGGCTTAAGCGAAGGAATGCTGCAAAGAGCGTCGACTCTCGCCATGAAAAATCTTAAACCTGAAATCGTCAGAAATATTGAAGCCAACCTCGAAGCAAGATTTCTTAATAATCGTTTGGGGCTGGAGCTTTCATTATATAAAAGCAATTCGTTCAATCAACTCCTGCAAATTACGGTACCTTCTGCTTCAGGATATACCGCCATGTACCTTAATGCCGGTAATATCGAAAATACCGGTGTGGAACTGGTGTTAAACGCCGTGCCTGTGAGAAGTGCTAATTTCAAATGGGAAAGTAACCTGAATGTTGGTTTGAACCGGAACAAGGTAATTTCACTCGCAGATGGTATGACCGAAGTTTACTTAGGGTCGCATATGGATTGGGGTGCGAGAGGTATGGTAAAAGTTGGTGGTAGCTATGGTGAGTTGACCGGGCACCGTTGGGCGAAGGATAAAAACGGACGTTTTCTTGTAAAAGCCAACGGTACTCCAATGAGTACTTCAGAAAGTGGCGATGGTGCATCTGTACTCGGGAATTTTAACCCGAAAGCAATACTTGGGTTAACCAACAACTTTACCTATAAAGCTTTGAGCCTGAGATTGCTTGTTGACGGCAGAGTAGGTGGTATGATCATGTCGGGTACGGAACAAAATATGTCTCATACCGGATTAACCGAAGGGACGACCAATTACCGCGAAGGCGGTTGGAACCTCGGTGGGGTAGATAAGCAGGAAGCTTCTGTTAATGTTCCCATCAATGCCCAGCAATTCTGGCAATCTGTTTCGGGTAAACGAAACAGTGGTATCGGGGAGTTGTTCGCGTACGACGCTACCAACTTCAGGGTGAGGGAACTTGCGCTCGGTTACAATTTGCCGGTACAGAAGTGGTTGAATAGTACTGTTGTGAAAAGCATGACTATATCGGCAGTATTCAGGAATTTACTTTGGATCTATCGTGGTAGCTCACTACTCGATATCCCCGGTATCGGTAAGAGAAAAATGACATACGATCCCGATGTCGCAGGTGGTAACGGCAATAATATGGGTATCGATTATGGTAACTATCCATCAACCAGAACGGCTGGTTTTACCGTGAATGTAAATTTCTAACACAAGCCATTTAAATCGAATAATGATGAAGTCTTATAAAAAACTTAGTTATACAGTTATTTTAATTGCCGGGTTGCTGTCCCTGAATTTGCTCAGTTCCTGCACAAAGAATTACTCCGAGGTTAATTCTGATCCCAGTAAGGTTACCGAAATTACCAGCGGCGAGCTGCCATTTTTATTTACCCGTGCATTGCATGGCGTTTATAGTAGTTATCAAACAGATCAAAACCTTTTTGCGGATCTGTACGCCCAGTACTATGCGAATACCAGCGTCAACTTTGCTACCGACCGCCTGGCTGTCCAACACGCCTGGTCAGACGCTGTTTATACAGCCGCATATTCTAATGTAATGCCGCAATTGCAGATCCTCATGCAGAAGGTTGAACCTACCTCACCGGAATACGCACTCTCTAATATCTGGTGGGTATTTACTTTTCACCGGGTCACCGACTATTTTGGTCCCATTCCTTATTCACAGGCGGGCAGTGGCGAAAAAAATGTGGCCTACGATCCGATGGACAAGGTTTACGCTGATTTCTTTAAACGCTTAAATGACGCCGTTACGGTGCTGAAACAGAATACTGCTAGTAAGCCCTTCGGCGCAGCAGACCTGATTTATGCGGGAGATGTTTCTAAATGGATAAAGTTTGCCAACACATTACGTTTAAGACTGGCGCTGAGAATATCTGCCGTCGATCCGGCTCGTGCCAAAACAGAAGCCGAGGCTGCTGTGGCGGGAGGTGTATTGGAAAGCAGTCCTGCTGATGATGCATTAATGAAAAGGGGTAACGCAACCTCTGCTGCAGTAAATCCTTTGTCTTCGATGTCGGAGTACAACGAATTCAGGATGAGTGCCACCATGGAGTCGATTATGAAGGGTTACCAGGACCCGCGGATATCAGTTTATTGGATTCCTGCGCGTGCTAACAACGAGTTTAATGGTTTCAGGAACGGGTATAACAGCATACAACTCGGAAACGCCCTCAATTCCAATGCTGCTAATTCTCATGTCGGTCCAAGATGGTCTTCTCCGGCATCGGGAGGTTTAGCGACTTTCGAATCCACCCCGGTAAATGTCATGAGTGCTGCGGAGGCTGATTTTCTTCGTGCCGAAGGCGACTTACTCGGATGGCGTATGGGCGATCTAAATGCCAAGGCCTTTTATGAGAAAGGAATGCGTAACTCGATGGTGCAATGGGGTGTTAGCAACAGTGCCGCAATCGATGCTTATATCAGCAGCAATAAATTACCGGTGGCACCACAGG
Organism: Segetibacter sp.; assembly: GCA_028288485.1. Taxonomy (GTDB): domain Bacteria; phylum Bacteroidota; class Bacteroidia; order Chitinophagales; family Chitinophagaceae; genus Segetibacter. The sequence continues at coordinate 70,185 of JAQBNO010000148.1, forward strand.
ATTTTCTCAATTCACCGGCCATTACAAATGTTCCCATTGCCTTCCATCCAACAAGTCGCGATATCCAATTGGAGCAGATAGCTATACAGAAATGGCTGGCTGTATTTCCCGACGGTAAGGAAGCTTGGGCCGATATCAGAAGGCACAGAAGATTTAAGTTGTACCAGGTGGTGAATTCTGATAATCCCAATATTACCAATACGGCTACACAATGGGTTAGAAGACTTCCTTATCCTGACAAGGAATACCAGGTGAATCGCGCTGAAATAACAAAGGCAGTACAACTGCTTAAGGGTTCCGATACACATTTAACCCCTTTGTGGTGGGATAAAAATTAAGAATAGAAAAAATAAGCAAAAGAGTGCCGTCAATCACGGCACTCTTTTGTATTTTCAGCTTTCGATACCAGTTAGATGTAAAACCATATAGGAACAACCTACCGGGGACAGGATAATTTTCTCTGCTGCCCTAATTTTCTACTTTCCGTTACTTCTGTTCGGTTCTACACTGCGACTACCACTACCTTGATACCGATATTTCCCGGTTTTCTTCGTATTCCGTTTGAAACTCCGGATCTGTAATTGTACTTCGCGCCCCGAAAAACTGTGCTATAAGATTTTTTTTGAGCCGGGCTGTATTGCTTCTATTTTACATCGTTGCGTCGCACACTTTTACATTTGTTAAATAATCAGCAATGTACAACCCTGTCGGGCTGGCAGTATAAAACATCTACTTTACTTACTCATGAAATAATAGGTATTACCTGCTGCCTGTAAAACATAAAGGAGCTGTCGAAACGTAGAAGTCGGGGTGGTAATAAAAAAACAAGGGGGCCTGTTAGTACCTCCATGAAGGCGACGACTAGAGGGTGGTAATCGGTTCGCAAAAATATAACACAGATCTGTACAAACTGAAGTGCGGGTGCTAGGCGATAATCACTTTAATTCCTGCCGTTTCCAGTCTTTTTTTGTCTTCCTCAGGAATGCCCGCATCCGTAACCACTATATCTACCGCCGATATCGGGGCTATGAAAGCGAAACTTCTTTTGTGAAACTTGCTTGAGTCTGTCACAACAATAACCTGTTTTGCAACAGAAATCATCACCCGGTTTAAATGCGCTTCTTCTACGTTTGGCGTAGATAATCCGAAGGTAGTGTTAAAGCCATCTACCGCCAAAAACAGCTTATCGCAAAAGTAATTTCTGAAACTCTCTTCGGCAGTGGTGCCAACCAGTGATAGAGAATTCTTTCTTAAAAAACCTCCCGGTACTATTACATTCACATATTCGTGCTCCACGAGCTTATTGGCAATATTAAGTGCATTGGTAATAACAGTCAGGGAACCGATATTGGCCAGGTTGTTATTAATTTCCATTGTAGTAGTGCCCGAATCCAAAATAATCGTATCTCCATCCTCTATAAGCGCTGCGGCTGCCTTACCAATTTTAAGTTTCTCCTGGTAATGAAGTTTATTTTTTTCCGACAGGCTAAACTCTGCCCCTACGCGCTCAACTTTTATTGCCCCGCCCCGCGCCCTTATCAGCATATTTTTTTGCTCAAGCCAGTTGAGATCATTACGAATCGTTACTTCACTTACACCAAGGTCCTTGCTTAATGATATAACGTCTAGTTGCCCGACAGTCTCTAGTTTTTCGAGTATAAGTGTTCGTCGTTCAACTGTTGAATTGCCTTTTTTTGCATCCATAATGTTTGTTATCGTTAGTCGATTAAGATAGGGTTCTGTGGCGAAAGTATAAAGGGTAAAATGGCTTTTTCTAAAACGCAGTCTGTAAAATTGGTTCGACCAGCAAAATAAATAAAAAAATAAGTAAATGAAAGAATTTCCTTTAAATAACCCACAACTGCGGTTAATATACTTTCATACTGCGCTTATTTGTCCAAAACATTACAATACTACGCTTTTTGTAAGGTGAATTCTTACCCCGTTATTTCAACTTGCGAATTGTTTTCCTTATAAAACTATTGATTGTTCTTTTGTAACCTTTCGTTACTGAAAATATTTTTTCAAAAACTTTCGATTTACGTACTTTTTTTATTTATGTTTGTGTACAGGTTTCAAAACCGATCCCTTCACCAAAAAACTGCTCCTGGTCATGAGAGAAAAAAATTGTTCGACGTTTAGATTTTTAAAGCTGTTTACTGCCAACATTGAAACACCGGGCAGCTTGTAAGAGAGCCGGTTCGCTTATATCCTTTTCTATCTTAATTGTGTATTGAAACTGTATGATAAAATATTTTACGCTTTTTTTTACCTTCTTTTATTCCGTTGTTTGTCTGGCCAATGATAGCACCGGCGGTTGGAGCATAACCATTTTGCCTTCATCAGTTCGTATTGATCCTTCAAACAACCGAATTTACGATCAAGCTTATACTGGCAGAAATGAAAGCGAAAATTCATTGCTGCAAAAGAACTGGGTATATAACGGTAAAGTGGCATCTTTAAAAGGAGCGAGGGGCGAATATGTTTCTTTCCAGTTAGTGCTCACAAATGAAACGGAAAAACCGTTAAAGGGAATTGATGTTTCGATGAAGCCGTTCCGAAATAACAGTGCCCGGATTAGTATACTTCCGGAACTTTTTTTAGAATGGGCGGTTGAAGTAAAAACGGGCAGTACCGGTTATCCGAAAGCCTCGTTAGGGGCAGGATGGTATCCCGATGCATTGATCCCCTTTAAATACATACAGCAAGGTAACCAGTCGCTGAACGTGAACGCCTGGGTGTACCCTTTGCAACTTCCCGATTTTAACAACCGTATCGATCACCAGAAATCGCAGATCTTCTGGGTTGATCAATACATTCCTTTTGAAAAAACAGCAGCTAAAAGTGGCTTATATACTACCGGTATTTCCATCACTATCGATGGAGTTACCAAATCGATACCGGTTGAATTGAACGTGTGGGACTTCGCGATTCCAAACGAAAATTTATTAAAAGGCAGCCTGCAGCACGAGGGTTTTGTAAGCGGCATGAATGAAAAACAGGAATTGGAGATTTTCCAGTTAATGAAGAGAAACAGGGTAGGTATAATGGATCCTACCTATAAGCCGGAGATGAAACAAACGGGAAAGACAGTGTCCATCAACTGGAAGAAATTTGATGATCGACTGAAAAAATATTTAACGGGTGAAGCATTTACGAAAACTTATGGTTACGAATATGGCCCTGGTTATGGTACTCCGGTAGAAACCTTTTTACTGCCCTTCGACGTGTATGGCAAACATGATACGAGGGGATGGCCTGATATAGGAAAACCTGCTGTTGAGAGAAACCCCGAAAATAGAGCCGTTTATGTAAATGTTATCCGCAGTGTAAGAAATCACCTGAAGCCGCTTGTAAATCCAAAAACCACGGATGTTACCGTATACTTAAACGGCCTCGACGAATCCTATTTCCCCGAGGCATGGGACCGGATGGCTTATTATGGAAACCTATTTAAAAAGGAGTATCCCGAGGCCGGATTTAGGGTGGATGGCGCTTATACTGATACTGCAATGCAGGTAATTGAAAACGCCATCAGCTCCTGGGCTGTACACACTATAGAGTTTGATGAAAACAGGTTTAATAAATATGGTAGAATGGGCATCAAACAGTGGCTGTATGGCCCTATGGTCTATGAAAGCAAAATAAACAGTTGGGTGGGGAGCTCAACATTTACAGATCTTCCTTTGGTAAATGACCGTGCTATTAGCTGGAGCGCGTGGAAGTATAAAGCTCACTCCTGGATCAGCTGGGGCATAGGGGCCGGATGGAAGGCCGGATGGTACGATTCGGAAACCTGGAAAAGCGCGAATGACGGAGGAAATGCGGAAGGTTACGACGAAAAGAAGATGAATGGAAATGGAATGCTGTTATACAGTCCCGGTATTATTCCAAATGTTAAAGGTGCTTGCCCATCAATCAGGTTAAAGACAATGCGCAATGGGGTGCAGGAGTATGAGTATATGAAAATGCTGGCCGCTATCGATAAAAATGAAAAGCACGTAAGTAGTATTGTAAACGACGTGATCAATAAACCTTTTGGCAACAACGCGGTGGGGAACTTAAATATATGGAGCTACGATCCGCAAAAGTGGGACGAAAGCAGGATTAAATTGGGCGAGCTTATAAATGAGTCGGCAAAAAAACATAGTCGATAATTCTTGTCGTTAATGCTGGTTTTCCGAGAAACTCACTTGCTGTTTTACCTTACCTCCTGTTATTCAATCCCGGTAAAAGACACGAGACAGACGGTAAAAAATGGGAACAATAACAATCGCTGAATAATCGACCATTCAACCGGATTTGAAGAATTTAAATTTCAAGGATAATTTTTTATTTGATGACCGAAGAGTTGGACATAAAAAAGCGACCACTTAAAATCGAAGACTTACAGGATGTCTCCATGTTAAGCGGAGCCTCTATATCTGCAGATGGTAAGTTGCTTGCTTATGTAACTACTAAAGTTGCTATAGAAGAAAATGGTCATAAAGATTTTATTTCGATTGTAGACGTACATACAAACAAGCAGATGTTTGTTTGGGAAGGATCGTCTCCTCAATGGTCGCCTGTATCAAATGAAATTGCCTACGTGGCAGGCTACAGGGGCGTAAGTTATATCTGGATCTATTTTTTGAACGACGACGTTAAAAAGCCGCTGGCACCCATTTATGAATCACATTATTTCATGGGACACCTGGTATTGAAAAACTTTACGTGGTCGCCAAACGGTTTACACATTGGTTACGTGAGTGCTGAAGCAGCTTCAAACGAAGAACCAGGAGATAGTCAGGTAAAAGTAATTGACAGATTATTATACAAGACAAAAGGAGGCCGCGGCAGACCTTTCGTAACAGACGATTTACTTTCACATGTTTGGGTAGTGCGGGTCAATGGTGGCGAACCTCAAATGGTTACACCGGGCGTGTATAACGAGCATTCAATCTGTTGGTCGCCCGACAGTAATAAAATATCTTTCGTTAGTAACCGTTCAGCAGATCCCGACAATAACCAGTTACATGATTTGTGGAGTATCGATTTGCTTTCAGGGAATATTACCAGGCATACCGAAAATTTCGGTACCGTTTACCAGCCCTCCTGGTCGCCAGACGGACGTAGTATTGCTTTCCTGGCAACGATTGGTAAAGTAGCTACCAACGACAGTCCTGCCGAAGATGCCCAGCTTTATATCGTAACGTTAGGTGATGCATCGGTCCTTTGTTTAACACACTCATTCGACAGAAGAATCGAACAAATAAGCTGGCATCCTAAAGCAGATGTAATATATTTTACAGCAGGCAATGAAGGCACTACAGCAATTTATAGGGTTGCCGTTAATGCTGACCATGTAGAACATGTTGAGGGTAAAGATTGTCGCATACTTGAGTATTCAATAAACAAGGCGGGTGATACGATCTGCTTCATTAGTACAGATACAACTCATCTCGGCGAAATATTTCTGCACGGTCTGAGTTCGAATACCAGCCGCCAGATCAGTAATAACAGTAATCTTCTTTTACAACGCTGCCAGTTACAGAAAGCAGAGCCTTTTTGGTTTAGGAGCTTCGACCAACAAAACATCCAGGGCTGGATAATTAAGCCTGCAGAGTTTAATCCAGGTGAAAAGTATCCAATGGTGCTCGTTATTCACGGGGGACCGCATAACATGTTTGGCTATGAGTTTGAAGATCGAATGCAGGTATTATCCGGAAAGGGTTACGGTGTTTTATTTATTAATCCCCGTGGCAGCAGCGGGTATGGACAAGCCTTTTCAAGTGGGTGTGTTCAAAACTGGGGCGGGGGCGACTATAAAGATTTAATGGCAGGCGTAAACGCAGCTGAAGACGAATACAGCTGGATAGATGTCAATCGTTTAGGTGTCACAGGCCAGAGTTATGGCGGTTATATGACGAATTGGATCATCACCCAAACCGATCATTTTAAAGCTGCAGTGGTAGACGGCGGCATCAGTAACCTTGTAAGTTTTGCCGGCACGTCGTTGTATCATTCACTAATAGAGTCGGAGTTTAATGGGAGTGCTTACGATAATTTTCCCCTGCTTTGGCAATGGTCGCCGTTACGAAATGTAAAAAACGTTATCACACCTACTTTGATTTTACATGGTGCGCTTGATAATGAAGTTCCTCTATCGCAGGCCGAAGAAATGTTTATAGCATTGAAAAAACAGGGCGTTAAAACACAGTTTGTTCAGTACTTGGTTGAAGGGCATGGATGGCGTCCCGATCTTAAACCATTGAACCGGTTCGACCTGCTAACACGAATGGTGGAATGGTTCGATAAATATCTGGTTTAATGATAGATGCGGTAATATTTTTTGTTGCCCAACTCTACTCCTTTAATGAGTCATCGTTGCGTCGCACTCTTGTACAGGCAATCTGAAATCGGCAGGGAACACTTAGCGCGTATAAGTTTAAAAGCATAATAGGTAGAATTATTTTAAGAAAGTGATATGCAAAAAACAAGAACCTGGATCGGATTCGTTATCATACATGTAGTATTCATGGGCGCATGGGGGGCACTTATAGAGCTTCCCGAAAAGAATGGATTTCCTGCTACCCTGGGTTATGTTGTGTGGGCGCTTACCATGATACCTGCTACCATCGTTGCCCTCGTTATCAACAAGTGGAAACTGGATCATGACAAGCGGTCGATAATCTATGGATGTTTGGCCGGTTTCCTGGGAGCTATAGGGCAGCTAGTGCTATTCTTTACGTTGAAGATTGCACCAGCCTATATCGTATTTCCCATCTTGTCGTTAACACCGGTTGTTACAATTCTTCTTGCTGTATTGTTCTTGAAAGAATCTACAGCATTAACGGGTTGGCTGGGCATCGGTATAGCTGTTTTGTCTATATTTCTCTTATCCTATATTCCGTCAGGTAGTTCACGCACCTCAGGCTATTTATGGATCGTGTTTACGATTATACCCCTGGTTGTCTGGGGCGCACAAGGTTTCGTTATGCGCTTTGCCAATGAGAAGATGAAAGCGGAAAGTATCTTCTTTTACATGGCGGTCAGCTCGGTGGCGCTTATACCGGTAGCCTTATGGATGACTGATTTTTCAAAACCTATTAATTATGGATGGAACGGACCGTACCTGGCAGCAGGGATACAGATATTAAATGCGTTCGGAGCCCTTTGTCTGGTATATGCTTTTCGATATGGAAAAGCCATCATTATCGCTCCCATGACAACGGCTTTATCGCCGGTGCTAACCGTTGCCCTTTCCTTAATTATTTATGCTGTTAAGCCCCATCCGCTAATTGTAGCAGGAACAGTACTGGCTATTTTATCCGCTTTATTAATGGGCAACGCTGACTCTAAAATGGAACAGAAAAGTAATAGTAAGGTAACCAGTCCTGCTATGATTAATGAATTAGAATCGTAAGAATTATGCAATATCTACAATACAGACAAGAAGAAATTGAGGAAAAAGGGGGACTGCATACAGCGCTTGAAATTGAAGGGCAGCCGGTTCTTTGGCAGGAAGTGTACGATTTGATCCAGTCACAAAGGAAGTACATTCAAAAGTTCATGTTACCCTTGCTTGCACATACCGACCTGAGAATCATTTTAACTGGTGCCGGTTCTTCCGCTTTTATTGGAGAAGCAGCACAGGGGATTGTCCAGGCAAATACAAAAAGGATAACCCAGGCCATCGCTACTACCGACCTGATTACACATCCGCAATTACATTTTTTAAGAGAAATGCCCACATTGCTGGTGTCGTTCGGAAGATCGGGTAATAGCCCGGAAAGCGTGGCAGCTGTACAATTGGCCAACGAATGCTGCAATACTGTTTTTCACTTGATTATTACCTGTAATCGGGACGGTCAATTGATGCAAAACGATTTTCCAAATACTTATCACCTGGTATTGCCCGAAAAAGCTAACGATAAAAGCCTGGCGATGACAGGAAGCTTTACGGCTATGCTCTTGTCGGTTATTCTGGTATCAAAAATTGACGTACTCGAATCGTTTCTACCGGCATTGCAGGTTTTAATAAGTGAAGCCAAAGAGTTGATTGGAGGACATTTGCCAAGGATAAAAGCCATAGCAGAGCAACCTTATGAAAGAGTTATTTTTTTAGGTTCCGGCCCGTTATTAGGTGTTGCAAGAGAATGTCATTTGAAACTGCAGGAATTAACAGATGGAAAGGTCATTTGCAAACATGATTCATTTCTGGGTTTCCGCCACGGACCGAGAGCAGTTTTAAACGAAGGGTCACTAATCGTGTATTTATTCTCACGCGATGAACATGTGCTTTTATACGAACGCGATCTGTGTTTATCCATAGATGCTGATGCACGCAATATTCCAACAATCAGTTGCAACCAGTATATAGAGAATCTAAGAAATTCAGTGCTCGCCCTCACATTTTCCACCAATGCCAACTCATTAAATGAGCTTGCATTTATCAACGCAACGTTGGTTGGGCAATTGCTGGGATTTTTCCATTCGATCTATCTTGGATTACAGCCTGATAACCCTTCAATTTCCGGGTCTATTAGCCGCGTTGTTCAGGGAGTTACCATTTATCACGATTCCTTTGCTGTGAACCACCAACCCGGCTCTGACAACTTATACTGAGTGTTTTTAAAAAACTAATTGGAGATTTTATGGGGAAAGATGTACTGGTAATAGGTGAACTGAACGTAGATATTTTACTGAATAAGATAAATGGATTTCCGGTAATAGGGCAGGAGATCGTAGCCGACGGAATGATTTTTACCCTCGGTAGTTCTTCCGCCATCTTTGCTGCTAACCTTGCTTCTTTAGGCACAACGACCTCTTTTTGCGGAGTTGTAGGTAAGGACATCTTTGGAAAATATATTCTCACAGAACTGGATAATAAAAAGGTCGATACCCGTTTAATTGTCGAGGAACCGAAGTATCAAACCGGGCTTACAATCATCCTGAATTACGAACAGGACCGCGCCAATGTAACCCACTGCGGGGCCATGGAACATTTCAAATTAAGCGACATACCCACAGAACGCTTTTCTCAATATAAACATCTACACCTTTCGTCTTTTTTCCTGCAGAAAGGCCTGCAAAAAGATATAGTCCAGTTGTTTAAAACAGCTCGTGAAAAAGGTTTGACAACCTCTCTTGATATACAATGGGACCCGGCCAATGAATGGCAGTTTCCCTATAAGCTCTGCCTCCCTTACGTGGATTTTTTCTTACCAAATGAAGCAGAGATCCTCGCGTTAACCGACACTGATCAATTGTCAAATGCTTTTGACGTGCTCGACGATTGTAGTAATACAATCGTGGTAAAAAGAGGGGTCAACGGAGCATTGGCTTATAACAAGGGAACTTATACAGAATCGGTGCCATATCTCCACTCTCAGTTTGTAGATGCGATAGGCGCGGGGGATAGTTTTAATGCCGGTTTTATCAGCAGCTTCCTGCAAGGGAAGTCGTTACAGGATAGCCTTATGTTTGGTAATCTCTCAGGCGCAATTAACACAACCGCACCGGGGGGAACAGCCGCCTTTTCTGATCTCTCTTCTTTTGTTAAAAAAGCAAGAACAATCTTCAACATAGAACTCTAAGAATATGATTTTAAAGCAAAAGATGCGGTTGCTGACCGAACAAAAGAAGGGATTATTGGCTACCAACTTTTATAATTTAGAAACACTGCACGGGGTACTTAAAGCAGCCAGCGAACTGAAGCAGCCTTTGATTTTACAACTAACCAGCAGTTCAATAACCTATATGGGATTGAACACGGCAGTTAACTCGGCAAAAACGGGATTGAAAGAATATGGTGTTGAAGGTTGGCTGCACCTGGATCACGGCCATTCTGTAGAGCTTGCACAGGCTTGCCTGGACGCAGGGTTCGATTCGGTCATGATAGACGGAAGCGAACTGCCCTTAGAGGAAAATATTAGGATCACCAAAGAAGTGGTTAAAAGGGCTTCAGCCTATAATGCAAACGTAGAAGCAGAGCTGGGATACGTAGCCAAACTTGGACAGTCGCATGCTGTACATGGATTTACACAGGCGGCAGAAGCGGTGACCTTTGTTGAAGAGACAGGAGTAGATGCGCTGGCCATAGCAATTGGTACGGCTCATGGCTTTTACAAAGAAGAGCCGAAACTGCAATTTGATTTACTGGCAGATATTCATTCACGTATCAATTCTATACTTGTGTTACATGGTGGATCGGGAGTGTCTGCAGCACAATTACAGCAGGCAATTTCGTTGGGAATATGTAAAGTAAACCTGGCTACAGAAATAAAAAGCATCTTTATGAAAACGCTTCAGTTAGTTCTGCGTAACAGTGAAGAAATAGATCTGAGAAAGGTTTTCCCTAAAGCGACCAATAGCGTTACCGAACTGGTTAAAGAAAAATTAAGGATAGTGCAGAACAATTAATATGGCGAGAACCGACAGACCACTGAAGCAGCGGTAGCCACAACAAATGAACGTGCCGTTTTTTGCTGCAGTACAAGAGTGCGACGCAAGGATCTATCATAGTAGCAATATTACCGGTACATAAAAAATTTTTTTCCCTGTTTTATCCCTTTACTAGTACATCATATTGAAAGAGACATTTACGATAACGATATATACTGAAAATACGATCGGCTTGCTTATTCGAATTACCGGCATGTTTGCCCGCCGCCGTATACAGCTTGAAAGCCTGAACGTTGCCGCCTCCGAAGTGGAAGGCATACACCGTTTCACCATGGTGATTAATGAAACCCAGGAGGAGACGAGGAAGCTGATGCTGCAGATAGATAAACAAGTGGATGTCTTCAAGACATATTTTCATACGAATGAAGAAATTGTGTGGCAGGAGCAGGTGTTATGTAAAGTGGTGGGTAACGGTTCAAATGAAGTAATAGAGACGGCTTTAAACACGTATGGTGCCCGGCGTATTAATACAGGTAAGGAGTACACGGTATATGAAGTAACCGGTTCTGCAGAAACAACCGATGCCGTTATAAAAGCGCTGGAACCTTTGGGTATAACAGAGGTGGTAAGAAGTGCAAGAATTGCTGTTATTAAAACACAAAATGCGATTCATCAAAAGTTAAAGCAAATTGAACCAAAAAACAACTTTGTGGCAAGTGTTGAAAACAAGGTTGCATGACAAAAATTTAACGATGGAAAATTATTTAAACCGCCGCGACTTCGTGAAAAAGGCAACAATGGGAAGTATAGGCTTCGGCCTTTTAGGAAACACAACATCCTCATTTGCAAACAGTGTTGCGCCCGGTAAAAGGGTGGGAATTATTGGTCTCGATACATCTCATGTTACCGCTGTCACAAATAGCTTAAATGGTCCTAATGTAAGCGCGAACTGGGGTGGATATAAAGTCGTGGCTGCATATCCTACGAAAGGCAGCGCCGATATGAAGGAAAGTATAGGCAGGCTTG
>JAQBNO010000156.1 GCA_028288485.1 Segetibacter sp.
TTGCGTCGCACACTTGTACTGAAGTAGCTATAGCTTCCTTCCTAAGCATAACAAACAGCATTGCCATTCCGCACTGTCAAACGGCACTGTCATTCCGAGGTACGAGGAATCTCTCTCTTAGTGAAACGGCACTGTCATTCCGAGGTACGAGGAATCTCTCTCTTAGTGCAAACGGCACTGTCATTCCGAGGTACGAGGAATCTCTCTCTTAGGGAAACGGCATTGTCATTCCGAGGTACGAGGAATCTCTTTCTTCGTGCGAGTGAGATGCTTCCTTCGTCAGCATGACAAACGGCACTGTCATTCCGAGGTACGAGGAATCTTCTAATGCGAGTGGGATTCCTCCTGCGTCGGAATGACAAAAACGCAACTGTCATTCCGAGGTACGAGGAATCTCTTAACGTGGGTAGGATTCCTCCTGCGTCGGAATGACAAAAACGCAACTGTCATTCCGAGGTACGAGGAATCTCTCTCTTAGTCAAACGGTATTGTCATTCCGAGGTACGAGGACTCTTCTAATGCGAGTAGGATTCCTCCTGCGTCGGAATGACAAAAACGGCACTGTCATTCCAACGCAGAAAAAGAAAGTGACAAACGGCAAAAAGAAGGCTTGAAATTAAACAGCGTCTTAGAATAGTAGCTTATTTAAAGCACTTTAATACTACATGAAAAATAATGTCATCCCGGTTCTCAGAATTTTTGATTTCGCTAAAACTGAAGAGTTTTATATTAACTGGCTTGGTTTTACCATTGACTGGCAGCACCGTTTCGGTGACAACTTCCCGTTATACCTGCAGATTTCAAAAGGAGACATTCTCCTTCATCTTTCCGAACATCATGGAGATTGTTGCCCGGGCGGTAAAGTCTTTATCAATTATAAAGGACTTAAAGAATACCACCAGGAACTGATCAATAAAGATTACAGGTACAACAAGCCGGGTTTAGGGGACGCCCCCTGGAATGCTCTATGTATGGAAGTTATTGATCCCGTTGGAAATAAGTTGCTGTTTAACGAAAATAAGGATTGATTGGCCACGGGCATTAAGCTAATTCATTCCTTAATTTTATCCCGGTTAAAGGTTGCCATCTACCAATGCGTGGTAATGCCTCAACTTAATCCAACTGACAGTGTCCGTTGCACGTTTGACGTTTCACTTTTCACAATTGCCCATTCACCTGTCCTTTTATCTTCTCCTCAACCACAACTCGGGATTTAAAAACACACTCCTTTCATTCGTTACCATAAACAAAAGTTCCCCTTCGCCCGCATCATTTGCAGCCGCCCGTCCGACTACTGTTTGTGGCCCGATCTGCTGGCCCTGGTTTACGTTTACAGAGGAAAGATGACTGTAAGTAGTAAAGTATTTACCATGCCTTACTGTCACTGCCTGTTCACCTCCTAAGTCATACACCGAAGAAACTTCACCATCTGCCACTGCTTTAACAGCAGCACCTACAGGAACAGAAAGATAAAGTCCATCACTTTTTCCTCTTAATTCCGTGCCCGGTATGGTATAGGGTCCAAAACGTGTAGTAATAATGCCGGGTGCAGGCCATGGCAAATTTCCTCTTGAGCTCTCAAAATTGATAGAGTTTGCCCTTCCTTCGTCTGTAGTTTCCAGTTCGCTGAAAGCCCTGCCTGTCCTGGGTCTACCAGTGGCAACGGGGGTTACAGGTTCATCATCGCGTGTTGAAGCAACTGTTGTAGCGGGTTTACTGTTCCCGCCATTATTTGCAGCAGTTTGTTGTTGTTTCAATCTTTCCTGCCTTCTTTGCTCTGCAAGTTTTGCTTTTCGGGCATCCTCTTCGGCTCTCTTTTGTTTAGCCAATGCTTCAGCTCTTTTGCGGGCTTCTGCCAGTTCACGGCGGATAATTGCGCTGATGGCATTTTGCATATTGCGTCGGTCTGTCTCTCTCTTCTTAATTTGCCTCGCAAGGTCTTTTTCCTGGCTCTTCAGCTTATTAACCTCGTTGTTCTGCTCTTTTCTATCTTCCTCCAGGTCTTTCAATTGCTTACTCTGGTCTTGCAGCGCCATGCTTTTCTCATTCTTGCTGGTGTTTAAAGTAGCAATTTTATTACTGATTAAGTCTTGTGTTTTTTCGATATTCGCTACCTGCTGCTCCCGGTATTGACGGTAGCTTTTAAGGTAAGTAATCCGTTTAATGGCGTCGTTGAAGGTGCTGGCAGAAAAGATGAAATTGAGGTAGTCGTAATTACTGCGGTTTTTATAAGCAAAAACAAGACTTTTTCCATACTCCCGCTTTAGCGTATCCAATTCTTTTTTAAGCCGGTTAATTTCTAAAGTATTAAGGTATATGTTGTTGTCGAGCAGGCGCATATCCTTATTTATATTCTGGATCAACTCTTCCCTTGCTGCAATTTTCCTTTTTACCAGGTTGTAATTAACTAAAGATTTATTCTTGCTACTGCGGATATTCTTTAAAGTCTGGTTCAGGTCCCTGATCTCCTGTAATAAGTCTTGCTGTTTTCTCTGCAATTCTTCTTTTGTTTGCTGCGCAAACAGCACAGAAGAAAATGAAGAAAACAAAAAAAGGAAAATTATTTTTTTTAGCATGCTTAAGTTTCTTTCAGGTTAAATAATTAATACAGGTACAGTTACAGTCTTTTATAATTCTTAGGAATACTAAAGGGAAAGGTTAAAGGTTGGTTGAACGAATATTGTTTGAAGTTTAAACTAATATCAAGCTTCGATTGCTCGGCCACTGATATATTTCTCTCTGTGGAAAAAGGTATACCAGCACTATTTTCATAACCACTAAAAGTTATATCACAAGTACGGTTCCTGGCTTCATCGATGTCGTCGAGTTTGCTATGCAGCACTTTATAATTAGTATTATCAATAGTAACTAAGTGTTTAAAGAACTTTCCGGCCATTAACACAAGTAACTCGTTATTGGTATTCACTTTATATGAAATCACATTACTGTCGATAAATACCGGGTTTCCCACAACCAGGTCCTGCAAGGTGGCGAAGTCGAAAGGAAGTGCAGTTACTTCCTGCAAATAACTGATGGTTCTGTATTGCACATCTTTTTTTAAGAGGTTCATTACCTTTACGCTGTCTTTTGTAATCAACACCCTGAAACCCTCAATACCCAAAGCGCCTCGTAAAGAAAGCCATATAGCTGAATCTTTTTTCAGTCTTATATAAGCCGTTGCCTCATCACCGCCTTCTTTACCACTATAGCCAACTCTTACTTTAGCATTAAAGGTCGTAAAGTCAATTTTGTTCTTTATAACCTTGTTGTAAACATCTTTTATCAGCCTGGTAGAGTCAACTGTTTTATTTTCTCTGACAACAATTACTGCAGTCGTATCAACTTTCGAAATAGCTTCCTGTATCTTTTGAACTTTTTTTGCAGGTCGGCATGAAAACATTACTATGATTAAACCCAAAAAAGCGGTAGCAATTCTCATGATATTTTTTTACTGTTTGCCGGTATGTCCAAACCCACCTTCGCCTCTTAAAGTTGAATTAATTTCTTCTACTTCCACCAGGTTTACCTTTTCAACTTTCTGAATTACCATTTGCGCAATCCTGTCTGCCGGATGAATACTGTGCGGCTCATTTGAAAGGTTGATAAGTACCACTTTCAATTCGCCGCGATAGTCGGCATCAACGGTGCCGGGACTGTTAAGGCAGGTAATGCCATGTTTAATAGCAAGCCCGCTTCTCGGCCGAACCTGTGCTTCATACCCTACAGGCAACTCAATGAACAAGCCGGTTGGTACCAGTGTTCGCTGTAAAGGCTGAAGAACCAGTTCTGCTTCTATATCAGCACGTAGGTCCATCCCTGATGAACCTACTGTTGCATAAGAAGGCAACGGGTTATTCGAACGGTTTATTATCTTAACAGGTAATTTATCCACTAAAGCAAATGTAATTATTGAGGTGAAGTGAGCAATTATAAGTTTTACAGGGTAATGTTAAAAATCACGCTTTTGTAACAGCACTGTTGCATACGCCACAAGGCCTTCTTCACGGCCTGCAAAGCCCATTTTTTCTGTTGTTGTCGCCTTAATGGAAACATCTTTTATGGTAACCTTTAAAATACCTGCAATCACTTGCTGCATGCTTTCCACGAACGGTTTAATCTTCGGCCGCTCCAGGCAAAGTGTAGTATCGGCATTTACCAGTTTGTAGCCTTCGTTTTCTATTAGTTCATAAGTTCGTCGTAACAAGATCTTGCTGTCAATATTTTTAAATTCCGAAGAAGTATCAGGGAAATGAACGCCAATATCTCCGAGGCATAGCGCCCCTAATAAGGCGTCGCAGATGGCGTGTAGTAAAACATCGGCATCACTATGGCCCAAAGCGCCCTTAGTATGCGGAATTAATACGCCGCCCAGCCACAGCTCCCTGCCTTCTACCAACTGGTGAAAATCAATTCCCGAACCTATTCTGAACATACGCTGAATTTGGCTGCAATATACGTTAATGGAGTAGTTGACGGATGACGGATGACAGAAGTAGGAAGTAGGACGTAGGACGTTTGTTGGAACATATTTTTTAGCTGCCCCCGCCAAGAGTTCGAGTTTCGTTAAGAGGCTACTTCTAAAAATTGACACAGCAGTTTTCTTCGTGCACTTTGTGTAAAACTTCGTGTTCTTTGTGCTCCAGTATCGAACACAAAGAACATTTCGAGACCACAAAGATCACCACCAAATACATAATTAATTATCGTTGACAAACAATCTTTACCAGGTTTCAAGAGATTTGGTCGGCATTCGTGTTTGTGCTGCAATACTTTTTTTGTTGAATAGTATTATTAATAGTTGAAGTGTGCGACGCAAGCAAAGCACAATACCAGCAAAACTGCTTGATCCAAAAGAAAAAAGAAAAGTACCAAAGAATGCTGTAAACGAAAAAAGCGAAGGTTGTTAGCCTCGCTTTTTTCATTATTCTATTATTTAAAAGCTTTTAAGGAGCAGTAGTAGTGACGCCGGAACCATTGGTTTGACTATCAAGATCAAACACAAGACTGAAACGTAAGGTATTCGACAATGGATTACGGTTAACGCCATTACCTGAAGGAACAAGATAAGAGAAATTTAAACCGAAGACATTGTATTTAAGACCTGCACCAAGCGTAAAATATTTCCTGTTTCCCTTTAATTTGTCTTCGTAAAAATAACCGGCACGTAAAGCAAACTGATCGTTGTAGGTATACTCTCCACCTACTGAAACCTGGAACTCTTTCATTTCATCTGAAAAGCCGCCGGCATCGCCAAAGCTGGAGAACCAACTGCTGATAACGGTTTTATTACGATATGCCCTTAAGCTGGAATCATCGCTAACCGCGGGGGGAGTAGGTACCATTAATTTATTAAGATCGATACCTGCAGTTAATTTACTTGTTTCATCAAAGGCCCAGGTATAGGAAGCGCCGATTGCAAGGTTGGCTGGAATGTAGTCTTTCTGCTGCGCATCACTTGTGTAAGAGATCTTCGTTCCTAAATTAGTTATTGCAAGTCCCCAGTTCAACCCAACGCCCTCTGCATTTTGGCCGGTATGAAACAAGGTAATATCGCCCGACACAGCACTGCCTGATTTATAATTAACACCATTAATATTTTGGCCACCCGCCAGGTTGGAATTGATATAACGTAATGCAACGCCGATTCCGAGTTTCTCGCTTAGCTTGCGGGTATAACCAAAATCAACGGAAAATTCACGGGGACGGAACTCGGAAAGATTATTTCCACTAGCGTCGGTAAATTGAATATTTCCAAGGCTGAAATAACGAATCGATGCTGCCACTGCCTCGTCTTCGCTAAGTTTATGGTAACCGGCAAGGGAAGCAAGGTAAACGTCGTTTAATCCAAGGTCTCTTAACCAGGGAGTATATGTGGTGGTAATGCTTGTACGGCTTCTGGTAAAGGGGATTTTAGCGAGGTTGTAATAAACAGCGTTTACATCAGGATTAGTAGCTATTGCAACATCACCCATACCGCCGGCACGGGCATCAGGAGAAATTTTTAAAAAAGGTACGGCTGAAGTTACGACTCTAATTACATCATCGCTTTGTGAACTTGCTTCAATTGAGAACGATAGAGCCAGTAATAAGCCAGCACAGATTTTCACAGTTAGTTGTTTCATCGACACAGTATGTTTGTTAATTTACGTATAACGACGTTGAATAAATAGATGTAAAAATAGAAGAATATTTTAAACGTCGCAATAAATACACAGCCGGGAAAACCTTTGATATAAACAACAACTTTTCCCTTTTTTACACAATAAAACGGTTGAGTAACAGTGTATTACATACTTATTCTTAGAAGGGTTAATAACATATTTGGACAAAGAAACAATAATTCACCTGCAGAAACAGATTAAAATATTTAAACCTTTTTTTCTTGCAGTACCTAATAGAGTGTAATTAATCTTACAAAGCTGCTTTATAAACGCAGTTTTTACCAAAATGTTTTCCTCCTTAATTTTTTTCTGCCAAACCGGCGACGTACGAAAAGCAGGGTGCTTAAAAATCAGGAATACTTTGCAACCATTCAAATTTCCCCTTGTCAAGGTGCAGTGCAAATGTTGATGTTCCGTTAGTTATTACAAGGTACATTACCCTTAAGGTTATATTATAATTCAGTATTTGTTTTAAAACAGCCTCATTCAATTCGACTTTCATTTCCTTGCATTCCACAATCATCCAAGGCTCGGCATTTTTAAAAACAGCAATATCAAAACGTTTACGGGTATCACCTAATTGTATTTCTCTTTCAACGGCAATTAGCGTAGCCGGGTATGATTTTACTTGTATCAAATATTGTAAAAAATTTTGGCGGACCCATTCTTCGGGTGTTAGAATTACCCATTGTTTTCTGCATTCGTCGAATATGAGCTCCCTTCCGTTTTCGTTTTTAATCTTAAAAGTGGGAGGAGGAAACGCTATATTAATCATTGAACAAAGTTATTTGCTAAATTTACAGAATCGCGGTTCTTGCCAAAAGTGAAAGAAAACGAAAAGAAATATTATGAAGACAAAAGAAGAAATTGTAAAGAACTGGCTGCCGAGATATACTGGTGAAAAGCTGGAAAATTTTGGAAAGTTTATACTGCTCACCAACTTTACGAATTATGTAAAAATGTTCGCTTATTTACACGATGTACAGGTGGTGGGAGAGGACCGGCCAATGCAATGTGCTACTGCAAATGGTATCACGATTATCAATTTTGGAATGGGAAGTCCCGGAGCGGCCACTGTCATGGACTTGCTGTCGGCTATCGAGCCCGAAGCGGTTTTGTTCCTCGGCAAATGCGGCGGATTGAAAAAAAGAAATAAGATCGGCGATTTGATATTGCCGATTGCAGCCATCAGGGGCGAAGGTACATCCGACGATTATTTTCCACCCGAAGTGCCGGCATTACCTGCCTTTGCTTTGCAAAAAGCCATCTCAACAACCATTCGGGAATATGAGGTGGATTATTGGACCGGCACGGTATATACCATGAACCGGCGTGTTTGGGAGCATGATGAGGAATTCAAAGAGTATCTTTTAAGAATTCGGGCTTATGCTATTGATATGGAAACCGCCACCATTTTTACCGTTGGTTTTTATAACAAAATTCCTACAGGCGCTTTGTTACTGGTAAGCGATCAGCCAATGATACCCGAAGGTGTAAAAACCGAGAAAAGTGATGTTCTGGTAACACAGAATTTTGTTGATAAACACTTGAATATCGGCATACATTCTTTGAAGCAATTACAAAATAACGGGTTGACGGTAAGGCATCTGCGGTTTTAAGTCTTAACCAATTTTTCGTTGAACATTTGATAATTGAGCGTTGAATATTAATTCTAAATGTTCAAGCATTTTATCGGGCTTTTTATTGGTAGCCAACATTCATAATTCTATTAGACATCGTTGTGTCACTCCCTTATACTGTTGTTTTTCTATTCAGCAAAAAGGACAACAATCGTTTAGGCAATTTGGATGTTTCAATAATCAATCAATGCCGTTTACTTTACATTGTAACCCTGGCCTTGTCGAAGGGCATCTAATTACTCCTATCTTAATAAGGCTTCGACTGGCTCAGCCTGGCGTCATAGTGTAGCTTAAGTCAACGAGATTCAAATAATCAATTTTCAATAAATCTTTACAAACAATAAAAAGTTGAACTCCCTTCTTTCTATACAAAACCTCTCAGTAAGTTTTACAAGTGACGGACAAACTTCCAGTGCTGTTAAAGATGTTTCTGTTGATATTGACAAAGGAGAAATTGTTGCCATAGTTGGGGAATCAGGATCTGGTAAATCGGTAACGTCTTTATCAATACTTCAATTGCTTCCTTCGCCGCCGGCAGAATACAACACCGGTGAAATATGGTTTACCGATAAAAAGGGCGAGCGTACAAACCTTTTAAAGGTATCAGCAAGTTATCTTAGAACGATTCGTGGAAATGAAATTTCTATGATTTTCCAGGAGCCAATGACTTCATTAAATCCTGTTCATACCTGTGGTAACCAGGTGATGGAGGCTATTGTGCTTCACCAGGAAGTAACAAAGGAACAGGCTAAAGAACGAACCATTGCTTTATTTGAAAGTGTTCAACTTCCCAATCCTCGGCTGATGTATAACCGCTATCCGCACCAGTTGAGTGGCGGACAAAAGCAGCGGGTTATGATTGCAATGGCAATGAGTTGCAATCCATCGTTACTGATATGCGATGAACCTACTACCGCTCTTGATGTAACTGTTCAGAAAACTATCCTGCAATTGATCAAAAACCTGCAGCAGCAAAATAACATGGGCGTAATATTCATCTCTCATGATTTGGGTGTTGTGGCTGAAATTGCTGATAAAGTAATTGTGATGTATAAGGGAACTATAGTTGAAAGCGGAGTTCCTGAAGAAATCTATAACAACGCAAAACATCCCTACACGAAAGCTTTACTTGCCTGCCGACCTGCATTACATGTTAAGGGTGAAAGACTTCCGGTCGTTAAGGATTTTATGGATGCAAAACTCACCAACATTCATGATAAGATCGTGGTTGGAAACAGTGGCGAAGTCATGGAAGCTGCCGGTAAAAATGCAATAGTCCCGACTGATGGATTAATAAGCCCACAACCAATACTTGAAGTTGAAAGTCTGAAAGTTTGGTTTCCTGCTACAAGAAAATTGTTTGGTCCACCAACAACATTTATAAAGGCGGTCGACGGTGTAAGCTTTACCTTATTTGAAGGCGAAACCATTGGGCTTGTTGGCGAGTCGGGTTGTGGAAAAAGCACATTAGGCAGAAGTGTTTTGCACTTAATACAGCCTACATCGGGAAGCATTTATTTTAAAGGAAAAGATCTTGCAAAAGTTTCAAAAGAGGAAATGCGAAGTATGCGGAAAGATATGCAGATCATTTTCCAGGATCCCTACTCCTCGTTAAACCCAAGGATGAAGGTTGGGGAGGCAATAGGCGAACCTTTACGGGTTCACGGCCTGGCCAGGAATAATAAAGAGAAAAAGGAGAAGGTAATTGAATTACTTGAAAAGGTACAATTAGGTGCGGAACATTATCAACGTTACCCCCATGAGTTCAGCGGTGGACAACGGCAAAGGATCGTTATTGCAAGAGCGCTGGCTCTTCGTCCTTCATTTGTTATTTGTGATGAAAGTGTTTCTGCACTTGATGTTAGTGTGCAGGCGCAGGTACTTAACCTGTTGAACGATCTTAAAGCGGAATTTAAATTTACTTCCATCTTTATTTCTCACGACCTGTCGGTTGTTCGTTATATCAGCGACCGGATAATGGTAATGAATAAAGGAAAAATAGAAGAAACAGGGAATGCGGAGGACATTTACTTACGGCCCCAGTCGGCGTACACGCAAAAACTAATAGAAAGCATACCAAAAGGTATTGTGGAAACCCCAAACATCTAAAGGGGCTTTTGAATGTTGGAAAAAATTTTGCTGATTTTTTTGTTGCTGTACAAATGTCGTACGGAGGGGCGGATGACGACTTCATAAAGACAGACGCGGGCACAAAAAAAGGATTTAAGAAACGCTGCTCACCAGTAAACTATTGAACCTTTCTAACGTTGATCGCAGTTTTTCCTTTTCTTCCCTCGGCGATATCAAAAGATACTTTATCCTCATCTTTAATTTCATCGACCAGCCCCGTTACATGCACAAAAACCTCTTCATTCGTGTCGTCCACTTTTATAAATCCAAATCCCTTTGTAACATTAAAAAACTTTACTTTTCCTGTATTCATAATCGTTCTGTTTTATCAATGAATTATAGCAGACCTGGATTGAAACAATACAATTTAGTCTTCATAGCTATTGTTCGAAAAATCCGATGAAAACGCTTCTTCGTAAAAACGCCGCCCACTTTTACGTTGGCTAAAAACTAATCTTTTTACCTGTTCCTCGAATTGCGGAACTACGGGTTCATTTGGTTTCAGTTTCTTGTCTGTAAGTTTTACAAACTCATCGTTGGCACTTACTTCGCCCAGGTTCATTGGCTGCATTCCGCTAATGCCGATTTTCCAGTCATCGTCCTTCTTAATCTTGTATTTAAAGAAATAGACATTTCCTTTAACGCCTTTCACAGCTAAAAGGCGTCTGGTTACCAGTTGGATATCTGCGAAATTTTTATAGCCCTTATTAGTAAGCAAGAGGCTTTTTGCAAGAACTGCCTGGTTTTTATACTTTACAGGAAACAAGTCCTCCCGGTTAATTTTTTGCAGTGTCAACAGTAAGTTCCCGCGGTGACGGTCTTGTGAAGCTATTGAAGCAATAAGACTGTCAGGAATTTTTTTATGGCCTGCTATCATTACGCTTGCAGCAGTAAGCTGTACACTTACATCTTTTAGCTGCAAAAGTTTTGCAAAGTACTTAGGCACAGCACTGAACTTATCATAAAAGGGAATGAGTAAAGCCGCGTAGTCGTGCAGGGTGCTGCCTGGCGAACTCCTCGATCCATTATCGTAAATGCTTTTGTATTCCACGTCGTCGTCGTTGTCGGTCGCGTCGTCACTTTTATCTCTTCCAAGCTGTTTCTCCTCCTTATTTTGTTGTTTCTTCAATTCAATTTTTGCATCAAAGTACAGCTTGCTAAAATAACTTTCATAGTCTTCCGCCTTAAGGCAGCCGCTGTCGACCATTGTTTTAATGAGGTCGTTAATGTAAGGTTTATAATCTTCTAACGACGCCAGCTGAAGAATTTCAGGAAAAAGCGTTTTCGCCAATTTTAATGAATCGGTAAACTGGTTAAACATGCGGCTGTATTCGTACGAATCGTTGAAGATGGGCGGATCCTGCACCAGCAGTTCCTTTAATAAGATATAGGCCGATTTGGTTTGCAGTCGTGCCAAAGCACCTAAAACAGGATTTTGAAAGTAACTGGTATCGGAAGTTTTATCATAAAGATCTTTCAAAATCGCTACCAGCTTTTCGTGCCCCGAGCTATCCTTAATGTATCCAAGTTCGGTAATGAATTTACTTTTAATATCAAAGTAGTCCTTATCGCTAAATTTGAGGTTATTAATCGAAGCAATTATTCTTTTAATGCCATCCTTTCCAAAATGAATGCTGGGGATTGCCTGGTTAGCCTGCCTGGTAACAACTGAATCTTTACTATGATAATCTGTAAAAAATACTTCCATTTTATTTTCAAAAACAGAAGGCCCGGCATTTTTATCAAACGGTTTTGCAGTAGTAAAAAATGTTTTAATAAACTCACTTTCAACAGCAGAGGTGTCTGTAATAGTCGAGAATTTATACAGGTTATTGCCTTTTAAATAATACGTCGCTTTTATACAACGCGACGAATTTGAATCGGTCAAAACAACATTGTAGCCGCATAATGAGTCATTGACCTTAAAGAATTTTTTCTTCCTGAAGATGAAATCTTTTTTAAGCTCATTTTCGTCCAGCTTGTCCTTCCAAAACCGGGCAGAGTCACGACTGTAATAATACTTAGGGAAATTTTGAACGGTTACCAAAATGCTTTCACCGGTAGAATCGCTTTTAAAGATGCCGGTTTTATTTTTCGGCCAGTTTGAATAACTGGCCTCAGAATTCAATAACCCTTCATTTCCCGCTTTTTCCATCCATGATCTTAAAACAGTATCAACGTTCGGTTTTACAGAAGTGACAACTTCCATTTTTAAAGCAGAGTCAATATACTTTACAGGAGTTGAATATTTGTAAGGAGTAAATTGAAAAGAATTGAAAAAAGCCCGGATGTTTTTCTTGTTATCCTTACTTCGTACTGCCAACAAATAATAATGCGGCCCTTTAATAAAGGCTTTACAGTTTATATAACCGCCATCTTTTAACGAAAACCTGAACTTTAAAAAAGGAACATCATGCTCAGTTCCCAGTACCCTGCTTAATTGCTTATTTATGATTTCGGAGCTTTTGAAACTTTCTTCGATTAACGACAGGTCAAAAGTATCTTCTTCTATGAAGTTGAAGTTGTACAAGCTTTTTTTCCAGATCATGTAAGCATTGCCATTGTTGTTGTCGATCGACTCAAACTCCCATCTGTCACTCCCGTCGGGCGTGTTTTTATTAAACGCTTCATTGATATTACTCGGCAGTTTTACTTTAAAGCCTCCTTGCTTTGGTTCATATACCGTAGTGGTATTTGTAACGCGGGGCTTAATTTTAATAGAATTAAAGAATGCATCGGCTTCTTTTCCGTCGATGTAAGTATCATTACCGCTCATCTTAAATACCAGCACCTCAAAAGGAGTAACTATTATCTGGTATCGTTGTAAATCGCCTCTGCGGGTGCGGTTAGTTATATCAAAGCCCGAATATCCCTGTTTTGAGATCACCGTCTTTTTTAAAATTTTCCCGGGAATATTTTCATATAACAAGCTGTCTACTTTAGCAAAAACAATCTTTTCATTATGGCCAAGCATTCCTGCGTGTGTGCGTACGCGTGTCAGCATATAATAAGAGCCGTTGTTCATGTCGGCATATTGCCAGCTTTCGTTTCCTTTTGCGTCTTCTCTTTTGTATAACTTCCCGGGAAGTTGAAGCTGGAGCATTCCGTCCTGTGTTGTTTGAGGATGGAAAACCACTGGTACCCTCAACTTGTCTATTTCATCTTTTTGTGCAGCATCACGGTCTTGCATGAAAATTGGCCGCAGGTAATAGCCCTTTTTACGCAGTAGTTCTATTACACCTCTTGGCCCTGGCAAATGCGCTGCACCTACTCCTACAAACAAGCTATATTTCTTTAAAATAGTATCAATTGAATTTGCCTGGATCTCGTTCCTGAGATATAAAAATTTTTCAGAAAAGGCGGTTGACATGCTGGTAATGCTCTGCAACGAGTCCATTAAGTCGAGGTCGCCGTTCCGGTAAGCCTGTTGAATTTTCTTTTGTATGTCGTAAAAAGATTCGCCATCAGAATCAGACCTCCTTTTACTTTTATCTTTGGCCATATCGTGGTAAGCCTCCATCATCAGCCGCTCCGACTCCATATAGTTTTCTACGCCGGCAGGTTTGTTACCCAATTTGCGGCCTGTTTGATATATGTACAGGTCCAGGTAAGTGTTTTCCTCGAAGTCGGCGGTTGACTGGTACGACCGGTAGAGTAAGTTGTTCACTACGGTAGGTTCCTCGGTTAATGCTCTCCGGATGTCGTCTTCATACCTTCCCAGCTGAAAAGAACTTTCCTTTAAAAAATCATTCATTTTCCCCAGCGAAAAGCGGGTAAGATTTATCTGGGCTTTTTGTAAACGGAACATTTCATCCTGCCAGATCTCCGGATTTAATTCCAGTGCCACCGCATCGGTATTGCGCATAGCATAATAAAACGAATCGCTTAAGTGAAACACCATCTTGCTGCTTACGTGCATCGTGCCGAAGAGGTAGGAAGGTTTTTTCAGGCCCTTGCCTGTTATTTCCCAAAATAAGCTTGGATATTTTTTTACAGCAGCTTTCTTTTGAGCATTTGCCGGAGAAAAAATAAGTGCGGAAAGTAAAAGAGGTAAAAGTAGAAATCTTGGCATCAAAATCTTATGGTAATAATAGTTACTTGAAGGTATTAAATTTCCTTGGGAAAATGAATTTTATCGAGGGGTAAGAAAGGGAACGCTGCTAAAAATAATAATTTTTTCACATACCCCGCAGAAAAAATAAACGCAGTGACCGAAAGTAATGTGCATCCTAAAAAGTTATTAAATCTCATCATATGTTTTGTCTTAAATTTGCCCCCTTTACACTCATGCCGTAACATGACACTAGTCCCCGGAAGTTCGGGATACAAGTGTGCGACGTTGACAAAACTTATCAATAGCACATGAAATTAACTCAG
This sequence comes from Segetibacter sp., assembly GCA_028288485.1. Taxonomy (GTDB): domain Bacteria; phylum Bacteroidota; class Bacteroidia; order Chitinophagales; family Chitinophagaceae; genus Segetibacter. Next base: position 14,309 of record JAQBNO010000156.1, read on the forward strand.
TTTACATTCGATCTCCCGCTAAACCTTATCGCTCAACACCCTGCAAAGAAAAGAGAAGACAGCCGCATGATGGTCGTTCACCGCAAAACCGGCCAGATAGAAAATAAACATTTCCGCGACATACTTGAATACTTTGATGATAAGGATGTATTTGCCGTTAATAACACAAAAGTTTTCCCGGCCCGGATGTACGGAAGAAAAGAGAAAACCGGTGCTAAAATAGAAGTTTTCCTGCTGCATGAATTGAACAAACCAAATCGTTTGTGGGATGTTATCGTTGATCCTGCCAGAAAAATCCGCGTAGGTAATAAATTGTACTTCGGTGATGCCGATGAATTAGTTGCTGAAGTAATTGACAATACCACCAGTCGCGGACGTACCATCCGTTTTTTATGGGAAGGTTCGGAGGAAAGTTTTAAAGCCCGACTGGCAGCGCTCGGCGAAACTCCTTTGCCCAGGTATATTAAACGCAACCCCGACGACGAAGACCGCGAAAGGTATCAAACAGTTTATGCAAAACATGAAGGGGCTGTGGCTGCTCCTTCGGCTGGTCTTCATTTTAGTAAAGAGCTTATAAAACGTTGCGAAATAAAGGGGATTCGTTTTGCCGAAATTACGCTTCATACCGGCCTCGGAACTTTTCGGCCTATTGAAGTAGAAGATCTGACCAAGCACAAAATGGATGCAGAATATTTCAACATCGACGATTTTGCCTGTAAGATTGTAAATAAGGCTAAGGAAGGCGGTAACCGCATTTGTTCAATAGGAACAACCACCATGCGTGCTCTCGAAACAAGTTTTACCGCCCAGAAATTGTTGAAGCCAAATGAAGGATGGACCACTACTTTCATTCATCCACCGCACGAGTTTAATGTTGCCGATTCTCTTGTTACTAACTTTCACCTGCCTAAAACCGGTTTGTTTATTATGACCTGTGCTTTTGCCGGTTACAATCTTGCTATGGAAGCTTATAAAAGAGCAATAAAGGACAAATACCGGTTCTTCAGCTATGGCGATGCGATGCTGATTTTGTAGTGTGAAAAATGAACGAATACCAATCGAACTTCATTTTATGGACTCTTTTTTATTCGAGTTAATTTTTATGAACCCGGCGTAAAATCACTATTAAAGTTCTGTTGCGTCGCACTCTTGTACTTTTCCTTTTGTTTCGACTTTTAACACCGCCTATAATTTGTCTGCAGCGTGTTTCAAGTGCTTTCATTTTTTATTCATAAAAACCAATATAAATGGCTGATGTTCTCGGACAAGCAATTTACGACTTCTATCATAACCTGCCATTGGGTAAATTGTGGATCCATAATAAATACGGACCCCGGGAAGAAATGCCGGTAAACGTTTATTTTCGAGAGCCGGAAGAGATGCCGGATCTCGAATTAGTTGCATTGCAAAACTGCCGCGGCAAAATTTTGGACATAGGTGCAGGTGCAGGAAGTCATGTCTTAGCACTCCAGGCAAAAGATGCCGATGTTACTGCACTTGAAATATCACCTAAAGCCTGCGTGGTGATGGAACAGCGCGGAGTAAATAAAATTGTTCAACAAGATATTTTTATGTTTGAAGGAGACCGGTTTGACACCTTATTATTATTGATGAACGGAATCGGCCTTACGGGAAACATCGCAACACTAAAACAGTTTCTGCAACACGCGAATAAACTATTGAAGCCGTCAGGCCAGTTGATCTTCGATTCCTCTGATGTTGCTTACTTGTATAACGGAAGCATACCCGGCATGGATCATTACTACGGTGAAATATTGTACAGGTATGAATACAAGAAACAAAAAACCGGATGGTTCAACTGGCTATACATCGATGCAAAAACGCTTACAGAAACAGCAGCCAGCGAAGGGTGGAAAACAGAAATTTTAGGTAAAGATGAAGATGATCAATACCTGGCAAGACTGGTTTTGAAGTGATGATTTCTTACTGTTTCACGCTTATTCTTTAGCACATCTTGGCGAACTTTGCGGAACCTTTGCGATCTTTGCAACCTGATTCTATTGCAATTAAAGGGGCCGCAAAGAACGCTAAGAAAATCGCAAAGAGACGCAAAGATGCGAGGATGGTTTGCCGATAAACGTACTACGACCCTGGGGTTTGCTCACGGTAAACGGCTTCGGTCAGTTCAACAAATAATTAAGAAGTTGAACTGAGCGTAGCAAGGATGACGCCCTGAAATACAAATGCTCGTTTCCAAAAACAAAAAAGCACAGGAAAACCCGTGCTTTCTATTAAGTTTTTCTGATGTATTATAATCCGAACAACCCTTTATTTAAGACCTGTAATGTTTGCGTTTTATAGGCCGCAGGTATAAGTAAAGAAACGTTGTGCCTGCTTCCTCCATAACTAACCATGCGAACGGGAATGTTGTCGATTGAATCAAATAAACGCATCATTACTTGTGGAGTTTGCGCAATTTCATTACCTACCACCGATATGATCGTTTGATTTTCGTCGATCTCTACAGTACCGAACGCTTCAAGTTCCTGTAAAATATCTTCGAGGTTATCTTTGTTATCTATGGTGAGTGAAACTGCCACTTCGGAAGTGGTAATCATATCGATAGGCGTGCGATATTTCTCAAATACTTCGAAGATCTTGCGTAAGAAACCATAAGCAAGCAACATACGGCTGCTCTTAATTTTAATGGCCACAATGCCGTCTTTAGCAGCAACGGCTTTTACGCCAACACTTCCGGCTTCTTCCGTTATCAGTGTTCCGATAGCTTTCGGCTCCATTGTATTCAGCAGTTTGACAGGAATGTTAAACTGCTGCGCAGGCCAGATAGAAGCAGGATGTAAAATTTTTGCACCGAAGTAAGCCAGCTCGGCAGCTTCATCAAAACTCATTTGTTCAATAGCAACGGTTTTTTCTACCACCCTCGGATCGTTGTTGTGCATGCCGTCGATGTCAGTCCAGATTTCGCAAACGTTTGCAGTAATGGCAGCGGCTATCAGGGATGCGCTATAATCACTTCCGCCGCGTTTAAGATTGTCTACTTCACCTTTGCTGTTGCGACAAATATATCCCTGGGTAATAAAGATCTTTTTGTCGTTGTGCGTTTTCAGCAACTGCGAAAGTTTCACTTTAATATTGCCAATCAGCGGTTCTTCAAAAGCGTCGATCTGCATAAACTCAAGCGCCGGAAGTAATTCGTGATCTATACCGATTTCAGTAAGGTAAGCAGAAAATAATTTGGTGCTCATTAACTCGCCCTGTGCAAGAATGTCTTTGTTTAACGCCTCGCTGAAAGAAATCTTCAGGATAATATTTAGAAATTCAAAGTGCTCACTAATTAGCTGTAAAGCTTTTTGCCTGGCCTCCTCCGTTTTTAATAACTCATTAATAAACTGTTTATAATGCGCCTCCAGCTTGTCAATCTTTTGCTTAGCAAGGTTACGGCTACTATCTGCCAAACTGTTACTGATGTCTACAAGAGAATTTGTTGTGCCGCTTAAGGCGCTTAGGACTACAATCTTTCGTTCATCATCCCTCGTTACGAGATCAGCTACCTGGTACATTCTCTCCGGCTTACCCACACTTGTGCCGCCAAACTTCATTACTTTCATTGTCGCACTTTTTTTAAAGTTGTGCAAATATAATTGTACCTGCATACAAAACAGAAAATGCTTAAGTAATAAGGTTTTGTTCATTATTTTAACCCGCCATCTTCTTCTTTAAAATACATTTGCCAAAACCCCCATTTTAAAATGAGAAATACAGTTGTAGTCTGCCTTTTACTATTAGTATCCGCTTTAAGTTATGGCCAAAAGAAAAGTACTAATAACTCAAATGTTGCAAGACCTAAGTTGGTCGTAGGGATTGTAATAGATCAAATGCGATGGGATTATTTATATCGCTTTGCCGACCGGTATTCGGCAAACGGCTTTAAACGATTACTGAACGACGGCTTCAGTTGCGAAAACACTTTTATCCCTTATACGCCAACTGTTACTGCTGCAGGTCATACCTGCGTTTATACCGGCTCAGTACCTGCGATTAACGGCATTATGGGTAATAACTGGTATAGAAGAGACTTGAAAAGAAGCTGGTATTGTACTGAAGATTCGTCGGTAAATACTGTTGGAAGCACTTCTGCTGCAGGTAAGATGTCACCCTCGAGTTTGTGGACTACCACTATAACGGATGAATTAAGACTTGCAACGAATTTCCGGTCAAAGGTTATTGGAATTGCTTTAAAAGACCGTGGCGCTATTTTGCCGGCCGGTCACTCTGGCAATGCTGCCTACTGGTTCGACGACGCAAATGGTGCTTTTATCACCAGTACCTATTACATGAAAGACCTCCCGGCATGGGCGAAGCAATTTAATGATAAGAAACTTCCCGACCAGTATTTGCAGAAAAACTGGAACACGCTTTACCCCATTAACACTTATGCGCAAAGTACCGCCGACGAAAAGAATTATGAATCGGTACTTGCAGGTGAAGACAATTCATTTCCTCATGTAACAAATAATATTACAAAAAACAAATACGCCTCTCTTCGCCCAACGCCTTATGGTAATACGCTTACAATGGAGATGGCAAAAGCTGCAGTTGATGGTGAGAGCCTTGGTCAAACAGGAAATACCGACTTCCTTGCTGTTAGCTTTTCTTCTCCCGATTACATCGGTCATTCGTTTGGCCCTAATTCAATAGAGGTAGAAGATAATTACTTGCAGTTAGATAATGACCTTGCGACTTTTTTCAGCTACCTCGACGGGAAACTTGGCAGGGGTCAATACACCGTTTTTATAACTGCCGATCACGCTGTGGCGCATGTTCCTGCTTTTTTAAAAGAAAATAAAATACCAGCGGGAACATTGAGCGAAACGGTTTTGGAGAAAGGGTTGAACGAAATGTTAGAGAAGCGCTTCAACATTAAAAATGGAGTGATGGATGTCATGAATTACCAGGTCTATTTGAATAATAGCGTTATCAAAGGCGCTGATGAACAAAAAATTAAGGATGCAGTTATAGAAACCTTATTGGCTTATCCTGCGATCACAAACGCTTTTGAATTCAGCCAGGTAAACACGGCGCCCTTGCCTGTTGCAATCAAAAATATGGTAACGAATGGTTACAATCAAAAACTAAGTGGCGACATCCAGTTCATTTACAAACCTCACTGGTTCTCAGGTGGCGACAAAGGAACAACACATGGTACCTGGAACCCTTATGACTCGCACATTCCACTGGTTTGGTATGGTTGGGGAGTTAAAAAGGGTAAGACAAACCGCGAAACTTATATGAGCGATATTTCTGCTACACTTGCTGCCATGCTGCATATACAAATGCCAAGCGGCTGTATTGGACAAGTAATTGAAGAAGTAATGCAGTAATCTTTGGTAGCGGGCTTTAGAACTACATTAAGCGGCCGTTGCGCCTGCCCGCGATGGCGATGGTGGCACACGATAACTATCGCGTCTTGTATCAAATAAAATTGAACGAGGATTTTTTAAACCGGCTTGAGAGCGGGTAGTTTAATTTTTAGCAATACATTTTAATCTTTCATTTACTTTTAGGGATACAACAAAAGAGGCTGTCATTGATTGTGACAGCCTCTTTTGTTGTATGTTTTGAATATTTGCCCTATTTTATACTGTATTCTGTCAATTCCTCCGTATTTAATATTCCTGAAGCCGGACCTACGCCTTTTGTTCTCGCTTTAATTAATCCTACACCCTTTGCCAGGTAGTAATCAAAAATAAATTGAGGAGTAAACGTTCCTGAAGTGAGGGTGGTCATCTGTACCTGGCTGTGCACTACATTTTTATAAACAGTGTTGTTTACGGTTAGATTTGTCTTTCTGCTTATCACCGTTGTTCTCAGTCTTATGGCCGAAGAACCGTTGCCTGAGGTATAATCCCAACTTTTACCAATCTTAGCCGTATCGTTATAATAATTAAAAGTGAATGAACTTGTGTCTTCTAACGTGTACATATAGTAGTTGATAGAATCGTGTGCGAAATAAACAGAATCAGTCGATGTGCTGTCAGATGCAAGAACCGCAGTATAAATTTTGCCGTTAATAGTTTTCATGACATCTAAAGCAGTATGCAACGACATGTCTTTGTCGGCAGAGTCTCTGTATTTCCAGAAAGATCCTTTTGTCAACGGCTGATAACTGCTGTCAAAAGCCGGTGTAACAACAACGGGTGGAGTGCTATTTCCAGTTGTGTCGACAGCCGCATGAGTATCTGCATCGGTTAATACAAATTCTTTCTGGCAGCTATAAACACCGTAAAGGAGGATCGCAAAAATTAAATAGAAAGCTTTTCTTTTCATAGTAATCTCTTGGAAGCAGGTAAATGATACAAAAATTTGAAATAAGGTAGAAGCAACTAATTATAGCTGATCTGTGAATTTCTTTAATAACGTTAGATCGGGCGAAAAATTATTGGCTGCAGCTTTTAAATAAAAACAAATAGTCGTTTAACCAAAGCAGGTCCACTTTATTTATTTAATCATTTATTCTTCAACTTTTTACTTCCTGGCGCATATAATTGAACTTATATTGAACAGAAAAGTACCTCGAGGTTAAATGGTATTTGCAGTATGTGGAATAGTGACCTTAAGTACAAGTGTGCGGCGCGAGATCCCTTAGGTGGTGGCCGCAAAACCTTGCAAAATGAACTTTTAGTGCGATCATTTATAGCTCAAGCGGCGTGGCAGCCGAGGGGAAGGATTGCGACCCTTCGGCTCCGCTCAGGTTACCCTTCGGCTCCGCTCAGGGTAAAAAAAAACTGCTGCGGTAAGTTCTATCAAAGAATTAAAAGTTGAACTGAGCGTAGCAACGATGATTCTTATAGTACAAAAAGCCGGTATCAAAAAAAATAAAAATCAAGACGGCAAACGAGTTCATTAGAAGAAAAGCCTCCTACTTTTCAAATGCCGGCTACCAACACTTCTTCAATACTTTTTAGTGGGCTCCGATTAAACGGGCAATTGTAAATGCTGCAGTTGCAGCAAGTGCGCCTATCAGCATCACTTTAACTGCCCCGCTGAATGGCGGAACTCCTGTCATTTTACTTTTGAAATAACCGAAAATGAAGAGGCAAATGAGGGTGATTACTGCAGAAATTTCTAATCCATCTAATGTTTTTGAAACAAAAAAGTAGGGCAGGAGAGGAACCATGCCTCCTACTACATAAGACATTCCTATGTTAAAAGCACTTTTTCGCGCTCTTTTTGCATCGGGTCTGTCCAGGCCCAGTTCGTGCTTCATCATAAACTCAACCCATTTGTCTTTGTCTTTTGTAAGTTCCACGACTGCTTTATCCTGAACCTCCTTACTTAAACCAAGGGTTTCAAAAAATTCTCTTACTTCCTCTTTTTCCTTTTCCGGCAAGCGCTCCACTTCGTCATATTCACGTCGAAGTTCTGAGTTGTAATGATCCACTTCAGTCTGCCCCGCCAGGTATCCACCCAATCCCATCGCTATCGACCCTGCAGCAACTTCAGCAAGACCAGCAATAACAATCAGGCTTGTATTGTCGATCGCCCCGCTTAAACCCGCGGCTAAAGCAAAAGGAACCGTTAAGCCGTCGCTCATGCCTATAACGATATCCTTTATAAAGTCGGGACTGTTTGAATGTTGCTCGTGGTGATGCAAATGGGTGTCATGCATAAAAGTATGTAAGTATGCAAAATAAAAAACCCTCACCAAAGAGGGGCTTTTTATTTAATCAAGTACCTGTAATGAATGTTTAATGATTTGCACACATTCTATGATTTGATCCTTTTTAATGATCAACGGAGGAGCGAAACGTATTTTATCGCCATGCGTCGGTTTTGCCAATAACCCGTTTTTCATTAATTCAAGGCAAAAGGTCAAGGCGGCGTTAGGATCAGGATGATTAACGACAATTGCATTTAATAAGCCTTTGCCACGAATATTTGTTATAAGCGGCGTCTCAAGATTGTTCAATTCTTTTCGTAACAGCCGGCCCATGTCCTCCGCATTTTGGGCAAGGTCTTCGTCCTTTAAAACCTGTAAAGCCGCCATGGCTACTTTGCAGGCTAAAGGATTTCCGCCGTAGGTAGAGCCGTGTTCTCCCGGATGAATATTCAACATTATCTCATCATCGGCCAGTACAGCAGAAACCGGCAAAACGCCGCCACTTAATGCCTTACCCAGGATTAGTATATCGGGCCTCACATCTTCATGATCACATGCGAGCATTTTGCCCGTGCGGCAAAGGCCCGTTTGTATTTCATCTGCAATAAAAAGAACGTTGTATTCGGTACACAGGTTGCGTACTCCTTTTAAATAGCCTTCGTCAGGACAAACCACACCTGCTTCTCCCTGTATGGGTTCTACCATAAATGCAGCTACATTTTGATCCTGGAAAGCTTTTTCCAGTTCAGGAAGGTTATTGTAAGGAACCAGTTCAAAACCGGGCATATAAGGCCCGAACTTTTGATAGCTGCTGGGATCGGTAGATGATGAAATTGCCGCCAGGGTTCTGCCCCAAAAATTGTGTTCTGCAAAAATGATCTTTGCCTGGTTATCGGGAATTCCTTTATTTACATACCCCCAGCGCCTGGCAAGCTTAATAGCTGTCTCGCCACCTTCAACCCCCGTATTCATCGGTAGCACCTTATCGTACCCAAAGTATTCTGTAATATATTTTGAATATTCTCCTAAAAGGTCATTGTGAAAAGCACGGCTGGTCAAGGTTAATTTTTGTGCCTGTTCCACTAGCGCCGATATTATTGCTGGATGACAATGGCCCTGGTTAACGGCAGAATACCCGCTAAGAAAATCATAATATCTCTTTCCTTGCACATCCCATAAGAACACCCCTTTGCCACGATTTAGTACAACAGGAAGAGGATGATAATTATGTGCACCATATTTTTCTTCCAGTTCCAGAAACTTTGCGGTTTCCGAACTGGCTGTATTTGAAAACATACAATAAAATTTAAATTATTGGTAAATAAGCGAGCAAACCGTAGAGGGTTTGTTCATCATCGATGGTTTAAAAAGTCGAGGTTAAGTCCTAAAAAAATCATAATTCCTTATTTACTAATGCAATATACAGGTATCGAACGAGCGAAAGTACTAAAACAGGCTAAATTGCGGCGGTGGTAACAAAAGAAAGTTTAAACAGCGATTATTTTAATAAAAGCTGTTAAATAAAACGACTGGAGTACTATCTTTTTAAAAAACAACATATTTCTTTTGGTTTTTCGCCAGATTTTACGACCTTTGCCGTCCGAAAAAAAATAAATCATGGCAAGAGTATGTCAGGTAACTGGTAAGAGGCCTATCGTTGGAAACACTGTTTCTCACTCAAACATCAAAACCAAGCGTCGTTTTTTACCGAATTTACAAACAAAGCGTTTCTACTTTGTTGAAGAAGACCGTTGGATCACAATGAAAGTTTCTTCAGAAGCTATCCGTACAATTAATAAGAACGGTTTGGCGAATGTAATTAAGGAAATGAGGGCTAACGGTACCAAAATCTAACAACAAGATAAAATTTTTATACAATGGCAAAGAAAGGTAGCAGGGTGCAGGTTATCATGGAATGCACCGAGCATAAAAACAGTGGTTTACCCGGCACAAGCCGCTATATCACCGAAAAGAACAAAAAGAACTCACCTGAGCGCTTGGAGTTGAAGAAGTTCAACCCGATCATGAAAAAAGTTACTGTTCACAAAGAAATCAAGTAATCCGTTAGTAGGTTGATAAGTTGATATGTTAATCAACAAATCACCTTATTAACAAGTTAACTATTCAACTTATAATAAGATGGCAAAAGCAGCTAAAACAGCGATTAAGACAAAAGACCAAAAAGCAGCAGCAGAAGCTAAAAACTGGAGCAAAGTTATCAAGGCTGTTCGCAGTCCTAAAACCGGTGCCTACACTTTTAAAGAAGCTATTGTACACAAGGATAAGGTTAAAGATTTTTTATCCAGTAAATAATTGATACCTGATTTGGTTCTAAAATATTAAAGCTGTCCTTTATAGGGCGGCTTTTTGTATTTTACTTATTCTAACTTGCAGTACTCATGTTGTAGTGTTTTTTTGGTAGCCAGCCATTTATTGCTATTAAGCAATTGTTGCGTCGCACTCTTCAACATATAGTAATCCTTATCAACAATCGACCACCGGTGTTAACCACATAACTAATTACATTATGAGTTTTTTCGGAAAATTATTCGGTAAAAAGGAAAAGGAAACACTCGACCAGGGTTTGCAAAAAACCAAGGACAACTTCTTTACTAAGATCACCAAAGCGATAGCCGGCAAAAGTACAGTCGACGAAGAAGTGCTTGATAACCTCGAAGAAGCCCTGATTGGAGCGGATGTGGGTTTAGATACCACTATTGAAATAATCAAGCGTATCGAAGACAGGGTTGCGAGGGATAAGTATGTAGATACGAAAGAACTAAATGCTATACTGCAGGATGAAATAAGGGACATATTAGTGGATTCTCCCGAAGGCAATTACAGAGACTTTTCTACTCCCTCGGGTAAAAAACCTTATGTGATATTGGTGGTAGGTGTAAACGGGGTTGGTAAAACAACTACTATTGGAAAACTCGCGTACAATTTCAAAAAATCAGGAAAACAGGTGTTGCTGGGTGCCGCAGATACTTTCAGGGCCGCGGCAGTTGACCAGTTAACCATTTGGAGTGATAGAACAGGCGTACCAATTGTAAAACAACCGATGGGAAGCGATCCAAGTGCAGTTGCGTTCGATACCGTTCAAAGTGGTGTGGCAAGAGGATCGGATGTAGTAATTATAGATACTGCGGGACGACTTCATAATAAAGCTCATTTGATGGATGAGCTTGGTAAAATAAAGCGTGTTATTCAGAAGGTAATTCCCGACGGGCCGCACGAAGTAATGTTGGTGCTCGACGGATCAACAGGGCAAAATGCAGTTGAACAGGCAAGGCAGTTTACTGCAGCAACCGAAGTAACTGCACTGGCGATTACTAAATTAGACGGTACCGCAAAGGGTGGTGTGGTGCTTGCAATTGCAAACCAGTTTAAAATTCCGGTAAAGTTTATTGGTGTCGGCGAAAAAATGGAAGACTTGCTTGTATTCGACAAGCATGAATTTGTTGACAGTTTGTTTAAGCTGGAGGAGTAGGAAGAAAGTTACCAGTCACAGGTTGCCCGATGCAGGTATAGAAGCATTTCCATTTAAATAATTATAATCTCGAAAAGCAATAATGATTCTTTCTCTCATAGTCGCAGCCTCTACAAATAATGTTATTGGCAAAAACAACCAGCTTCCCTGGAATCTGCCGGTGGACATGAAGTTCTTTAAAAATACCACCTGGGGCATGCCGGTTATTATGGGAAGGAAGACATTTGCTTCAATGGATAATAAACCCTTACCTGGCCGTATAAATATTGTTATAACCAGGCAAAAGAACTGGAAAGCTGAAGGTGCCGTTGTAGTAAGCAACTGGGACGACGCACTATTTGTGGCAAAAGACGCTGATTGCAAAGAAGTATTTGTAATTGGGGGTGGCGAAATCTTTAAGGAAGCAATCAAAAAAGCCAACCGTATTTATATGACCCGCGTTCATACAATGGTTGATGGCGATATCTTCTTCCCCGAAATTGAAGGAAAAAAATGGCAGAGGGTTTCTAACCGAGATTGTTTCGCCGATGAGAAACATAAGTACAACTACTCGTTTGAACTTTGGGAGAGAAGTTAGTATTTATTTTCGTTGCCGTTTTTTATCATCTCAATCCTCAAAATCCTGGTTCTGTTTCAATAAATCCTGGTTCTAATGTACTCCTCCGTTCAACTTGCTTTCAAATATTTCAAATATTTTCTTGCTGCTTCTAATGGAAAAGGACATGGAGTGCATTCTCCCTTTGTATTTGATTTTATCACAAAAGTGATGAATGACAGCCGGCACTTTTATGCTTTTGAGACTATAGAAAAGCAAAGGCGAAGGTTAATGCATGACAATGCCCTGTTGACTATTGAAGATTTTGGCGCAGGGTCAACAGTTACAAAAAGCAATCAAAGAAAGGTTAGTAACATAGCAAAGTCAGCATTAAAGCCTAAAAAATTTGGGCAGCTGATGTTTAGGATGACCGATTATTACCAGGCAAATACTATTGTTGAACTCGGTACTTCTTTAGGTATAACTACTGCATATCTCGCTTCGGGCAATTTAAAAGCAAATGTATACACGTTTGAAGGAGCTAAGCAGGTTGCACAAATAGCAAGACAAAATTTTGAAGACCTTTCCCTGCAAAATATCCAACTTCTTGAGGGCAATTTTGATGAGACATTACAGCCGCTCTTAAATAAAATCGAAAGTGTCGACTTTGCCTTTGTTGATGGCAATCACCGTAAGGAACCGACCATACGTTACTTCGAACAACTGCTTGAAAAATCAACAGAACAATCGGTATTTATTTTCGATGATATTCACTGGAGTAAAGAAATGGAAGAAGCGTGGAACTATATTCAACAGCATGAAGCGGTAACACTTACCATCGACCTGTTTTTTATTGGGCTTGTTTTTTTTCGCAGGGAACAAAAAGTTTCGCAGCATTTTGTGGTCAGGTTTTAAGCGCCTCAATCTCTTACATAAAGAAGTGTAATGCTCATCTTTCTATCCTTAGCGGTTACTTCAACTTCATTTGGGCAAAGTATTGCTGCTCGGGAGTTTACTACCCGTTCGCGCGGTATGGATGAATCAGAACGTCCATTTCTTCTAACGGAATTGAACCTGACAAAGGTTCGCTTTCCCCCGCAAGTACTATAGCGTCCACATTACAGCGCCTGTTTTTAAAACCTACTTCTATTGGCCAACCAGATCGTATTCCACGACCTCACCATTGGCCAACTGGCCTTTTCGTTTTTCAATGACATGTAACTGCAATTGCTCCTTTATCGTTTCATTGATACACATATATACACTTCCTGTGTCGACTAACATACTTGCGTTCATTTCCTTTACCTCCTCTTCGCCTATAATACTTCGCCTCGCTAACAATAAATCTTCGCCGTTTACCAGGGTTATATCTGCATATACTAATCCCATAAGATTTTTTGCAAAAAAATTATTTTTCTTGTTGATTGTATTCCTAAACCGCCTGTCCTTTTGCTGCTGCAAACTTAAGATAAAGCACCGTCAGCGCGGATAAGAGTTATTCAGTACAAGAGTGCGACGCAAGAATGACGCTATAAAAAGGAAATGCCGGTACCCAAAAAATAAAATACCGGATATTTGCAGCTATTACAGAATAAAAATGAATGTATTGTCAAAACCCTTACCTCAAAGTTTCATTGATTCCTTACACGGCATTCCAGGCTTTAATAAAAACTCATTCATCGACGTGCATGAAGAAAGGAAACAGGTTACTTCTATTCGGTTAAACCCTTTAAAACCAACACACGGAACTTCTTCGCTGCCGATCGATTCTACTGTTCCCTGGTGCAAAGACGGCCGGTACTTATCAGAAAGGCCCTCTTTTACGCTCGACCCGGTTTTTCATGGCGGCGCTTATTACGTACAGGAAGCAAGCAGTATGTTCCTGGACCATGTAATCAAAGAGATTTATAAAAATAAGCCCGCCCCTAAAAGAGTCGTAGACCTTTGTGCTGCTCCCGGTGGAAAAAGTACTTTGCTTACTGCGGCTTTGCCGGGTAGTTTTATTGTATCGAATGAAGTAATTAAAACACGGGTGAGTGTTCTGTCGGAAAACATTAGCAAGTGGGGCAGCGAAAATGTGGTTGTTACGCATAACGACCCCAAAGATTTTAAAAAGCTGCCCGGTTATTTCAACCTGATGGTAATAGATGCGCCTTGCAGTGGCAGCGGCTTGTTTAGAAAAGATGCAGATGCTATTGATGAATGGAGTGAAGCAAATGTGGAAATGTGCAGCTACCGCCAGCAAAGAATATTAGCTGATGCGATTGTTGCCTTACAACAACATGGTTACCTGGTGTATAGCACATGTAGTTATAGTAAACAGGAAGATGAAGAAATATGTGACTGGATAGTTGACCAGTTTGGCTTAGAGCCCGTGCAAGTACCTGTTGATCATGACTGGGGAATTGTTGAAGTTGTTTCTGAAAAGCATGCAGTTCCGGGATATCGCTTTTACCCGGACAAACTAAAAGGTGAAGGGTTTTTTATTGCCTGCTTTCGCCAGCCGAACATGGTGGACGAATATTATGGATATCATACTAAACTGTCTGAAGCAGCCAGGAACATTAAAGCAATTGCTGAACCCTTCTTAAAAAACCCGGGAGAATTTATTTTAAGCGACCAGAAAGAAATTGTTATAGCTTCTTTAAAAAAGTGGGAAGGAGAATTCGCAACAATGGGTAAAACACTCAATGTAAGAAAGTCGGGGGTTGCTGTTGGAACGGTAAAAGGCAAAGACTTAATACCGCATCATGAGTTAGCTTTATCTCATTTATTATCCCTCGATATTCCTGTGATTAACCTTGAAAAAGATGATGCTTTAAAATATTTAAAACGACAGGATTTTACTGTGGATACCGAAAGAAGAGGCTGGGCAATTTGTAGTTATGAACATATAGTAATTGGCTGGGTAAAAGTTTTACCCAACCGTGTTAATAACTATTACCCAACAAACTGGAGAATTTTAAAAGCTTAATTTTGTTTCGACCCTACATTAAAAATGTTATCTGAAACCAATAAGATATGAGGAATTTACTCGTTATTATATACTTTTTTTGCAGCGTATTTGAAGCAAATAGTCAAAATCTTACTGTTGAAGGGACAGCTCCAAATCTTTATATTAGCCACACGGTCGCCCCTAAAGAAAACTTTTATAGTATCGGCCGGCTTTATAACCAAACTCCCAATGCGATTGCTTCTTTTAATAATATCGTAATGGAAAAGGGGCTGGTCATTGGCCAAAAAATTAAAATTCCAGTAAACGGACAAAATTCGGGGGGAACTGAAAGTGCAGGTTCCCGGGAAACACTTGCTCCCATTACCCATGTTGTTGCTAAAGGCGAAACTCTTTTTAAGATCGGAAAAGATTACAATGTTACGCCGGAGGCAATTAAGGAGTGGAATAGTCTTACTTCCAATAATATAGTGGCTGGTACTCCTCTGGTAGTCGGACATTTAAAATCGAAAGAAGATCGATCAACTGCAAATACTTCTGTAGCTACAACCTCCACGGCGGCAAAAACAACTGTCGTGGCCCCGGGACGGGAACTTCCACAATCAAAACAACCAGCTTCTGAAATTAAAACAGAAGAAAATGTTGCGGCTAGCCCTGCAACATCAACAAAGGCCTTTACACCTATACCCCCGGATGTTGCCCTGAACGAACCAAAGAAACCAGTTTCAGAAGTTAAAAAAGAGGAACCATCCAGCCCGGTAAATTCCTCAGAAATGGGAGCCCAAAAAGACGAAGTAACTTCGACTGCAGTTACCAGACCACAGGAAAAAGTAACAGATACGCCAGTAAAGGAGCAAACCATAAAAGTTAAACCTATAGAAGAAGCTCCTGTTAGAGATGTCGCAAAAGAAACTACATCAAAACCTGCGGAAGCAGGTTATTCAAGAAACAATGAAAGCGGCAGCGCAGATGTGTTAATGGAGACCGGAAGTTTAGCAGGAGGGGCTTTTGCAGGCATCTTCTCTAAAAGTCCTTCACAAAAGTCGTTAACGATTAAAACCGGGGAAGCTGCTACTTTTAAATCTACCAGCGGCTGGCAGGATAAGAAATACTATGTATTGATGAATGACGTTTCGCCCGGTACTATTTTGAAGATATCTTCATCTGCAAATAAAATAGTGTACGCCAAAGTTTTAGGAAGTATGCCCGAGATGAAAGAGAACAATGGTTTGTTGTTGAGGATCAGCAATTCAGCTGCTTCTTCATTAGGTATTATAGATCCTAAGTTCCCGGTAGAAGTTAGCTACCACCAATAATTTTACCTCTTTACCTGGTTTTAGTTCAAGTTTTTTCAACTGGCTTTTCTGCGGCAATTGTTTCTGCCAGCGTTAACATTATATTCGAAATCGCCTGTTTGTGTATTAATGTTTGTGCATTAAATTTGCAGTAGAATATGATATAAATCATATAAACTAAAAACAAATAGCCATGAAAAGACTTATAACTATTGTCTTCCTTAGTGCTTTCACCTATGCTTCAAACGCCCAGAGCGGTGATGCAATCTATACCTCTTCCAACGATACTGCAGCGGCAAATAAATCAAAAGCAGTAGAAGAGAGATTGAATAAACAGGAGCAGGAGTTACTGGCACTTAAGAAAGATAATGAATCTTTAAAAAAAGAGGTTAAGCAGTTGAAAGCTTCTGCTGTAAGAACTGGTGGTAACAAGAAGATTACGATTTCAAGAGTAGGAAGCAAGCAGGTTGTTACCGAGTAGAAACTTTAATTACAATATACTGATAATGCCGTGCGGAATGACCGCGCGGCATTTTTATTGTACAGTTAGTTTAAATCTCTGCCTTTAAACAACTACACCGTTAAACGCCACGAAACGACTTAAAACCTATAGCCTCTTAAAAATTCTGCAACTTGAATTCTTTTTTTTCCTTCCAGTTGAAGGTCTGCGACGGAAATATATCCATCGGCACAAGCATACTTTAAAAATGTTTTGCCGTCTGTTACAACTTCACCCGGTAAACGACCGTGAGAAACCTTTTCTTTACTGCTTTTATAGATCTTTAAGATCTTTCCGTTTAAAGTGGTAATGGCGCCGGGATAAGGAGAAAGACCTCTTATAAGGTTATGAATCTCGTCAACCGGTTTGATCCACGAGATAGTACAGGTTTCTGTAAAAAGCTTTGGAGCATGTTTTAGTTCGCCGCTAAATTCATTAATGGCTTCAGATTGAGCTGTTTCCTGCAATGATCCGTCTTCAATTCCTTTTACCGTTGTTACCAGTAGGTTGGCGCCAATTTCCTTCATTATATCATGAACTTCGCCGGCTGTATCATTTTCACCAATCAGAATTTTTTCCTGTAACAGGATATTTCCTGTATCTATTTCGTGTTTCAGCCTGAAAGTGGTTACACCTGTTTCTTTTTCACCGTTAATAATTGCCCAGTTTATTGGCGCGGCTCCGCGGTATTGCGGCAGAAGCGAGCCGTGAAGATTTACTGTTCCTAACGGCGGCATGTTCCATACCATCTCCGGTAACATTCTGAAAGCAACCACTACCTGTAAATCAGCCTTTAGTTCCTGTAATTCTGCTATAAATGCAGCGTTTTTTAGTTTTTCGGGTTGTAGAATGCGTAAGCCCCTTTCAACTGCATATTTTTTTACCGCACTTTCAGTCAGCTTCATTCCCCGGCCTGCCGGCTTATCAGGAGCGGTAATCACCCCCACAATAGTAAAGCCTGCTTCAATAAGAGCGTTTAAAGATGCCACCGCAAATTCCGGCGTTCCCATGAATACGATTCGTAAACCTGCATTTCCCCTTAATGGCGACGTGAAATTTTCTGACATAGGTTCAAAAGTAAACAATAGCAACTTTAGTTAGTTGCACTTAATATTCCCCTTTAGTGGGTTAGGGGGTGGCGGTATCAAAGTCGGGATACATCAAATACTTCTTTCTTATTTTCTTAAAGGCGGTAAGTTTTGGTTCCCAGCTTGCCCTGATTTCCTGCTCTGTTTTGCCGTCGATTATCTGTTGCATTAATTGAGCGTTCCCGGCAAGTTTATTGAAAAAAATCTCTGAAGGCTTTATACCTGCTTTTTTGGGTTTGATGAAGAAATTCTCTTTGTCAGGAAACAGCTTATAAGCCTCCAGCAAATATTTAAGCTGGATACGGTTGTCTACCTGTTGTAAAATCTGCCCGGTGTTTCCCGAAAGGTTCCATCCATAACAAAGCTGGCCTTTCAACTTTGGATCACTTGAACCAGCGTTAGCAACAGGTGTAAAAGAATATAAGTTTTTAGGTAGTGAAGGATGACCAAATACCTGGAAAGGTTTATCGGTACCCCGGCCTTCACTTAAAACAGTTCCCTCAAAAAAGCAAGTCGAAGGATACCAATAAATCGAACCAGCGTCGGGTAAATTGGGAGATGGTTTTACCGGTAATATATACTTGCTTTTGTGGGTATAGTTTCGGCACTTTATTACTGTTATGTTTAGCCCATTGCCTGTTGGCTTTGTACCATCTAATTCATGTTTTGCCATTCTCATCATCCACGAAGCCATTATGTCTCGGTCAAGGAAACCCTGGCCGATAAGAAAATTTGCATATTCACCAATGGTCATTCCATAAACAACCGGAACAGGCTGCATACCTATAAAACTTTTATAAGTGGTATCGAGAACGGGACCGTCAACATAAAATCCATTAGGGTTAGGCCGGTCTAAAATAATCAGTGGCTTATTAAATTCCATGGCGCTCTCCATAAAATCCTGCAGCGATGAGATGTAAGTATAAAATCTCACTCCAACATCCTGGATGTCGAAAACCAGTATATCTACATCTGCCAGGTCTTGTTCTGAAGGCTTTCTTTTTTTGCCATATAACGAAATTACAGGTATCCCTGTTTGCTGGTCGGTATAATTATCTACCTTTTCTCCTGCGTTAGCAGTACCTCTAAAACCATGTTCGGGACCGAAGATCTTAGCAATGGTCACACCCATCTTTTGAAGCGTGTCAACCAGGTGAGTTTGCCCAATTGTAGCTGTATTATTAGCAAAAATAGCTACGCGTTTTCCTTTTAGCAAAGGCACGTATTCTTTTGTTTGGTATGCACCGGGTAATATTTGTTTGCCGGCCGTTTGTACGCTTTGCATATTCCCGGGCTTTTGCGGTTTTGATGTTTGCCTGGTCTTTTGCCCAAATACCGGTAACATTAAACACATGCAGGTAACAAACTGGATAAATATTTTTTTCATAATTTAATAAGTATAGCCACTGAATGCTACAAATTTAATTTGTCCATTCTTTTTTAAACTGTTTATTTTGGTGGCTGTTTATTTTTGCTGCTTTTTTATAATTTTTGCACACTTAACCAGATTTGGTATGGCAAGATTGTTGTGCCAGTTTTTTAAAACGTATATAAGTTTTAGATAGATTGAATACAGAAGCAACATTTATCCTTTTAAATTTAATCCGGTTATAATTAAACAAACAAATATGGCACAAGTAAAAAGTGGTGATACTGTTAGGGTTCACTATCATGGAAAATTGACTGACGGCACTACTTTCGATAGTAGTGAAGGTCGTGAACCGCTGGAATTTGAAGTCGGAAGCGGTAATGTAATTGCGGGCTTCGACAGTGGTGTTACCGGAATGCAGGTGGGCGAAAAGAAAACTATTAATATTCCTGTAGACGAAGCATATGGTCAAAAACAAGATGACCTGTACATGGAATTTCCTATTGACCGTTTCCCTGCCGACATGAAACCTGAAGTAGGAATGCAGTTAAATATGAGTAATGGTGCGGGGCAAGATTTCCCCGTTGTTATTAAAGAAGTTCGTGAAGATGCGGTGGTGTTAGACGCTAATCATCCACTTGCCGGTGAAGATTTGACTTTTGATCTTGAATTGGTTGAAATCGTTGGCGGTAAAAGTCCGCTTATTATTATGCCGTAAGGCGTTTTTTGGATGGTAATGTTGAAAAGGTTAGTTGCAGTGCTGCTAACCTTTTTTTATTATGTACTTAGCATCATTACTACTATCGACATCGTTGTGTCACTCACTTGTACGGCAAATCCTTCCTGCCGTATCATCAAATTCTTAATCCCTGCGCATATTGAGGTGCACGGCCATGTTCTTAGAAAAATAGAAGAAATCTTTGGTTCACTTGAAGAAAGAAACCAGCTGTGTGTTGACAGGTTAAAGCTTCTGGTGACTTTTTAGAAAATCAGGGGAGAGATGATGGTTAAATATCGACAGGAAAAAACCTTATTTCCTGTCGATATTTCTAAAAACCTGTGTCGGCCGCTTTTTTATTAAAAAGAACCGGGGATAAATAAACTTTCCGGTCAGGAATACCTCAGGCAAACTTCCAGCTATAAGTCTTTGATAGTTTCTTAATGCAGCATTGGTTTTTTATGGCTTCATGGTCTCGGCCCGGGCCAGCGGCTTAATCTGCATAACAATTAGCTACTGCAGCTTTTTTGCAAGTCTTCGTACAATAAAAAGAGCCCTCCATACGGGAGCGCTCTTTTGCCTAAAATGTGAATGATCTATTTGATCACTATAACCTTTTTAATATATTCCTTGCCTTTATAAAGGATTTTTACATTATAAGTTCCCGAAGTAAGGCCGTCGGTAGAAATTGAAACAGTGGAACCTGTTGCTTTCTTTGTTGATTGCTTAACTACCTTTCCAGTCATATCAACCATTATTATTTTAATATTGCCTGTTAACAAGCCTTTCATTTTTATAGTAAGGATATTGGAAACCGGGTTAGGGTAAACCGTAAACCTATCGTAAACAGGAATGTTAATTGGAACTATTGAAGTATAGATGAACTGTCCGTCGCGATCTACTTTCTTTATGCGATAAAACACCCTTTCCATTTCAATCGCACGGGCGTTGTCATCGAAGGTATAGTTATGAAGATTATTTGCTTTTACCTCACCGATTTTTTGATAGGAAATTGCATCGGTACTTCTTTCAACTTCATACCTGTCGAAGTTTAATTCATTTTCGGCGGTCCATTCAAGCCGTACCACATCTCCTGTTAACCTGGCCTTTAAAAAGATAAAGCTTACCGCCAAAGTACCGGACTGAACTATTGAAAAAGTGCTGTTACTCTTTCCTACAACTTCATTTCCTGCACCTGTTTCAATGGCCCTGACCATACAGTCACCTAAAATTCCGGCAGCTTCTGCCCGGCCCTGTAAAGGGGAAGACGGAACGGTCCAGTTATACCTGCCGCTAGTTGCGGCGGCACTGCCGATATTTATCCAGGTTCTTCCACTATCGGTTGAATATTGCAGCAATACGCTGTCTGCAACACTTTGATTACTCCACCTAATAGGGAAGGTGCTGCCGCTTGTTAAGGTATCGTTAGCTGCAGGCTTAAGAATGCTTAGCTTGTTGTTATTGCTCCTAAACGAGTGGCCATCATAACTTCCACCATGAAATTTTGTGGAAGAAAAAGACGCGGCTTTTTTGAATACTCCTGCAAATAATTGAACATCCAGTATTGATTCGTTGTCGGAGTCCGAAATCCTGATCCATAAGCTGTCCCCCAAAATTTCGGGCAAAGTCCAATTCAACAATTTCTCTGTTGCATCTACTTGTTCTGTAATTGTAAACCACCTTCCGCTTTGCGACAACTTGTAACTTAATGCTACTTTTTCAATTCCTTCATGGGTCCATTCTAATGGCATTGCCGTTCCTGAAACTCTTGTAATTACAGTGTCGATAACTAAATCAAGGATGCCGGGCAGAATTTTGAAAACCTCGTCACTTTGGTCAGTTATACTTGAATCATATGAACTTCTGATACGAATCAGGCAGGTGTTGGAAGTAACACTCGGTACGGACCACAAATAACTTCCCGCGTTTGAATAAGAAGTGACAATGTTTTGCCACGTAAGACCTGCATCGGCAGAAAAGGCCAGATCTACATCTTCAACTCCCTGGCTCTTCCAGGTTATGTGATATTGCTGCTCTGCAGCGAGCTGAAGCGTTTCATTGGGTGCATCCACCAATAAAAATTCCGCTTTATTAGTTGCATACGAGTGTCCGTCGTAACTGCCTCCTTTATATTTGGCTGCAGAAATCGCAGGAGTTGATTTGAGCAGAATTTTGGCGTCGCTGTAGGTTGTTGCAGGATTGTTTGCATCTGATATTTTCAACTTTACAGAATCTGAAATTTCAACAGGTATGACCCAATTAAATAAATGATGAGAAGCATTAGCTGTGTTAGTAATGGTTTTCCAGGATGTGCCATCAAGGTATTCGATTTTTATCGTACTTACTCCCGTGCTATTCCACGTTATTGGTATTACCTGTCCTTTGTATCTGGTTTCACTTTCTCCCGGCGTTAGTAATTCAAGGGTGTTTTCTTTAATAACAAACGGAGCATCACTGATGTCAAAGAAGGCCTGTTCTGATGCATCTGATATTTTTACCAGGCATTTTGCAGAAGGTGCTGCAGGTACTGTCCAATTATATGTTTGAGAAGCTGCAGATACAGTGGCAGCAATATTAACCCAGTTAACTCCATTGTCTATACTATACCAGAGATCAACCTCGTCAACAGCAGTAGATCTCCAGCGAATAGCAAATTGCGTATTGCCGGCGAGCGAGTCTGCTGCATTCGGGGTTAATAAGTCAATGCTTTTTTCTTTATTGGTTGCACTACTAAAGCCGTCATAACTGCCTCCCTTATATTTTCGCTCTATCGCCACCGGCAGCGTACGTAATGTAAATGACACGTTCGAGGTATCATTTAGCTCAGGACTTTCCTGCGATTGAATAAGTATATAACATTTTGCAGCGTTTGTATCCTTAACAACCCAGTTAAAAAGACCTGTATTGGCAGGTATATTATCAGCAATTTGGGTAAATGAAAGTTTATTGTTGTATGAGGCAAGTAACCTTACATTTCCAATCCCCGAAGAAGTCCATCTAATGGGTAGCGCAGTGTTTCCAAAAACTGATGTTGATTCAACCGGGTCAAGAGTCACCGCTGGTTTGGGTATCGAGAATGGATTGCCGGGATAATTTGAACTTGTTATAGCAGTGTTTTCAATGTCGGAAATCCTGATATAACAGCTATCTGATTGTTTGTTAACTACTTCCCAGTCATATGAATTTGAGGGGGCAGGATACGATTCTTGTATCACCGACCAGCTTCTTCCACTGTCGGTAGATAGTTCTATTTTTATATTGTCAACGTTAGCAGCCTGCCATTGTATTTTTTGCGTAGAAAAGGCAGTCCAAACGTCACCCTTAGCAGGATGTTCGAGTTGCAAAGCTTGTCCGCGGGCAAAAAAGAAGGCAAAACTTACCAATGACAGTAAGAGTAATCTTTTCATTGGTAAGTTTTTTAATTGTCTGAAGGTGCTAAACGAACTGCGCGGAAACCGTCGAATCCGTTTGTGCCTCCTCTTGTCGAGGTAGAATAAAACCTGTTAACAGTTTCAGGGACCCGTTCTGTCAGATTAGGAAAACTAGAATGATTTCCAAATGCAGAAAGAACACCTTTCCCATTAACCGAGTAATTAAATTCCCTGTACCTGGCAGAGCCGAGCGGAACAACAATTTCGCTCGTTATCTTACTGAAATCCATTATTCCATAATAACTTGCTCCGGATGAAATTCTTGTAGAAGTATTAGTTGCATAAATTCCAACACGGTAGGGGCCTTGTCCGCCATCGCCATCTATCGTGGAATAAAAGGTTGGATCATAGTTCCTCTTGTCGGCGTCATAATCGGCGAAAAACTCGGTGCCGTTTTCTGCGCCGCTAAAAGTTAGAGCGCCATTATAATTGTTTGGAGCGTATGCAGTATCAACGCCCCATGCCTTGTCCTCCCTATCGGGATAGGCATAATATGGAGGAATGGGACCGCGGCAAGCTTTTTCAAACTCCAGTTCACTCATCGGGCGCAAGCCCGACCATTCTGAAAAAGAAAGAGCCTTGTTCATGTCCATTTGAGCGTACGCTCGGTCGGGCCTGCTGACAATGAACCTGGACTGTAATGAATCGAAAGTAATTGAATGACGTTTTGTGTCGTTAGGATCAGGACCACCATTATAGAAGAACTCCAGGAAACGCCAAACAGCCTGTAGTTGTTTTGGTATTGATTTAAGAGCGTAAGGGTTAACCGGGTTTTGAACATCATTCATTACACTTGCAGTTGTATCGCTGGCACAAACGGTGTTTAAAAAATCAGTATACTGTCCCTGTGTCACTTTGTACTTCATGCAATAGAAACCTTTGTATCCCGTTGGAAAATTAGGATAATCCGCTACCTTATCATCATTCATATCCAATCCACCAATACCAGATATCCGAATGCCGTCATTAGTTACAGTATTATCATCAACACTACCGCTTGAGTAAAGACCGCCGGTATTTATTAAATGGCTCCATCCATCGGTAATTAACGCGTAATTATTTTGCGGACTTTTTAATTGAAAGGAATTCAAACTCCGGGCACTTCCATTGCCGTCGCCGAGGCAATAATTTCCTTCAGCCACGTATACCATTTCGGTAGCAAATACCCGAACTTCAACGCTGTCTATATTAATTACACCTGCCGCCCCGTAATTCCATAACAACTTAACATTCTCACTTGCAACATTGCCCGATCCTACAGCAGATCTGTAAAAAAATGCACCCGTAAGATCATCAGGAACTACAATTTTCATTGATGATATACCTGTTCCAAAACTGTTTCCCGACCTGGAAAATTTTGCGTGCTTCCATTTCCACGTACTGTCTTTTGGTTCTTTGTATTTTACGATGATCCATGCAGCGTCCCAGTTAATGCTATCCCGCCATGAGTTCTCCCACGAAATGTTCATTTTAATACTAACTGTTTTTGCAGTTCGATTTGTATCTGTTAAAGCAACTTTTTGCAATCGCATATTGTTTGCAAATAAGCAGGAAGAGAAAAGCAAAAAAAAGACCGCCAGGTAAAGAATCCTCATGTAATTTTCTTTTGATAGTTAAGGTTGTGTAGTTAATGTCATCAAAATATAAAAACGCGTGTGTTACAGAATAAGTGAGAACATAAGGTGAACCGTAGCGTTTTGCTTTTAATGTTTAAACACACGCATTTAAAACAACGCGGCTCACTCCCCTTTTATTGTTGTAGAAACAGATAAAAACAGGGTACTTCCCTTACAGATTTTTTTAAAAAACTGATCCGGCTTCTTTAAAAGGAATCGGTCTGTTTCCGGCGATACAAACAGGGAAAGTAACAGGTTTATCGGGGTTTTGGAGCGCCGATAGAATGCGTAAAAGTAAAGCCGACAACCAGGTTTTAAATTCGGGAGGGCCAAAACCTGCCACTCCAGCCGAAATAAACGGGAGGACCTAGATTGATGAAAATGGCTATGCTAAGTGTACCATGATTCAATTGGTTTGCGACGATTCTTTTGGTAGCCGGCGGGAGTTATTTTAATCCTCATCATTGCAGCGAGTGGAACAGGTGGTCTCACTCCCTCGTTCCGTTGTTCTTCGATTAGCCTTAACAACCTTTTAGCCTTAATAAAAAAAGCCCTGCGATGGCGTTAGCGATAGCGGTATCGTTTGGCGTTGTTGGAATCGTGAAAATTGAGGCGGGAGTCTAAATGCCCTGTTCACACAAATACTGCAACCTATTCGATGACTAATGGAACCAAACCTGCAGTTGGTGCTGTTTCTGGTGATACCGCCGGAAACCAATATGCCGCTTTTTTAATTCGTAGGTTAGCTGAATAGAATTTGTACAAGTACAAGTGAGTGACACAACCATGTTAAATAGTAGCAATCCTGCTAAGTACAAAAGCCCTGTCATTATAAAAAGGCAAGGGCTATTTGGTTGTAACGGTCATATTTCATCAAGAATTCATAATAGCAAACATCGCTTCTCCTTTTTCACGTAGGTTTTTAGCTCCCGCAATCGGCGCTTCCAGAGTATCATTCGCAATCGCTTCCATGGCTTCTTTTAAAAACTCCTGCACGGCTAATCCGCCATGTGACTGAGATTTGTCTGCACGCCTGTCGCTTCCTAGTTCTGTATCGACAGCGGGAGGGGCTATCTCGAATACTTTAACCGGTGTATTTCTCAACTGGTACCTGAGCGATAAAGTAAGAGAGTGAATAGCCGCTTTTGTAGCGCAATAAACAGGCATAAAAGCGATAGGAACGAACGCCAGGCCCGATGAAATATTAATAATGGCAGCATCTGTTTTTGTTGAAAGATGCTGCGCAAAAAGTGAAGTCAGATGAACAGGTGCAATAAAGTTTGTTTCCACTTCGCTGTTTACACGTGTTAAATCTACCGGTTTTGTAAGGTCTGCCAGCAGTTGTACACCGGCATTGTTTATAAGCACGTTAACCCCGGGATAATTGCTGATGACCCAGTGTGCCAGGTCTTCGCGGTCTTTGCTATCTGCAACATCGCACACCCGTGTAATAATTCCCCGATGGCTTTGCTCTATCTCGGTAAGGCGGCTTTGTCTTCTTCCGCAAATAATTACCGTATTTCCGAGCAGTTGAAACTCTTTCGCAAAAGCCAATCCTATTCCCGACGTGCCTCCCGTAATTAGTATTGTATGTCCTGTTGTTTTCATTTTTTGTAGAGTTGCCGCGAATATTTATTGCTTATTAAAGAGTCGACACTGCCTCTTCAATTTTTACTTTTTTGGTGACAAACTACCGGTTTTCCAAATCAACCCCGGTTGTGTCACTCACTTGTACGGTATCTTTTTAAGCAGCATTAGCGAAAGGGAGATAAGCAATTTCTGCAATAGTTATCTCCACCCTCATCCGTCAACTGTCATTACCTGCTCATCCGTCGACTGTCATCGGTCGGCCGTCAACTTGCATTTTACCTATTATACAAACTAGTCCATTCGTTTAAAAGCTGCTCTGCCTCGGCGGTAACCTGGCCCGGGAGTAAGCGCCAGCCCCAGTTATTTTCCCCCGACGCCGGTGTATTCATTCTGCCTGTTTCATCTAGTCCTAACACATCCTGGATGGGAAGAATAGCAATTTTTGCCACAGATGAATACGCTAACCGGCACATTTCGATGTGCATGTCGTCTTCTGTTAAGCTCTTACCAATATATTTTTCGATCTGGTGGTGATATTTGCAGCCTTCCTGCCTGTACCATCCGCGGATAGTGTTATTGTCGTGCGTTCCGGTATACGCAACAAAGTTTTCAGAATAATTGTGGGGGATATATGGGTTCTTAGGCATTCCGTCGCCAAAAGCAAATTGAAGAATTTTCATACCGGGAAAATTGAATGCATCGCGCAGTTCATAAACCGGCTCGTTTATTTCTCCAAGATCTTCAGCAATAAAAGGCAGCTTGCCAAATTCCTTTTCAACTACTTCGAAAAAGTGTTTACCGGGGCCCGGCTTCCATTTTCCATTTTTTGCAGTTTTTTCCTCTGCAGGTACTTCCCAGTAATCGGCAAATGCACGGAAGTGATCAAGACGCACCAGGTCGAATAGCTCCATATTCTTTCGGAAACGCCCGATCCACCAATCGTAATTGTGCTTCTTCAGCACATCCCATAAAAAAACCGGCATGCCCCATAATTGCCCGTCTTCGCTGAATGCATCAGGAGGTACACCGGCCGCTCCAATCATCTTACCGTCTTTATCAACGCTAAAAAGATGGCGATGAGCCCACACATCAACGGAGTCGTAACTTATATAAAACGGTAAGTCTCCGAACAATTGAATCCCCAGGTTATTGCAATAAGACTTTAATTCGTGCCATTGTTTCGAAAACAGGTACTGCAGCCATTTGATCTTCTCAATTTCTTCCAGGTTACCAGCTTCAAGCTTGTGCAAGGCCGACTTATCTCTTAATTTATATTCATCGGGCCATTGAAACCATGGCTTGCTGTCATTTTTCTGCTTCAGAAGCATGTAAAGAGCAAAATCATCGAGCCAGCCTGCTTCTTTTTTCTTAAAATCGGTGAAGTCTTTTTTTAAAACATCGCCGTTTCCCTGTTGAAAGTTTCCCCACGCTTTGGCAAAAATGATCTCTTTCACCCGTGCTGCTTCCTTATAATTAGTAATGCCCTGCTGCGATAATTCCAGGGTTGCTAGTTCATCAGCATCAAACAACCCTTCGGCAGCTAATACTTTTGGACTAATCAATAGTGTATTTCCCGCACGGCTCGATATTGAACTATAAGGCGAATGTGCTTGTCCCTCTTCAGTTGGATTGAGGGGTAATAACTGCCAGTACTTTTGTTTGCTCCTGTGCAAAAAGTCTGCAAATTTTTTTGCTTCCGGCCCCATATCACCTATTCCAAACACTGACGGCAACGAGGTGATGTGCAGTAAAATTCCGGCGCCTCTTTTGTTTTCGGTCATACTTATTGTAGTTTAAGAACTGCCAACGGCAGGCTTTTAAATATCTCTTTTACTGTTATTTCGTTTTTATGGTTTCCTTTTTCTTTCGACAGAATATGGTCAAAACTCGCCGGCGCTTCTGCCGGTAAAAGGATCTTTGTATCCTCCCAGTCACCTGCCAGTATCTCTTTTCGTTGTTGTTTGCTTAAAGTAGCGATGTGTAATGGAACCGCAATTACATACCACGTATCTGCCAGCACCCGTGCAAATGCCAATACATTGTCTTTGTATTTACCTTCTATAGAAAGGGGGATATACTCTCCTTGCGTAAAGAGTTCAGTATTCTCTTTGCGTTCGTTCATTAAGCGGTGAACCAGCCAAAGTTTTATCTTAGCGCTGTACCGGTTTTCCCACAAGTGAGCCATTAAATTTTCGTGCTCTTCATTTGCCTGGGCTTCCAGTTCTTCCATCAATTGCTGTCGGATTTTATAATCCACAGCGCGCCTGTTATCGGGGTCAACAAGGCTAAAGTCCCAAAGCTCTGTTCCCTGGTAAACGTCCGGAACACCCGGGCTTGTAAATTTCAGGAGTACCTGGGCAAGTGAATTAATAATGCCAAAGTCAGCAATGGTAGAACGGATCTTCTCAAAGCTTTTCCAGAAAGGTTTGCTTTCATCTAGTAGTGCAACTGCAAATGCCTTAGCTGCCTGTTCGTATTCTTCGTTTGGCGTTGTCCAGTTGGAGTGGGTTTTTGCTTCACGCAGCGCTTTTTGCAGGTATTCCTGTACGCGGTTTGCAAAATCATCGTCACCTTCACCAGGATTTGGATAGGCTCCTATGAGTGTCTGGTAAATTAAATATTCGTCATTCGCATCAGGAGCAGCATTGTGCTTGAGGCCAGCATTTAATTGCTGCCATTCCTGCACTGCTGAAAACCATTCACCGGGTAAGTCGGTTAATACATTTAGTCGTGCCCGTACGTCCTCACCCCGTTTAGTGTCGTGTGTAGAGGTTCCATTGAGAGAAATCGGCCATTTCTGTTGACGGTCAACCATTTTACGATGATACACTTCGGGAGTATCACCAAAAGCTTCAGGAGCATCTCCTACTTCGTTATGGCCGATAAAACGATTGTAAGTGTACATTAATGTGTCTTCAACGCCCTTCGCCATTAGTGGTCCTGTAAATTGCATGCAGCGTTGGTAGAACCTTAATGCACGTTTATTATAATCTTCATCCTCTTGTCTGGGTTTGCTTAATATCGCTTCTTCTAACAACTCTGTGGCAGCAATAAATTCGGGTTTGCTTTTGCGAATCTCTTCCAGGATATTTTTAATATCCGTCGTTTCTATATTATTTAATGGAAGCCGGTTACCGTAGTACCGATAAACCGGGCATTGAATCAGGAACTGTCCTATTGCTTCTTTCATTACCCCAGGCTCTACTTTTTCCAACGCTTCCGCACTCACCAGGTTCATGTCTAAAAACAGGTGGTAAAGATTGTTCAGCTCTCCACCCATGCTTTCATGCAGGATGTACGATTTTTTCTCGAGCAACTGTTCATGGATTGACTTGTCGTCATTAACCAGTTTCTTGTAGAATTCGGTGAACTGTTGTTCGCTACTTCTTTCAGTAAATACGTTGTTGACGTAACAAAGAAAATCGTAGCCCGTATTACCCTGTATGGGCCAGTAGTCTGGTAATCCTTCACCCGGTTCCAAAATCTTTTCTACAACAATATAGGTTTCTTCACCCGCCAGTTCCCTGAGTTCGTTCAGGTATTTGGTAGGATCAAAAAGGCCGTCTATGTGATCGATGCGTAGACCCTGGAATATGCCATCATCAACCAGGCGTTTTATATATTGGTGGTAATGATCGAAAACCTCCCTGTTTTGCATATTCAAACAAATCAGCCCGTTAACGGTAAAGAACCGCCGAAAGTTGATCTGGTAATCGGTTCTTTGCCAGTTAACCAACTGGTACACCTGCTCGCCTGCAATCTTCTTTATTAACTCGGGATTGTTATTTACCTCTTCGATGCAGCTTTCTATATAACCTTTTGTAAGGTCGGTTTTCATTAAGGCGGAAAGTTGCAACTGAAACTCGTGTAGAGGCTCCTTGTAGGCAATAGGATCTTCGGACTTTTGAATTTCCCTGATTTGATCAAGAAGTTGTTGAACAGATGTATTCGGCTCTCCTTTCCCCGCCTCTAAAATCGAGATATACGAACGTAAACGCAAAGGATAGGCATTATCATAGTATTTGATCACAAACCTTGGATCTTCAAAGTCTACTTTCAACTCTTCATTTTTTATAGTATCCTTTAAAGGACTTCCTAAAAATGGGATCATTATTTTCCCGTGGTATATTTTACCGGTCCAGGGAACATCAAAGAAGGGGGCGTATACAGATTGCTGCCCCTTTTCAAGTACATCTTTTAACCACGGGTTATTGGGGTCAAAAGCCATATGGTTTGGTACAATATCCTGAAGCCAGCTTATTCCGTGTTCTTTAAGCCTTTTGCTTATTTGTATAAGCTGTTCTTCTGTACCGATTTCAGGGTTTATTTTGTGTGGATTCATTCCATCGTACCCGTGAACACTTCCAGGTGTAGCTTCGAAAATAGGGGAGGCGTATATTGTTCCTACCCCCAGCTTTTGCAGGTAAGGAATAATTTTTTCGAAATGTTCGAACGTGAAATCTTTATGAAATTGTAATCGATATGTTGAAACAGGGTTATTCATAATTTTAATTATTTTGCTTTGATTGTCAAAGCCATTTTTTTGTACGGCCTTCGGCTTCTGTGCAACTCCGGTCGTGCGAATGGATCCCTTTGTCTAATGACTCTTTTGTACGTGCTGTCACTTGCTTCGGTACTACCTTTTTATGCTGTCGCTTCGTTGACGAACGTATTCGAATGCCTGGAACTGCCCATTCATTTTCCCTTTGCACAAGAGTGCGACGCAACAGAAGCTTACTGAAGAGATGTGGCTTGCTACCCAAAAGCCGTACACTTTAATACCTCATAATACAACTTTAGCTTTCGTCGTTATACTTAAATATTAAAAAAGCTTCGGGTTGAATGGTAACAGGAGAACCACTGCCAATCGAAGCGGGAGCCGCTTCCGGACCTTTCCATTCCGGTGCTGCCGAATCGAAGATTTTACGCCACTCGCTTTTAATAGTTGGGAGGGCTAATTGCTGTTGTTTTTTCGAAAAATTCATTAAACACAACACGTGTTCACCTTCATGCCAGCGCCGTAATAACAGCGTTTGGTTTTCCTGGTTCTCTTCAACAATAAGCTGGTTTCGGTTCAGGTTTTTTAATGCCGGTTGCTGTTTTCGCAGCGAAATCAATTCCTTATAATACTGAAGCATATTCCGGTGCGGCTCCTGCTCCTGTAGTTCCCATTGAAGTTTAGACTCTTCAAAAGTTTGTTCTGATACCGGGTCAGGTGCTTCACCCTGGCTGTGAAACGCCGCAAATTCTGCTTTACGTCCCTTGCGAACTGCTTCTGCCAATTCAGGATCGGTGTGACTAACAAAGTAGAGAAAGGGATTTGGTTCACTGTATTCTTCTCCCATAAAGAGCATTGGCAGGTAAGGGCTAGCCATTACGGCTCCTGCCATCAGTTTCTGCATTTCATAACTCACCAGCGTACTGGTGCGTTCGCCAAGCATCCGGTTGCCAACCTGGTCATGATTTTGCGAGAATACGATGAATTGTTTTCCCGGGTTATTTTCTGCTTTTATCCCAAAGGTCTTCTTTCGGTGATTGGAGTAGATACCGTCGAAAACGTAGGCATCTTTATATGATTTGGCAAGATGTGCCAAACCGTCAAAATCCGAATAGTAGCCACTTCTTTCCTCCCCTCCGGTTACCCTTAATGCATGGTGAAATTCATCTACCCATTGTGCATCCATTCCAAAACCCTGCTCTTCAAGAGGGTTAATGAAACGGTTATCGTTAAGGTCCAACTCAACAATGAGATAATGTTTTCGGCCTGTTACAGCCATTAACTTGTTTACGTTTTGCTTAATCTCCCTCAGTATATGGGTAGGACTAAAGTCTTTAATAGCGTGAACGGCATCCATGCGTAACGCATCGATGTGAAAATCACGAAACCACATCAGAACATTCTCGACGAAATATTTTCTGACGCCGTCGCACCATTCGTCGTCGAAATTTATTGCGTTGCCCCAGGGAGTATTGTACTTATCTGTAAAATAGGGACCAATTGCACCGAGGTAATTACCCTCCGGGCCCATATGATTGTACACTACATCAAGTATTACGGCAAGGCCTTTTTCGTGGCACACCTGCACGAGATGCTTCAGCCCTTCAGGCCCACCATACGAATCCTGCACGGCAAATGGGAAAACTCCGTCGTAGCCCCAATTGCGGGCACCGGGGAACTGGGCAACCGGCATAATTTCAATAGCATTTACCCCAAGGTCTTTCAGGTAATCAAGCTTTTTTTCCAGCGCGGCAAAAGTACCGTCGGGGGTAAACGTTCCGGTGTGCAGTTCGTAAAGAAGGTATTCCTCTAATGGTATATTATTCCAGTTGTCATCCGACCATTGAAATTCATTCAAGTCTATTGCTTTTGAAGGGCCATGCACTCCCTGCGGTTGACTGAGGGAAGTTGGATCAGGAAATTCATTATCTCCTTCTAATGCAATCTTATATAAGTCGTTTTTTTTGATTTGATCGGTAACAGTTTTCCAGTAGCCAAATTCGTCTTTAACCAGTTGTACCGATCTTTTATTTTCCGGTAGGCTTATGGCTACTTTTTCTGCAAGTGGCGCCCATATCGCTACCTCTGCTTTGCCATCCGTATTAAAATTAATTCCAATAGATCTCTTTTTTACTTGCGTTTGATTCATGCTCATAGTAATAAATTATCCTGTTGTTTTAGTACTACAGTTGAACGCCCCTGTACTATAATTGCTTCACCGGCAGCAAAGTCGCCCCGATCTTCATCAACCAGGTTTTCACTTGTATCCAATACCTTGATCCATTGCGTGCCGTATTTCTCAGGCGGAAGGGTGTATTCTAATTTGTCGTGGTAAGCATTAAAGATTACGTAAAAGCTATCATCAATAATTGTCTCGCCTTTCGGACCCTTTGATCTGATTCCCTGCCCATTCAAAAAGACGCCCAGCGATTTTGCATAGTCGTGCCTCCAGTTTTCTTCGGTCATTTCTGTTCCTTCCGGTAAAAACCAGGCGATATCTTCAAGACCACCTGCTGCATGGATCGGCTGGCCCTGGAACCAACGACGACGACGGAAAACAGGATGATTTTTACGGAAATGAATCACCTTCCTGGTAAATTCCAACAGCTCCTGGTCAGCCTCTTCCCAATGAAGCCACGAGATTTCATTATCCTGGCAGTATGCGTTGTTGTTTCCATGTTGTGTTCTGCCAATTTCATCTCCCGCTACTATCATTGGCACTCCTTGCGACAGGAATAATGTTGCTAAAAAGTTCCTCTTCTGTTGTGAACGCAATGCTATTATATCCGGGTTATCAGTAGGGCCTTCGGCACCACAATTCCATGACTTGTTATGACTTTCCCCATCATTGTTATTCTCCAGGTTGGCCATGTTATGCTTTTCGTTGTATGAAACAAGGTCGTGCAGGGTAAAGCCGTCATGAGCAGTTATAAAGTTGATGCTTGCGGTAGGCTTGCGGTAATCATTTTGATATAAGTCGGGGCTTCCGGTAAAACGCTGCGCAAATTCACCCAACATGCTATCCGCTCCACGCCAGTAGTCCCGAAGGCAGTCTCTATACTTACCGTTCCACTCAGCCCATCCCGGAGGGAATTTACCTACCTGGTAACCTCCTTCGCCGATATCCCATGGTTCGGCAATCAGTTTAACCTGAGAGATAACCGGGTCCTGGTGGATAATATCGAAGAAAGATCCGAGGCGGTCTACCGAGTGAAGTTCTCTTGCAAGCGTTGAAGCAAGATCAAAGCGGAAACCATCAATATGCATTTCCAATATCCAATAACGAAGACTGTCCATTATGAGCCGCAGAACATTTGGCATCATAGCATTTAGCGTATTACCGGTTCCGGTGTAGTCCATGCAATAGCGCTTGTCTTCAGTAAGGCGGTAGTAAGAAGCATTATCAATACCCCGGAAAGAAATCGTTGGGCCCATGTGATTTCCTTCACCTGTATGGTTATAAACAACATCAAGAATAACCTCGATGCCTGCTTTATGCAGTTTTTTAACCATATTCTTAAATTCGAAAACCTGTTCGCCCTGCACTCCGCTTCCCGAATAGCGCACGTCCGGTGCAAAAAATCCGATTGAGTTATAACCCCAGTAATTAGCGAGATCGGTTTCTGCCAGGTGACGATCCCGTATAAAATGGTGAACCGGCATTAGTTCAATTGCCGTTATGCCAAGATCATGGAGATACTGAATGGTGACAGGATGAGCTAATGCAGCATATGTTCCTTTTATTTCTTCGGGAATGTCGGGATGAAGCTTGGTGAAGCCTTTAACGTGCGTTTCGTAAATGATTGACTTGTGATAGGAGATTTTTGGAGGTGTGTCACCTTCCCAGTCAAAATTTGGATCAATAACTACCGACTTAGGCACGTAAGGAGCACTATCTGTTCTGCTAAAAGTTAAATCAGCATCAGGTGCACCAAGCACATAGCCAAACAGCGAATCATGCCATTCGATAGTACCTGCAATGGCTTTAGCATAAGGATCGATCAATAATTTATAATGATTGAACCGGTGCCCGTTTTCGGGTTCGTACGGTCCACGTACCCGGTACCCGTATAACTGTCCCGGCTTGGCATCCGGAAGGTAGACATGCCAAATCTGGTGCGTTCTTTCAGTTATTTCTATTTTTGCAGACTCTTTCGTGCTCTTCGTTGAGTCGAATAAACACAATTCAACCCCGGTAGCATTATCTGCATAAAGAGCGAAATTAACTCCGTTTCCATCCCAGGTTGCTCCGAGCGGGTACGGATGACCTGGATAAACTATAATATCTTTCGTATTTTTAGTATCTGTTATACTTTTAATACGTGTAATATTTCTACTATTCATTCAATAAAAAATTTTGGGCTTTTGGTGAGAAATTTTCCCACTCTCTATTTTTTAATTTTAACAACTATCTCCAAATAGTAAAAACAAACACTATGTATAACTATTTGGGATAAAAAAGAAAAGCAAATTAAATATTATGTTACACTTTCCTCCTTTTGTTATTTTATTTACCTCTATTATTCAATATCCCTGCCAGTAAAAGAAATGTGGAGGGCAAAGGGGCTAGTCGTTGTTGTAACAATGAAGATTTATGTTCTTTTAACAACGGGAGACGGAATTGCTAATGCAGTACAAATAAATGTTATAATAAAAAACAGGAATTTAACCAGGAAAGCAGCGTATCGAAAAATTCGATAAATGGGAGATGCACTAAATAATTGGAAAGAATGCAATATGTGAAGGAGCCGGTTTCATGTAGAGTTTTTGTTTGTCATCAACATAACTCCCTCCCGCATCGTCGTCCGAGTCGATCCCTTTGTCTAATGACTCCTTCGGAGGTACTGTCACTTGCTTGTTTAAGGCAATCTACATTCAGCTTTGCTATATCGGCCGGCAATAAGATCGAATGTTAAAAGATGGTGGGAGACAAAGAGAATAAGCGGTTAATGAACAGTTGAAAGTTTTATAACAAGCCGATAAGTATCTTCAGCAGTATGGCACATACCGATAAAAGTAAAATGGTTGTTTGCAAATGAACGGTTGCGACCCTTAGGCCTGGTTCGGGATACCCTTGGGCAAGTTCAGGGTAAAAACCACTACGCAACGTCCTGCCAGGGAATTAGCGTAGCAACGATGATGCTATAAAAACAAATGCTGGTATCTAAAGATGGAAATTTCAAGGTTTGGAACCGCAAAGAGCAAGTTTTCGCTTGTACGCCCAACCTTCTGGAATTGTAAGCTGAACCGTTATTCCCTTGCTTCCTCACTTGCGCTTTATGTGTAGGTGCGAGTTACCATTACTATACATCCTGGTTCATTAACCCGAAACCAGGTGATCGAACAACATATCATCTTTGTTTAATTCTGTATACTTCCAGTTCAGCCGGTCCATATTGTTTACCAGCTGTTTGTAATCTTCCCTGTTTTGAAGTTCGATGCCAACAATGGCAGGCCCGTATTC
Organism: Segetibacter sp.; assembly: GCA_028288485.1. Classification (GTDB taxonomy): domain Bacteria; phylum Bacteroidota; class Bacteroidia; order Chitinophagales; family Chitinophagaceae; genus Segetibacter. The sequence goes on from JAQBNO010000156.1 coordinate 50,497, forward strand.
TTTATTGTGCTTCTGCATGTATTCAAAACGTGTAATATCGTCGTTCGGGCCTAAAATATCATTTACAAATTCTTTCAAAGCTCCCGGCCTTTGTGCAAACCTGATCAGGAAATAATGCTTTAAGCCTTCGTATTGCAGCGAACGTTCCTTAATTTCCTGCATACGGTCGATATCGTTGTTACTGCCGCTGACAATGCAAACCACATTCTTGCCCCTGATCGTTTCGGTATAAGCGTCTAAAGCAGCTATTGATAATGCACCAGCAGGTTCAACTACAATGGCATCTTCATTATACAACTGCAAAATAGTGGAGCATACCTTTCCTTCAGCTACCAGCTGCATGTCATCTAAAACTTCTTTGCAAATGGGAAACGTAAGATCACCAACCCTCTTTACCGAAGCACCGTCTACAAATCGCTCGATATTTTCTAATGTTACCGGGTGGCCAGCTTTTAGGGCAGCCGACATAGAGGGTGCACCTTCGGGCTCAACACCGATGATTTTTGTTTTTGGACTAACGCCTTTAAGATAAGATCCAATACCTGCAGACAATCCACCTCCACCTACGGGAATAAAGACATAGTCGATATCGGTAAGTTCCTCGAAAATTTCAACTCCAACCGTAGCCTGGCCTTCAATGATGCGATAATCATCAAAAGGGGGAATGAAAGTCATACCCTTTTCTTCTGTATATTTTTTTGCGGCTATTGCGCAATCATCGAAAGTATCACCTACCAGCACGATCTCGATCTTGTCTTCGCCGAACATTTTGGTCTGCTTTACCTTCTGGTTAGGTGTTATCGACGGCATAAAAACCACACCTTTTACGTCCAGCTTCTTGCACGAATAGGCAAAGCCCTGTGCATGATTTCCTGCGCTTGCACATACAACACCGCCTTGCAGTACTTGCGCTGGCAGGCTGCTCAGCATATTATAAGCACCCCTTATTTTATAGGAACGAACTACCTGCAAATCTTCCCGCTTCAGGTAAATGTTAGCATCAAATTTTTTAGAAAGATGATGGTGGTAGGCCAGTGGCGTTTTATATACTACCTGTTTTATCCGTTCGGTTGCCAGCTCGAAATTCAGAACCAAGATTTTTAGGATTTAATAGAATTATGATCAAATTGAGAACCACGATTAGCAGGATTTCTTGGATGTATAGGAAATAAAAAAACCACGATTTTTAGAAGCTGGGGATCGAAAGGAAATAAGTGAATGTCTTATTTCATTAAAATCCTTACAAATCCTAAAAATCGTGGTTCTGGCTTTTGTTATTTATATAACTGCTTCTACAAATTTTTCTTCGTTTTCTTCAGCAGCCGGTTCCTGGTTTTCGGGACGAAGGCTTCTTACTGTTTTACCTGCGCGCCACATTTCGCTGTCACGTAATTCGGCAAGTTCAGCATCTAATTTCGCACGATAATCTGCTTTGCTGTTGCTCTCAATTGATTTTTGAGCTTCTTTCCCGGCAGCTACGCTTTCGTATAAATCATTGAAAACAGGTAAAGTTGCATCACGGAATTTCTTCCACCAATCCAATGCACCACGTTGGGCAGTTGTCGAACAGTTGGCATACATCCAGTCCATACCATTTTCTGCTACTAATGGCATTAGCGATTGTGTAAGCTCTTCAACTGTTTCATTAAATGATTCAGAAGGAGAGTGCCCTTTTGATCTCAACACCTGGTATTGAGCAGCAAATATTCCCTGGATTGCGCCCATTAATGTACCGCGCTCGCCGGTTAAGTCAGAGAAAACCTCTTTCCTAAAATCAGTCTCGAATAAATACCCGCTGCCGATTGCGATTCCTAATGCTACAACTCTTTCATAAGCACGTCCTGTTGCATCCTGGAAGATGGCGTAGCTACTATTTAAGCCACGGCCTTGTAAAAACATTCTGCGCAAAGAAGTTCCTGAACCTTTTGGAGCGACCAAAAATACATCTACATCTTTAGGAGGAATAATGCCAGTCTGGTCACTATATGTAATACCGAAACCGTGAGAAAAGTATAATGCTTTACCTGCAGTTAAATGTTTTTTAACTGTCGGCCATAATTGAATTTGTGCAGCATCGCTTAATAAGTAGCAGATGATTGTGCCTTTTTGCAATGCTTCTTCAATTTCAAAAAGGGTTTCGCCGGGTACAAAACCGTCGCTCACAGCCTTATCCCATGATTTTGAATTTTTGCGTTGGCCAACTATCACATTCACACCGTTTTCTTTTTGGTTTAAAGCCTGGCCAGGACCTTGTACTCCGTAGCCAATTACAGCTACTACTTCATCTTTCAGTACTTCCTGTGCTTTTTCCAAAGGAAACTCGTCGCGTGTTACTACATTTTCTTCAACACCGCCAAAATTTAATTTTGCCATTGTTATTTTAGTTTTTAGTCCCAACCCCTAAAGAAGTTAGGATTGTTTAAAGTTTGTATTTAAAATTGGTCTTTTATTGTTTTACTTTTTTGTTACCGGCATTTGTTCTTTATTTCGCTCCTGTTGTGTCACTCACTTCTACTGCAACAAAAAAAGGGGCATTCATAAATTTTATTTTCTTAAGCCCCTCCGGGGTTTGGGGCTTCTTTTCGTTAAACAAGATCTTGCTGCCAAATCGATCAACCAGTTCCAGCGACTACGAGCCGTAGAAACTTTCTTCAAATCCCCGACCGGTTGTATTTGTATTTTTTTCGATCGGTTGTTGGTGGTAATCTTTTAAATCTTTACACCAAATAAAAACCCTGCTTGCTGGTGTTCCATTATCATGATTCTCACTTAAATGTAAGGTTCAACCATCTTTAGTTACTTCCATCTACGCTGGTGTATTTTCTTCAAAATGCTGTTGCGAAACAACCTCAAATCTTAACGAGTCCACCAGGAATTCAATTGTGTTCCGGTAATCAAAGATGCGAAGGATAGGGATCCCGTTTTCGATGGGCATAGGGTGAGTTTTGAATGGACAGTAGTGAGTTGTAATTGTAAGCCGTGCGTTAGGCAGCTTCTTGCATCATCACAATTGTTCTGCATTCACTATCGACTTTTGACCATTCACCACTTACATACTAAACACCTCTTCCTGTTTATTGAGGTACTCATTTTCTACCACTTCTTCTCCAGGCTGCGCTTCTTCGAATTCTTTTAGTTTTTCATGGAAGCCGCTGCTTGCTTTTATGATAGCAACCCTGGCGCTTCGTACAAACTCGATAAGTCCGTAAGGGCTTAAAAAATCTATTAATTTGTCTGTCTCTTCGCGGTGGCCACTTGCTTCAAAAACAGTATAATCTTTTCTGATCACAACTGCCCTTGCTCCATATTGGCGAAGCAAGCGTTCTACCTGTACTTTTTCGGCAATCTGGTCGGTACTTACTTTATACATAGCGAGCTCCTGCCAAACAATTTCGTCATTAGTATTATAGTAAACTTTTAATACTTCCACCTGTTTTTCTATTTGGCGGGCCACTTTTTTCACAACTTCCTCTGTTTCGTGTATCACTATAGTAAACCGGGAAATGCTTTCAATTTCTGACGGAGAAACATTAAAGCTTTCGATATTTATTTTTCTCCTCGAAAATATAATAGCGATACGAACCAGTAAACCGACCTGGTTCTCTGCATATATGGTAAAAGTAAATTCCTGTTTTTGCATAAACTCTTTTTTATCCTATACCCAAACCCCCAAAAGGGCTTTTGACGATGAAAGATGAACCTGCTGATTTTTTTGTTACGGTACAAGTGTGCGACCCTTCGATAAGCTCTGGGTAAACTGCCATGCTCAATAATGCGTTACAGTAAAAGCGAGCGTGGCAACGGAAGCTCAATTAACAAATCCTGCAGGCTCAATAAAAAAACTTCTTTATTTCCTAAACATCCATATTAAACCTTACAAATCCTGGTTCTACGACAATCTTATCTCGCTCACACTGCATCCCTGTGGAACCATTGGAAAAACATTGTCTTCTTTACCAACCATCACCTCGAGAAGAAAGGAGCCTTTATGATTGAGCATTTTTTCTAATGCTGATCGCAGATCCGCTCTTTCAGAAACTTTCTGTCCTTCTATTCCGTAACCTTTGGCGACCATGATATAGTCAGGGCTCGTAATATCAACAAACGAATAACGCTTGTCGTGGAACAATTGCTGCCACTGGCGCACCATGCCAAGGAATTGGTTGTTGAGAATTATAATTTTTACATTTACTTCAGTTTGCATAATAGTGCCCAGTTCCTGGATAGTCATCTGTATGCCACCGTCACCAATTACTGCAATAACCGGTCTTTCCGGTGCGCCGTATTTTGCACCAATGGCCGCCGGTAATCCAAATCCCATAGTACCTGCACCACCTGAGGTAATGTTACTTTTCGACTTATTAAACTTTGCATAGCGGCAGGTTACCATCTGGTGCTGACCTACATCGGTAACCATTATTGCGTCACCACCAGTCAATTCATTCACCTGGTGAATTACTTCACCCATCGTCAATTTTTCCCCGGTTGGATTTAGCTCTTTTTCAATGACAGTATCGTGTTCTATTTTGCGATAGTCATAAAACCTTTGGAGCCATTGGGTATGTACCTTCTGCTCCACCAGTTTGGTAAGCATAGGAAGTGTTTCTTTACAATCTCCCCAAACACCTACGGTTGCCTTTACATTTTTGTCTATCTCCGACGGGTCAATATCGAGGTGAATAATTTTGGCCTGTTTGGCATATTTATCAAGCCTTCCGGTTACCCTGTCATCGAAGCGCATGCCGATTGCAATGATAAGGTCGCAATCGTTGGTAAGCACGTTGGGCCCATAATTGCCGTGCATTCCCAACATCCCTACGTTTAAAGGATGATCGGTCGGAATAGCGCTGGCGCCCAAAATCGTCCACGCGGCGGGGATGCCGCTTTTTTCAACGAAAGCTTTAAATTCTTTTTCGGCTTTGCCCAATATTACTCCCTGGCCCCATAATATAAACGGCTTTTCAGCCTCGTTTATAAGTTTAGCCGCCTGTTCAACGTAATTCTTGCGGATAATAGGTTTTGGACGATAGCTTCGTATGTGTTCACAACGTTGATAACCTTCGTAAGGGAACTTTTCAAGCTGCGCATTTTTAGTAATATCTATTAACACAGGTCCTGGTCTTCCGGTACGGGCAATATAAAATGCCTTTGCCAAAATAGCCGGAATTTCAGTTGCATCAGTAACCTGGTAATTCCATTTGGTAATAGGGGTGGTTATGTTTAATACATCTACTTCCTGGAAAGCGTCAGTACCTAATAAGTGAGCAAACACCTGGCCTGTGATACAAACAAGCGGGGTGCTGTCGATCATAGCATCTGCCAAACCTGTGACGAGGTTGGTTGCACCCGGTCCGCTGGTAGCGAAAACGACACCTGTACGACCGGAAGCACGGGCAAAACCTTGTGCAGCATGAATAGCGCCCTGTTCGTGACGAACAAGAATATGCTTTAACTTGTCCTGGTAGTCGTACAATGCATCATAAATAGGCATGATAGCGCCACCCGGATAACCAAATATTATATCAACATCTTCTGCCAGGAACGCTTCAAGAACAGCCTGTGATCCGCTAAGCTTACCCGGTTCCTTTACAGGTGGTTTTGGCGAAACTCCCGGCTTAATCAGGATTTGTTCTTCTATATCTAATATTGAGTTCATAATATTTACCCCAAAGCCCTAAAGGGGCTTTATTTAAGTTATAAATAAATTCGAAATTTCCTCAATTCCCCCCTTAGGGAATTAGGGCATTTCTTCATCAGTTACGCAACCGTTTGCTGCATTGGTAACATGTTTTGCGTACTTAAACAATATTCCTTTTGTCGCTTTTAAAGCAGGTTGTTCCCAACGTGCTCTTCTTTCTGCAATAATAGATTCATCTACTTTTAGTGTGATGGTATTGTGTACTGCATCAAGTTCAATAATGTCTTCATCTTCGACTAGTGCGATCAGTCCGCCCTCAAACGCTTCAGGAGTGATATGGCCTACAACAAAACCATGCGTTCCACCACTAAACCTGCCGTCGGTTATCAGTGCAATACTTTTTCCTAGTCCTGCACCGATAATGGCAGAAGTAGGCTTCAGCATTTCGGGCATTCCAGGTGCGCCTTTCGGTCCTACATGGCGAATTACCACCACGTCTCCTGCTTTAATTTTCCCGGAATTTATGCCGGCGATCAATTGAAATTCTCCATCAAAAACACGGGCTGTGCCTTCAAAAAGTTCACCTTCTTTACCGGAAATTTTTGCAACGCTTCCACCTCTTGCCAGGTTGCCGTATAATATCTGTAAGTGCCCCGTTGTTTTAAGCGGGGTTTCTAATGGATAAATTATCTTTTGCACTTCAAAATCAAGATCCGGCGCTTCGGCTAAATTCTCAGCTATTGTTTTGCCTGTCACGGTTAAACAATCTCCATAAAGTAAGCCCTCTTTCAACAAATATTTCATTACAGCGGGAATTCCACCATATTGATGAAGGTCCTGCATTAAGTACTTGCCACTGGGTTTAAAATCTGCCAGTACCGGAACACGGTTGCTGATGGCCTGGAAATCATCCTGTGTTAAGGGAACGTCTACACTTTTTGCCATTGCTATTAAGTGAAGCACTGCATTAGTACTTCCGCCTAAAACCATAATAACAGTAATAGCATTTTCAAATGCTTTTCTTGTCATAATGTCTTTCGGCTTTATATCTTTCTCCATCAGCAGGCGAATAGCTTTGCCTGCAGTAAGACATTCAACTCTTTTTTCTTCGCTAAGAGCGGGATTTGACGAAGAGTAAGGCAGACTCATGCCCAGAGCCTCAATAGCACTTGCCATTGTGTTTGCAGTATACATACCCCCGCACGCACCTGCGCCGGGGCACGACCGCTGCACTATATTCTTAAAATCTGCTTCAGATAAATTACCTGCGATTTTTTGACCTAAGGCTTCGAACGCTGATATAATATTTAGATCCTGTCCGTTGTAATGGCCGGCTGCAATTGTACCACCGTATACCATTATAGCAGGACGGTTTAACCGGCCCATTGCCATAATCGATCCTGGCATATTCTTATCGCAACCTGGTAATGCGATCAACGAATCATAGTATTGAGCGCCGCATACAGCTTCAATAGAATCTGCAATAATATCGCGGCTCACCAGGGAATAACGCATACCATCGGTGCCATTGCTGATACCGTCGCTAACGCCAATTGTATTAAAAATCAAACCTACCATATCACTATCCCAAACACCCTGCTTTACTAATTTAGCAAGGTCGTTCAGGTGCATGTTACAAGTGTTTCCATCATAACCCATGCTAACAACTCCTACCTGTGGCTTCTTAAGATCTTCTTCCGTTAACCCAATGCCATACAGCATTGCCTGTGCGGCGGGCTGAGTAACATCCTGGGTTATTGTTTTACTATATTTATTTAATTCCATTATGCTAACGCTAATTCTGATTTATAAGATTTTTCGAGTACCAGGTCCTTATATGCTTTCTGGATTTTTGATCCAAAAGAGTCTTTCCATTCTTTTGTAAAGGCAACTTTATCCAACGAACCTATTCCAATAACTTCGGCCGCAGTACCGCAGAAGAAAGCGCTGTCAGCACCATAAACCTCTTCGGGTAAGATTTGTTTTTCAATTACTTCAAATCCCAATTCATTACAAATTTCAATTACAGTAGCACGGGTAATTCCAGGAAGTATGCTGCCTAACTGAGGCGTATAAAGAACACCGTCTTTTTCTACAAAGAAGTTAGCGCCCGGTCCTTCTGCCACAAAGCCATTAACATCGAGCAATAGCGCCTCGTCAAAGCCGCAATCTTTTGCCTCTTGTGTAGCCATGATCGAATTAATGTAATGGCCTGAAACTTTAGCCTGTACTTTAAAACTTGCAGGGCTAATTCTTCTGTACGATGAGATCATCAGGTTCAGCATTCTGTCTCCAAGGTACGCACCCCAGTCCCACGCAGCTATCAATAGCTGGGAGTCTTTTCCCTTTGTCAGGCTCATGTTCGGCGTACAAATAACCAGTGGACGGATATAAGCGTCTCTGAGGTTATTTTTTTCCAAAACCTGGTATGAAAGATCAATTAGTTCGTTGTTGTCATAAGGATAAGGTATTCCCACTGCCTCACATGAGAACTTCATTCTGTCGTAATGTTCGGCAACCTTAAAAATCTTCACACCGTTCTCTGTATTATAGGCCCTAATTCCTTCAAATACAGCATAGCCATAATGGAGTGATTGACCATAAATGTCTGGTCTTGCTTCAGTCGCTTTAACAAACTCATTGTTAAAATAGATGATCGTGTTCTCGTTGTAATACATAAAATGTGGGTCTTTAGTATTTTATTTTAATTAGGTGACAAACAGTTACTTTCATTATGGCTATCGTTGCTTCGTCCCGATATCGGGATACTGTTAATTACCTTATTCCGGTTTTTTAAATAATTGTTGATTTACTGATTACCATATTTTCTTTATTCATCTTCGATGGTATTTTATTTTCTACATAATCAGTAACCAATTCGCCTATCGTTGATGTTGAATAGTTGTTAATCGGGTCAATATCTTTCGTTACAAACCCGTTAGCAATGTTCCATTCTACAGCTTCTTTTACCAATGCAGCTTCCTCATACATCTTAAAATATTCGAGCATGAGGCCTGTTGCTAAAATAGAACCCATTGGGTTGGCAATATTTTTACCTGTAGCTTGCGGATAGCTGCCATGAATAGGTTCAAACATTGCAAGTTTATCGCCAACAGAAGCTGAAGGCAACAAACCTAGTGAACCAGTGAGTACGCTTGCCTCATCGCTAAATATGTCGCCCATCATATTCTCTGTTAATATAACATCAAACTGTTTTGGGTTGGTTATTAACTGCATGGCTGCAATACCTGCATACATGTAACTAACTACAACAGACGGGTAAAGTGGTGCAATTTCCTGCACCACTTTTCTCCAAAGCCGGGAAGTTTCGAGCACATTAGCTTTATCTACCAGTGTAAGCAATTTCCTTCTTTTCTGGGCATATTTAAAAGCAAGATGTGCTACACGTTCAATCTCACTTCTATGGTAAACGCAATCGTCAGAGGCCAGGTTTTTGTCTTCACTTAATTCTTTTTTGCCGAAATAAATGCCACCGATCAGTTCGCGAAAGATGACAAAGTCCACGTCTTCGAGGCGCGCATTTTTCAAAGGCGATAAATGATGCAAAGCGGAATAAGTTGTTACAGGTCGAATATTGGCAAAAAGGTTAAGTTCTTTTCTTATTTTCATCAGACCTTGTTCGGGTCTTACTTTAGCCGAGGGATCGTTGTCGTACTTCGGATGCCCGACTGCACCAAACAATACAGCATCGTTTTTTTTACAGGCTGCTACAGTTTCATCCGGTAACGGATTTCCTGTTTTATCAATTGCAGCTGCGCCCATCAACACATAATCATAACGAAAGGTGTGTTTGAACTGCCGGCCTATTGCATCCAACACTTTAATTGATTGTTGTGTTACTTCAGGACCAATCCCATCTCCCAATATCACTGCTATATTCTTATTCATAGGCCCCTCCAACTCCCCTAAAGGGAAGAGTTTTAACCCCAAACCCGTAAAGGGGCTTAAGGAATGTCAAATTTGTTATTTCAATGAACCTTGTCATTTTCAGCTATCTTTTCGAATGCTTTTCGCTTCGTTGACCCGAGAAACTTCAGTACAAGAGTGCGACGCAACGATGTTTAATAGCAGTAATACCGCCGGTTACCCAAAAAATAAAAGATTAAATTACTTCCAACATTTCCGGGTGATATTGCTGCGCAAGTTTTTGAAGATCTTCTTCATCCACTTCTTTCTTCTTGTCTGCCAGTTGTAAAAAACTTTCGTATAACGAGTCAATGTCGTTACGGGTAAAGATAAATCCTAACTTTTGAAAGCGATAGGCCAGGGCACTTCTTCCGCTTCGGGCAGTTAAAACGTTCTTACTACTTTCTGCGCCAACATCTTCCGGGTTAATCGTTTCGTAGGTAGTCGCGTCTTTTAAAAATCCATCCTGGTGAATGCCGGAGGAATGTGAAAACGCGTTAGAACCTACAATTGCTTTGTTTGGCTGAACCGGCATGCGCATTGTATCGGAAACCAGTCGGCTTAAAGGGTTTAATTGTTGCGTTTTGATATTGGTATAATATCCCAATTCTCTGTGTTGCTTAATGATCATGACGACTTCCTCGAGAGAAGTGTTACCTGCTCTTTCGCCTAACCCGTTAATGGTGCACTCGATTTGTTGTGCGCCGTTAATTATACCGGCAATTGCATTTGCAGTTGCCAGCCCGAGGTCGTTGTGACAGTGACACGAAATAATGGCACGATCTATATTAGGAACATTATTTTTTAAGTAAGCTATCTTTTCGCCGTATTGGTTAGGAAGGCAATAACCGGTAGTGTCGGGAATATTTACCGTTGAAGCGCCTGCTTTAATCACTGCTTCTATAACTCTTGCAAGGTATTCTATGTCGGTTCGGCCAGCGTCTTCGGCATAAAATTCAACATCGTCTGTAAAGTTTCTTGCCCATTTTACGCATTGAATAGCTCTTAGTAAAATGTCTTCCCTATTTGAATTGAATTTTCCTTTTATGTGATAATCAGATGTGCCTATGCCGGTATGAATTCGTGGTCGTTTTGCATATTTTAAAGCCTGGGCCGCCACTTCGATATCTTTTTGAACTGCACGGGTTAAGCCGCAAACAGTTGCATTTTTGATTGTTTTCGAAATCATATTCACCGACTCATAATCTCCCGGGCTGGAAATAGGAAAGCCGGCTTCTATAATGTCTACCCCAAGATCTTCAAGCTTTAATGCCAAATCTACTTTTTCAAGAGTATTAAGCTTACATCCGGGAACCTGCTCACCATCCCTAAGAGTGGTATCGAAAATGTAAACCTGTTTGTCTTGCATAAATCTAATTTTTATGAGATGAAAATCAGGGAGTTTATATTTGTAACTGCTTATTACATGGTTTAAACTACCTGTGCCTTCGAAATTAACCCTGTTTACCAGGCACTTAAAAACAATATTGAAGGTTATTTACACTAATGAAATAAGCAACGCCCTTTTGAAACCCTTACTGGTATTGACTTTCAGAATAAAAAATATACGATGCCCAACAGGTCCACCGATGCGTTGTTTCAACTAATTCACACAATGGAGAAGTCGGAAAAGCGCAATTTTAAATTATATGTTACCCGAAACACTGCAACAGAAGACTTGAAAATTATACAAGTGTTCGACGCATTAGACAAAATGAATGAGTATGATGAGGAAATGTTACTGAAGAAAAGCCCTTCTGTAAAAAAACAACAACTCTCTAACATTAAGGCTCATTTATACAAGCAACTGCTTGCCAGTTTGAGGCTGTTGAAAACAAATGAGAACATTCATATTCAATTACACGAACAATTGGATTATGCTCACTTGTTGTATAATAAGGGACTATACCTGCAGAGCCTGAAGATGATCGAAAAATTAAAGGAGACGGCCGTTCAACACAACCAGGTGACGTTTATGATGCAGGCCATTTTCCTTGAAAAAAATATTGAAGTACTGCACATAACACGCAGTATGGAAGACAGGGCGGAAGTATTGGCATCTGAAGCAGAGCATTCGAGCAAACGATTGCATAGAATAACATTGCTTTCAAACCTTGCGCTTAAATTATATAGCTGGTATATTAAAAACGGGCACGCCAGAAATGAACAGGAGGCTGCAGCAATAAAACAGTATTTCGAGGAATCTCTGCCGTTCGAGGGAGACCAGGCTACCGGTTTTTACGAGAAGCTGTACTTCTTTCAAAGCTATTGCTGGTTTGCATTTATCCTGCAGGATTTTTTAATGTATTACCGCTATACCCAAAAATGGGTGGACCTGTTTGACAGGGAGCCCTTCATGATTGAAATTGAAACAGCGCATTATATTAAAGGTATGCACAACCTGATCAGTGCCAATTTTGATTTAAAGAACCACAAAAAGTTCGAGGAATACCTGGATAAATTCGAACGATTTTCGCAAACAGAACTCGTAACAGGTAACGATAATAACAGGGTTCAATCATTTGTTTACATTCATATTGCCAAGCTGAACAAGCATTTTATGGAGGGCACTTTTTCGGAGGGTTTATTGCTGGTGCCACATATCGAACAAAAGATCAAAGAGTATTCGTTATACCTCGACCGGCACCGGATACTTGTGTTCTATTACAAGATCAGCTCGCTTTATTTCGGAAGTGGTGATTATGATAAAACGATCTCTTTTTTAAATAAGATCATTAACTGGAAGGTGGACCTTCGAACCGACCTGCAATGTTATGCACGACTGCTGCACCTGCTTGCCCATTATGAAATCGGGAATTTTGATATACTGGAGTACCTCATAAAATCGGTTTACCGCTTTATGGCGAAAATGGAAAACCTGAGTATTGTAGAAGAAGAGATCTTTAAATTCCTCCGTAATTCCTTCCACTTGAGTTATCGAAAAATAAGACCGGAATTTGAAAAGCTCTTGGTTAAATTAAAGAGTATTGAAAACAATCGTTTTGAAACCCGCGCTTTTTCTTACCTCGACATCATTTCATGGCTGGAAAGCAAGGTGTACGAAAAGCCTTTTCAAACCATCATTAAAGAAAAAAGCAATAAGTTGTTGCAGGGAAGCCATTAACGGGAGATGGTGGTTTGATTTTTTATGATACCAGCTTCGGCTTCCATCGCACCATCATCTTGCCTTTAGGCGAGACCGCTTTATCGCCATAACGCTTTGCAGCCTTAGTCTCAGTTTTAATTTTCTTAAAAAAAGTAACGGCTTCTGCATGAAATATTTAAAGGTTCTGTATGTTCAGGTAATAATAGGCATTATTGCAGGTGTTATAGTTGGGTGGTTGTTTCCTTCGTTCTCCCCCGTGGCCAAAATGATCAGCGACATGTTTATTAATATGATCAGGATGGTGATAGCCCCGGTAATATTTTTTACAATTGTTCTGGGTATTGCTGGTGCCGGAGATATGAAAAAAGTGGGCAGGGTAGGTGGAAAGGGACTGCTGTATTTTGAAATTGTTACAACGATTGCTATCATTATCGGTCTTGTTGTTGCCAACATCATAAAGCCCGGTGCCGGGGTTGATCACAATACTGTCGCCGGTGCAAATCCTACAGCTATTCCGGGTGATGGAAAAGGACTTGACTGGCACGAATTCGTTTTGCACATAGTGCCCACCAACATTGTAGATGCGTTTGCAAAAGGAGACATTATTCAAATATTGTTCTTTGGTATTTTATTCAGCGTTGGACTGAAGCAGCTAGGAAGTTATGGCGAAACTGTAACGGCAACTTTTCAAAAGCTGAACAAAGTATTGTTCAACGTTCTTAAAATAGTAATGAAGGTAAGTCCGCTGGGCGCCTTCGGCGGAATGGCCTACACAATCGGAAAATTTGGTTTTACCAGTCTTGCATTGCTAGGCAAGTTGATGCTCACATTTTATATCACTTCTCTTCTTTTCATTTTTGTAATACTGAATTTAATTGCCTGGTATTACGGTTTCAGCTTATGGAAGTTGTTAGGATATGTTAAAGCAGAACTGCTGATCGTATTAGGCTCGAGCAGCAGTGAGTCTGTTTTACCCAACATCATGGCGAAGCTGGAAAAAGCTGGCTGTGAAAAAAGTGTGGTCGGATTGATTATTCCGGCTGGTTACAGTTTCAACTTAGATGGAACCAGCATTTATTTAAGCCTGGCGGTCATATTCCTGGCGCAGGTGTATAATGTGCCTTTGTCTCTTGCCCAGCAATTGTCGATCATTGGTATTTTATTAATTACGAGTAAAGGTGCCGCAGGCATAACGGGAAGCGGCTTTCTTGTGCTTGCTTCTACTTTAACGGCGCTAAAGGTCGTGCCGGTCGAAGGTCTGGCGCTGCTGATTGGGGTAGACCGCTTCATGAGCGAAGCAAGGGCATTAACGAATATGATAGGAAATACAGTTGCCACAGTTGTGATTGCCAAAAGTGAAAACGCGGTAGATATGTTACAATACAAAGCGGTTGTCGAAAACAGGGCCCGTATTCTTGACGAAGTTTAACCAGCTTCACTTCCCCAATCTGTCTGTTCAAATAAACCTTCACTAGCGCACATCGTGTAGGTATAGATATTGATATGGCTCATGCTATTATAGATCATTATTACCGTCATTAAAATTAGGATATGTCAAAACTTTTTGAACCATTACAAATAAAAAGTATTCAACTTAAGAACAGGATCGTGGTTTCCCCTATGTGCGAATATTCGAGTGTCGACGGTTTTTCAAACGACTGGCACCTGGTTCATTTAGGAAGCAGGGCAGTTGGCGGAGCAGCTTTGATAATTTCAGAAGCTGCTGCAGTTTCTCCGGAAGGCAGAATAACGCCCGATGATTTAGGTATTTATAAAGATGAGCATATCGAAGGATTGAAACGGATAACTTCTTTTATTGAGAGCCAGGGAAGTATTGCCGGTATTCAACTGGCGCACGCAGGTCGCAAAGCCAGTAACAGCAGCCCGTGGAAAGGCGGGAAAATGTTGTCTTTTGAGCAAGGTGGCTGGGAAACAGTGGCTGCGAGTGATATTCCCTTTAGGGCTGAGGAACGCAGGCCGGTTGCATTAGACAAAGCCGGCATTGAAAAAGTCAAGTCAGATTTTAAGGCTGCAGCAGCGAGGGCATTGCAGGCAGGTTTTAAAGTGATTGAAATTCACGCTGCTCACGGCTACCTGTTGCATTCGTTTTATTCGCCTTTAAGTAACCAGAGGCCCGATCAATATGGCGGTTCTTTTGAAAACCGAATACGGTTGTTGCTGGAAGTTACAGAATCGATACAGGAAGTGTGGCCCGAAAATCTGCCCTTGTTTGTGAGAATATCTGCCACCGACTGGACGGAAGGCGGGTGGACGGGGGAAGACTCGGTTGAATTGGCGAAGACCTTAAAGGCCAAAGGAATTGATCTTATCGATTGTTCCACAGGCGGAAATGTTCCTCATGCAAAAATTCCTGCGGTCCCCGGCTACCAGGTTCAATTTGCCGAAAGTATTAAAAAAGAAACGGGTATTTTAACCGGCGCGGTAGGATTGATCACCTCGCCGCAACAGGCCGAAGAAATTATAGCATCGGGTAAGTCAGATGTAATAATTATTGCGCGCCAGTTTCTACGCGATCCCTATTTCCCTTTGCACGCCGCAACAACTCTTGGAGCGGATGTAAAGTGGCCGGTTCAATACGAAAGGGCAAAGTTGTAGCACAGGTGACTGGTTTATAGGAGGAATTCTTTTGGTGGTCAACAATTCATCAATACTCGTCGTTCGTTGCGTCGCACACTGCAGCTTTTTTATCTTTAATCGGTTTTTTTACTTTATGGTGGAGATATCGAACAAATATTGCCAATGATGGGAGAATTGAAAAACCTCGGTCTGGCAACTGAAGTTCATTCTTTATTCAAAGATTAAAAATTTGCGCTTATGTTCAAAAGAGTTCCTTCGGCCTGAACCAAGGTTGATAGCGTTGCTGCCGGTTGCCCCAACGTCCGGCCACACTATTGGCAATACTCTTGGCTGTACGCTGTTTCTCCGGCGTTTATTTTACGCTTCAATAATTCTCCTTCTAAAGGTTTGTTCACACCTTTCTTTGGTTGAGTGTATATTGCCTAATTCCTTGTTCTTTTTGCCGTTCTTGTTTTTCGCAAGCCGAATAAGGGGTCGCAAACATAAACGTTCTAATTATAGTCCATTCTCTCGAATCATCTAAAGAGCAAATAATTGTGTTGTCTTCCAACTTACTGTTCTCGGTGCAAAGAAATGCAATCATTCCTCGATCTGTTACATTAAATATTTCCAATACCTGCGTATTGTTTTCAGCTTACTTGCGTCGCTTCTAACATTGTTCGTTGGATTGTTTCTTACATATATCAACCATCGTGTCTAATTTGTCGAAATATTCATTGTATTTACCCTAACTACCTTTTTAAAGGACAGAGATAAAGTCGCCTGGTTCACTCCTAATACGAATGTAAGTTCCTGGAATTTCATATTTACCAGGGGTAGCTTACAATCAACTATTTACTTCTCGCTCTATTCCGTTTTTTTTTATAGGCCGCTGTATCCCGTTCGTTCATGTTGTTAGCTGTTTAACTGCGGCCTATTGTTGATAGATGCACAACTGTAAAAGTGAGTGACACAACGATGATGAACAGAATTCCTGGTGTTGGTACCAAAAGAAAAAATCGGCTAATGACCGAAATTGTTAATCGTTTTAGATGTAAACTTTCCTCTTGTTTTTTATTAACGTTGAAAGCTCAAAAAAGTAGTTTAAGCGAATTAGATTACAAAAAACAAAAATGCGAGTATTTATATTAGAAAGAACTGAGAATTATAACCGGGTTATACTCTTTTTTTTACAGTTTCTGGTAAGATTTTAAAAAAAACTTAAAATATTCAAACCGGTTTTGCGTTTATAAGTTTATAAAAGAAAAATCCAATGACTGAGTACCTAATCCTAATTTTACTAAAAACCAAACCATTCCTTCAACACGTTTTGTTATTTTTATGCCTGACTAAATTTCTATTGTTTTTAGTCAATAAAAAACGAAGCTGGAAAATTTACAATTTTTTGTATTTCGATAATACTCACCTGATTTTATCGCATTCGCAGAGCAGCTACAATAATAAAAAATTGCAGAACTATCTGACAGTTGCAATCATTTCACTCGTTGGGTTACAAATTATTGCAACTATTCTTTCTAACATCGTAGTATTTCCAAAATAGTTTTAGGGATAGAAGAAGTATTTAAAACAAAAATTTTCCAGTTATTGGTAATATAATTACATAAATTTCAATAAGATTATAACCTATAGAACAACGCTTCTATAGGTTTTTTTTGCTTTAAAGCTGGTGTTTTCTAAAGAATTAAAATACGATAATTGCTTTTACCTTTGCTGCCGGTAAAAACATCGTATATGGTTAAAGTAGGTGATTATAATGTATTGAGAGTTCTTCGTGAAGTGGATTTTGGTTTTTACCTCGACGACGGTGCCGAAGGAATATTACTTCCTAAAAGGTTTGTACCTGAAGGTCTTGCACCGGGAGATGAGCTAAAAGTTTTTGTTTACCACGATTCGGAAGGAAGACTGATTGCAACAACACAACATCCGAAAGGTGTAGTTGGAGATATTGTAAAAATGAAAGCGATAACTGTAACCAACCAGGGAGCTTTTCTCGACTGGGGATTAATGAAAGACATTTTTGTTCCGAAAAGCAAACAATTAGTTGGCATGCGGCAAGGTGCAGAATACCTGGTAAAAATTTATATCGACGAACAAACAGGGAGGGTTGCCGCCACCGAAAAGATTGAGCCGTTTTTAAGCAACGAAGAGCTTACAGTAAAGGAAATGGATACAGTAGACCTTATTGTTTACCGTAGAACAGATATTGGCTATCTTGTAATTATTAATAACGTACACACCGGCGTGTTGCACTTCAACGAGGTGTATAGAAGCATTGGAGTTGGTGATAAGTTCAAAGGTTTTATAAAAACGATCAGGCCCGAAAATAAAATTGATGTTGTAATAGGTAAGGCCGGTTATGATAGAGTGGAGGACGAGGCAGGAAAAATAGTAAGGTTGCTGAATGAAAATAACGGGTACTTACCCTACCACGATAAGACGGGTCCCGAAGAAATTTACGAATTTTTTGGAATGAGCAAAAAGGCGTTTAAAATGGCCGTTGGAACCTTGTATAAGCAGCAAAAGATAACCCTTACTAAAACAGGTATTAAGTTACTGGAGAGCTGATTTCAACATGTTTTGAAGGAAGATATATGATAAAAGTTGATCCTTTACCAGGTTCACTTTCCGCATATATCGTTCCATTATGGGCTTCTGTTATTTTCTTGCAAAGAGCAAGGCCGATGCCCGTTCCTTCATACATCTTGTTGCTTAATAAGCGTTGAAATACCTGGAATACTTTCTCAGCATATATTTTTTCAAAACCAATTCCGTTGTCACTTACCGAAATTATATACCCGTTTTGTGTTGATTCACATTCAATATGGATTTCAGGAATTTGATCAGCGCTTGAGTATTTTACGGCATTACTAATCAGGTTTTGAAACAGTTGGCGCATTTGCACGGGGATAGCATCTATAACAGGCAGGTCGATAAAATAAACCTTCGCGTTTCTCGAGCCAATCATTATTTCAAGGTCTTCAAGCACTTCATGTACGATCTTATTCAGGTCCGTTTGCACAAAAAGGCTATGATCGGAGGCGACGTTAGAATACAATAAAACCGCTTCTATAAGCCTGCTCATCCTGGAAGCGGAACTGTGGATTTTTTCCAAAAGGGTATTTGTTTTCTCATCTATCTTTTCACGGTTTTTCAGAAGTGCATCACTAAAGGTCAGGATCTTTCGGAGCGGCTCTTTAAGATCGTGCGATGTTAGCCATGTATATTGCTCCAGTTGCTGGTAAGATTTCTCCAGTTGCTTTCTTTTATTCTCCAGTTCCTGCTGGTTTTTCTTTTGCTCGGTGATATCCCTTAGAAAAGCAATAAATACATCATTTCCTACCTGTATAGAATGAGAGACGGTTAAAGAGATATAGAATTCTGCTCCACTTTTGTGTAATGCCGGTACTTCAATTGTTTTATTTAGAATGTGTGGTTCCCTTGTGTTGAGAAATCTTTTCATGCCTGCTACGTGTGCGTCGCGAAGTGCCACGGGAACTATTATGCCCGTCATTTTTTGGCCGGTTACCTCTTCTTTTTTCCAACCAAAAATCTGTTCGCATTTAGGGTTCCACAGAAGTATATTATTATCCTTATCTATAACAATTACTCCATCTGGTGCATTTTCAATAATGTCGCGCAGGTTTCCTTCTCTTTCAGCTAATTGTTCAATATAATACTTCATCCTTTCTTCCTGCTGCAAACGTTGAGTAATATCACGGAAAACGGAGCGGGTATACTGAGGCCGGCCATTTTTGTATTTACAGTCAATAGAACCTTCGAGAACTATTTCTTCCCCGTTTTTCTTTACATACGAGGTTCTTATACGGGATGAAACCGTTTCTCCGTTAAGAATTTTTTCCCTGTAACTTTTAAAGTAGATCTTCTCACTTTCTTTTATAAAGTCATAGATATACCTTCCTTCCAATTCTGATGGCGCATAGCCAACAGATGTTCTCCATGAGTGGTTCACGTATAGAATTTTACCGTCAGGAGCAACAATCTGGATGAGATCACTGGCGCTGTCAAAGAGGTCACGGTATTTTTCCTCTGTTTCTATTCTTTGCTCCTGCTCTTCATCGCGAATCGATTCCAGCATTTGTAAAGCCATCTCCTGCACTTGCTTATAATACAGTTCAATTTCCTGTATTACCTGCGTAGCAACAGAAACATCGGAAGTATAATAAGGGAGAAGTGATTGAAAGGAGATTTTCTGGGCAGCGTATATTAAGGTGATATCTTTTAACGAAATTGCTTCGCGTGGAATACCAGGTAAGTTGTTCTGCTTCCAGTTGTCGAGCGTTTTCTTTACTTCTTCTATTGCACTGTCGTTTTCAATTCCTGTTAACAGTCGTAAAATGCCCTGCCTTGCAGTTATTACCAGATCCTCTTTTTTCAGGTGTGAGAAAAATTGTAGTAACGGAACGTTGAAGGCATAGAGGTTCATTAGGTATGCCGATACAAAATCTTCCAGCTTTTTTTCCTTTATCAACGACGCGTAGTCTTTTAAATAAAGCATTTGAGGCAGATCGGTATTTGAAGTATTTGGCATATCTCCTTGAATCTATTGCTTAACCACAACTTTTTATTCGTGTGCGTAATTAGATGAAAAAGTTCAAAGAATGGTTACCTATATTGCGAATATAGTTGTAAGTTATAGAAAATCATCCATGAACGTTTTTAGCGAAAACATTATAAGTGCATCGAAAAAAATCAAGCCAATTATAAAATGGACCGGGGGGAAGTTTAATGAATTCAACCAGTTTTCTGATTATTTGCCCGGCTTTGAAAAATATTTTGAACCTTTTTTTGGAGGCGGAGGTGTCTTTTTTGCTTTACAACCGGCAGGAGAAGCATACCTTAATGATAAGAGCGAAGACCTTATCAAGTTTTATCGGTTGACTAATTCTGACCTGTTTAAAAAAGAGCTTTTTACGTATTGTGATGCATGGGACGAAGCGGGCATTCTATGCGAGAAACTGCAACCCGAGCTTTTTCTATTGGATAAAGCATGTATGGCTGAAGAAATTTCACCTGCAACTTTCAACGAAAAGACCCGCGAGTTAGTGTGGGGTCTTTTGACTTCTGACTCTCATTTATTATTCGATGCAAGTTTTATTGTAGACCCTAAGAAGTTTTTTAATACACTTACAAAATCTATTGCCGACAAGAGTAGAAGAATTAAAAATATAGCGGTTAAAAAAGGCAGGTTATTTACGGATGAAGAAATGGCAGATCATATAGAAACAGGTATTAAAAGCGGGCTGTACTTATTTCTGCGACAATTGACGAACCTCCAATTCAAAGGGTCGTTGAAAATGACGGATGAGAAAGCAACGGCAAACTGGTATTTCGTGAGAGAGTTTTGTTATGCTTCTATGTTCAGGTATAACAGGACAGGAGGATTTAATATTCCTTATGGGGGAATTGCCTACAACAGGAAAAATTTCAGGCAGAAAGTAGAGTCTATTTTTTCTCCCGAAGTCAAATCTTTATTTGCCAATTCAACATTTTATAACCTTGATTTTGCGGCCTTTTTAAAAGAAACACCTCCCGGGGAAAACGATTTTATTTTCCTGGATCCACCCTATGACAGTGAGTTTTCGGAGTACGACCAGAACTCGTTTACAAAACAAGACCAGGTAAGACTTAGAGATGTGTTATTTGAAACCCGTGCCAAATGGATGCTCGTGATAAAGGAGACTGAATTTATAAGAAGCCTTTATACTTCGGACAAATGCAGTTTTATTGAGTTTGACAAGACGTATACTTATAATGTAAGAGGCAGGAATAACAGGGAAACAAGGCATTTGATTATTATAAATTATCAGACAGAACCAGGATTTATTGGGTTGTAAGGGAGTGGAGTGAAATATTGTAAGGGATTAGAGTGAAATAAGGATTTTAGTTGCTTGTATTGCTGCATAAGGGTTAACAGTACAAGCGTGCGACGCAAGAAAAGCTAATGAACGTTCTACAGACGGCTACCAAAAATTTCCTCATAAAAAAAGCATGGACAGCGTATCACTATTGTCCATGCTTTTAGGTGTTTTAACGTCTTCTAACTTTTTATTGTTGCAATATCTCCGGCCTCGATGTAACGTTTAAAACCCTGAACGTCTTTTGTGATCATCTTTTTTACCATCGGATTGAACAGCGACGCAATTCCTTCGCCAACATCGCCAAAAGGAGCACGATAGGTAATTACCACTGTAAGCTCGGTGCCATAACCGTCTGCATCTCTAAATTCAACTTTACCGGCATTGTGTATTGTGGCGTGGGGCAAGGAGTTCCAGCCTAACAATTCTCCGTCAATTTCTTTTACAATTTCTGCGTCCCATTCAATTGTACCCAATCCTCCCGGAACCTTTGCTGACCAGTGTGATCTTTTTTCGTCAATCACTTCAACTTTTTCAAGGTGCTCCATAAAGAGTGGAAGATTGCTTAGTTTTCTCCAGAAATTATATACTTCCTGCCTTGGTTGGTTAACGGTAAGTTTAGTAATGATGTTGATATTCTTAACCGTGTCGGGCAATTTGTGTTTGCCGGCAAGGCTGTAGATTACTGAATGACCTGTAGCGCCGCGAAACAAAAGTAAACCTCCGGCGAGTGCCGCCGCAATGCCTGATTTTTTTTCTTCATTTTGAAGACCTTTAAAAAGTAGAGCCGTTCCTGCAAGTATAGAAGCAATTCTTTCTGCCTTTCCAACATTTACAGAAAGTTTTGCGCCTGTAGATGAATTAGTATTCATAATGTGATATTTGGTTAAGTATTTAAAATATAGCCGCCGTTGGGGTGTAAGCATTGCCCGGTAAAATAACTCGCATCTTCTGACGCCAGGAATACAAAACTGGTAGCTACTTCGGCTGGTTGACCTGCTCTTTTCATCGGTACCTCCTGCCCGAACTCCTCTAATGATTTGTGCATGGTAGAAGAAATTAGCGGCGTCCAGATTGGGCCGGGAGCAACAGCATTTACCCTAATACCTTTCTCAGCGAGTTGCAATGCCATGGAACGTGTGAAACCCATGATAGCACCTTTGGTAGAAGTATAATCTACCAATTGCTTGTGTCCTTTAAAGGCATTTACCGAAGCATTGTTTATGATGGACGCACCTTCTTTTAAGTGCGGTAAAACTGCTTTCGTCAGGAAAAACTGCGCATGTATATTTACCCTGAACGTTTCCAGCCACTGTTCCGATGTTATTTCTGCCAGGTCCTCATGAGGTACCTGTATCGCTGCATTGTTCACCAGTATATCTATTTTTCCAAATTCTGCAAGGGTTTGTTTTATAATCTCCTTGCAATTTGACTCGTCGCCTATATCCGTCTCTATCAATAAAGCACGCCTGCCTTTTTCCTCAACCAAACTTTTGGTTTCTTCGGCATCTTCTTTTTCTTTACGGTAAACGATCACAACATCTGCACCTTCACGCGCAAAATGAACCGCTATGGCTTTACCGATTCCACTATCTCCGCCTGTGATAATCGCTACTTTTTCCTGTAGCTTTTTCGCCTGCCTGTCGAAATCTCTTTCATAAACAGGCTTTTGGTCCATTTCCTGTTCACTGTCTGCGCTTTTATCAATTTCCTGTTCAAATGAGTGTTCTCCGGCTTTTGCCATGTTAATAAATTTACGGTGAATAGATAAAAAGTTGTTCCGACTTTCTAATTACCGATGCAGACAGTTATACAATTTTCGCTCGGAAACTGTAGATTATTTTGAACATTCTTCTACAATTTCCATTGCTTTAGCCTCTTTCATTGTCATCAATATGAATAAAGGCGATCTTCCCGGTGGGCTATGGAATCGAAATTTCTTTTTAGTTGAAACTGTTCGCTTCCTTTACAATGGAAGGAACTACTATTGAAGTGTGGGAAGAATCGAAATTTGGAATCCTCGTACTATCTATTGCTCCTTCGCCATCACTGTTGGCTGGGTCCATGCCGTTCTTGTCGTCATTTGGTCCGCAGGCATAGAGAGCAAGGCACGACGCAGTTACAAGTGCAAGAGCGGCTTTTTGAAACTTTTTCATTTACTGATATTTAGATTGAAATAATCAATTTACTGGAAAAATCGTTCCATACCCTTGCAATAAATTCATCGCTTATATAAAATAAAAAAGCTGCCGATAAAGGCAGCCGTAAATGTTGTAATTGAGGAAACTTGATTAAACTCTATTTATTTGTATACCGGCTTTCGGTCATGTAGGATCATTATTGTGTGGCGTTTCGTTTTAGTAGCAAGATCTTTAGGCGTCTGTTTCCACTTTTGTTATAAGTGCAGGTTATTATAAACCAAATTCTGCGGTCAGTTGCACTGCTACTGTTTGCAGAACTTTGTCTACTCTTACCGCCATTTTAGTTAAAGCCTCTGTGTTTACTTTGGTTTTAGCGTCCATTTCAAGTGTACGAATATCCTGGCTTACACTTCCTATACTCATACTATCTACGGTTGACTTTAATTTATGAGCAAGCTTAGAAACAAGATCCCAGTTTCCGCTGTTGGCAGCAGCAACCATGTCCCTGCTATTTTCAGGAATAGTGGCGAGGAAAATTTTTGCCAGTGAAATAAGGAAATCAGTATTTCCTGCAGCTATTTCTTCCAGCAGTTTAAAGTCGTAAAGTTTTTCGCTAACTTCCATTACAGTGTTGTCCATTTCTATAAAATTATTTTCTGTTTTTCTTTCAAAAGACCCTTCTTTTCGCAAAACTCTTTCAATTACCTCAAATAAGTCGCTTTCTGAAAAAGGTTTAGTTAAAAAGTCATCCATTCCTACTTCCTTGTACTTTTTTTCTTCTCCCTTTAATGCATTTGCTGTAAGTGCAATTATAGGAATATTGCTTTTCCGTGGGTTTTTTAGTCTACGAATTTCACCGGCTGCCTCAATTCCGTTTTTTCCCGGCATTTGGATATCCATCAGTACCAAATCAAAATCTTCCTGTTCCAGCAACTCCAGCACTTCAAACCCGGTTACTGCAATTTTTGCTTCTAGTCCCCAGAAGTGCAGAATGCCCTTTGCCAGTAACTGGTTAACTTCATTGTCTTCCGCTAAAAGAATTTTTAGGTTTCCTAGAGCCCCTGACTTGTTGGTTTTTTCGACCATCGTATTTTCCTGGTTCATCGTTTTTATATTAAGTCGGGTGGTTCGGGTTTAATTCATAAAGCTTGCTTCAAACGAATATTTTTTATTTACAAAAACTTCTTTGTTTTGGATCATGCGATAAATTGTTGATTTACCTACATCCAGTTTTCTTGCAACTTTTAATACGTCGTAATTATATTTATCAAGGTAATACTGGATCAGTTTTGTGGTGAATTCTTTAAGGGTAACTTCCTTCAACATAGAGTCGCTAATAAGATTTTGCGAAACTACGTTTAAGTGTTCAGCTTCAATTTCTTTGTCTTCTGCCATCACACATGCAAGGTCAATCACCGATTTAAGCTCTCTCACATTACCGGGAAAAGCATGACCCATCAGCTTTTTCTTCGCTTCGGTCGAAATGTTTTTCTTAGGCAGCCCATTTTCTTTACAGAAATTATCGAGGAAAAATTTAGCAATGATCAACACATCATTTTCCCTTTCTCGCAATGGTGGCAGGTGAATAGGCAAACCTAATATACGGTAGTAAAGGTCTTCCCTGAAAGTGCTGTTTTTTACCATCTCCAGTAAGTTGCGATGTGTAGCTACAATTATACGAACATCAATTTTAACTACTTCATTACTGCCGACACGAACGATTTCTTTTTCCTGTAGTGCACGCAATAATTTTGCCTGCATATTTATATCCATTTCCCCAATCTCATCAAGGAAAAGAGTTCCTTTTGAAGCTTCTTCAAACTTTCCTATCCTACGGGCAATTGCCCCGGTAAAGGCTCCTTTCTCATGTCCGAATAATTCACTTTCCAGCAAATCTTTGGGTATGGCTGCTAAGTTAACAGCAACAAAAGACTGATTCTTTCTTACTGAATTATAATGAATTGATTTTGCAACCAGCTCTTTTCCCGTGCCGGTTTCTCCTGTTACAGAAACAGTGATATTTGTTCGCGCAGCTTTTTCCATCATGCTAAAAACCCGTAAAATAACGGGGCTGTTACCAATAATGGCATTGCTGAAGTCGTACTTACGTGTAACCTCTTCCTTCAGCGTTTCAATCTGTTGCTTGAGTTGAATATTTTCGCGCAGGTTGTTTATTGAATTCCACAAGCGGTCTTTCGCATCTTCATCTTTAACGATATAGTCGGACGCTCCCTTTTTAAGGAGGTCCAGGGCTACTTTTACATTTTCCTGTCCGCTAATGATGATAACTTTGGTATCCGGACTGGTTTCCTTGATCTGTTTTAAGATCTGGTCGCCATTCATATCCGGCAAAGCATAATCGAGCGTTACAACGTCCGGCTTTTCGTGTAGTTTTGAAAGGAAGGATTTTGCGGTATCGAATTTTTGGATAAAGTAGTCGGGATTGAGTGACAGGTAATACTCCAGCATGGAGCTATACCAAAGATCATCCTCCACAATAAAAACCTTAAAGGTCTTTTGGTTTTTCATATTAAGGTTAAAACGAAAAAATATTTAAGGTATTGTCTTAGATTATCATTATGGGATGAAAAGTTCATTTAGAGAATGAATCCAGGCTTTACATTAAAAAAAATGAGATAAGTGGACTGAAATTAATAAAAGTGAACCTTTTAATATATGTAAATCTGTTTTACAAACAATTAAATCCTTTGAATTAACTTTTGCTGCGTTTATATGTGCTGATACTTCCTTCTATTGAATTATTTTTGTTTTAATAATTACTATATGGAAGTGAATGATGAACTGGTGGATCAGCTTGCTACCCTGTCGCGACTAACTTTTGAGCCGGCAGAAAAGGCAGAAATTAAAAAGGATCTGCAAAAAATGATTTCCTTTATAGAAAAATTGAATGAACTTGATACGACAGGTGTAGAGCCGTTGTTATTCATGACAGATGAAGTAAACGTATTAAGAGATGACGAAGTGAAGGGGTCGATTACAAGGGAAGAAGGACTTTTGAATGCTCCTTTAAAAGATGAACAGTTTTTTAAAGTGCCTAAAGTGATCCGGAAATAGAGGTGGCGAGAAAAAGGCCGGTTTATTTTTTCAGCAATTCAGCACTTAGTGTAATTGCTGTTTTTTATCGTGATTTTTAATGGTAAGTTTCGAAAGAAAGGGCGAAGGCCTAAAATGAACAAATCGTATAATGGATTCAATAATTCATCTTAATAATATTAATAAAAGTTACTTCATGGGTAACCAGGCAATTCCCGTTTTAAAGGGAATTAACCTGGATATTTTTAAAAATGAATACGTTGCGCTAATGGGTCCTTCCGGTTCTGGGAAAAGTACCCTAATGAATATCCTGGGATGTTTAGACAGCCCAACTTCGGGCAGCTATGTTTTGAACGGGAAAGATGTAAGTAAGATGCCCGACAATGACCTCGCTTCTGTTAGAAATAAGGAGATTGGTTTTGTGTTTCAGCAATTTAATCTATTACCTCGTTTAAGCGCTGCCGAAAACGTTGCCCTTCCTTTAGTATATGCGGGTATTGGAAAAAAGGAAAGAATTGAAAGAGCTATGGAAGTTCTGGCAAAGGTTAACCTGGCCGACAGAAGTCACCACAAACCAAATGAACTAAGCGGCGGACAAATACAACGTGTAGCAATAGCTCGTGCTATCATTAATAACCCGGCTATTATACTTGCCGACGAACCTACCGGTAACCTTGACAGTAAAACCGGTATTGAGGTGATGGAGATATTTGGTAAGATACAGGCGGCAGGCAATACAGTTGTGTTGGTAACACATGAAGAAGATATTGCCGCCTATGCAAAAAGAGTGGTTCGTTTGAGAGATGGATTAATTGAATCTGATACCTTAAGAACTCCAAAAATGTTTGCGGAAATACTCGTGGTTTAACCATACTTTTTCTTGCTGATTGTTAAATAAAAGGCACAAGAGTGCCGCCAGGGCGCGAACAACTGATTTTGACAGCTCCCCAGCTTGTCACTAAAAAAACGTCTTACGTTACCGCCGTTTATAAGAAAATAAAAATAATGGCTACAAAAATTTACACAAAAACCGGTGACCAGGGAAAAACTTCACTTATCGGTGGAACGAAAGTGCCTAAAAGCGATATTCGCATCGAGAGTTACGGAACTGTTGACGAACTCAATTCCTATATTGGCCTTGTTGCCGACTACTCAACTGAAGAAGCTGTAAAGACTGTTTTAAAAGAAATCCAGGACCGTTTATTTACTATCGGCTCTTCATTGGCTTGCGACGCGGGAAAAGAGCCGCTAATGAAAATTCCTGATTTAAAGGAAGAAGATATTAAACTGCTTGAAGATGAGATGGATAAAATGAATGAAGTGCTTCCTGCAATGAAGAACTTTATTCTGCCGGGAGGACATGTAGCGGTTTCAACCATGCATATTACACGTTGTGTTTGTCGGCGGGCTGAAAGGCTATGTGTGCGAATAAAAGAAAATGACGGTTTTGTAGAACCGCTGGTTATAAAATACCTTAACCGCCTAAGTGATTATCTTTTTGTTTTAGCCCGTTACAGTAGCCATGTTTTGAATGTTGAAGAGATAACATGGAAGGCGAGGATCAGCCAGGGACGGTAAAACGTAAAGCGTCAAGCGTCAAACGTGAAAACGGCTTCTCTTTGACTTTTGCCCGTTGACGTTTCACACGTTTAAATCACTTCCTCGCCTCGAATTGGCTCTGCCAATATTTTCCCGTCTTTCATATGAATAGTGCGGTCACTTACTGCAGCCAGCTCTTCGTTATGTGTTACTATCAAGAATGTTTGATTGAATTGCAACCGCAACCGGATAAATAATTCGTGCAATTCTTTTGCATTTTTACTATCGAGGTTCCCGGTAGGCTCATCGGCAAAGATGATCTGCGGGTTATTTATTAAAGCCCTTGCAACGGCGACCCGCTGCTGTTCGCCACCACTTAATTGTTGTGGCTTATTCTCCATCCGGTCTTTCAGGTTAAGCGTCTCCAGCAATGTAACTGCTCTTTCGGTAACGTCTTTCTTTTTTTTACCGGCAATCCAGCCCGGTATACATACATTTTCGAGTGCATTAAATTCGGGCAATAAATGGTGAAACTGGAAAACAAACCCTATATGCTCGTTTCTGAAGCGTGCCAGTGGCTTGCCTTTCAAAGTATCAATCCGCCTGTTTTCGAGATAAATCTCACCCCTGTCTGCATTATCCAAAGTGCCCAATATATGAAGTAAAGTACTTTTACCTGCTCCCGAAGAACCAACTATGCTTACAATCTCACCTTTGTTAATAGTAATATCAACGCCTTTTAAAACCTCTAATGGTCCGTATTTTTTAAAAATATTTTTTGCCGTAAGCATGCAACTTGCTGGTTCTAATGATTATCAATAATGTACAAACGTACAAGCTGCAAATGTAGCACAGCAGATTTAATCGAAATTTTAATATAACAGCCATTTGGCAAAGGTTGATTTGGTTATATCGCAGATACGCATACATTTGCAAAAATTTAAAACACAGCAAAGATGTTTTGGACACTTGAACTAGCCAGTTATCTTGAAGAAGCACCATGGCCCGCAACAAAAGATGAGCTCATTGATTATTCAATCCGCTCCGGTGCACCTATTGAGGTTGTGGAGAACCTGCAGGAATTAGACGATGAAGGGGAAGTGTACGAAAGTATTGAGGACATTTGGCCAGATTACCCAAGCCAGGACGACTTTATGTTTAACGAAGACGAGTATTAAATGCCTCGGCCCTAAAGGGGGAAGAGAAATATAGATTAAAAACCATCCTGCTGAAAGGATGGTTTTTAATTTGGGGACAACCATTTGTTATATAATCGACGGTCGTTGTGTCACTCACTTGTACGGCAAATCTTTGCTCTGCTCCAGTTTCTAATTCTAATACTGCTTCCTTAAAAACAAGTTGTTCATTTTCAGCTTTTAAAAGAAAATTTAAAATAGACGAGTAACAGCGAAAGCACTAAAACAATACTGTTCGCTACAATCACAGGGCCGCTTCCAATGGCGAAAGCATAAACAAGCCACACAATTGTACTAAGAACGACGATGGACATCATCCACATACTTAAATCACCTACACTTTTTGTTTTCCAGGCTTTATAAACCTGCGGAATAAAAGTGATGGAAGTTAAGAACGAACCAAAATAGCCAACGTAATCATACCACTGTATCAATTAGAATAGTTTAAATAAGACTAAACAAAGTAAAAATTATCATCAAAAAACTTTTAGCGTAAAACGTAGGAAAAGTGTGCACTGCGGAGAGTTAGTGGTGGTTACTTCTCCATCTGTTCAATCACCTCTGCAGTTACCCCTGTAAAGCTAAATCCACCATCGTGAAACAGGTTTTGCATGGTCACCATTTTTGTGAGGTCGCTGAATAAGGTAACACAATAGTTGGCGCAATCCTCAGCAGTAGCATTTCCCAATGGGCTCATCTTCTCAGCGAAAGTAATGAAG
The DNA here is from genome assembly GCA_028288485.1 of Segetibacter sp. Classification (GTDB taxonomy): domain Bacteria; phylum Bacteroidota; class Bacteroidia; order Chitinophagales; family Chitinophagaceae; genus Segetibacter. Next base: position 80,291 of record JAQBNO010000156.1, read on the forward strand.
CCTTCAAACCCCTTTACACCGCTACCGGCGGTAGTACGGGTAGGAGACTGGCTGACTGTATTTATACGAACTTTATTCTTTTTAGCGTAATTATATCCAAAGCTTCTGCCAATACTTTCCAACAAAGCTTTCGCGTCAGCCATTTCATTATAATCAGGAAAAACTCTTTGTGCAGCAATATAAGTTAGTGCTACCACGCTTCCCCATTCCCTGATCGCATCCATCTGGTAAGCTAACTGTAATACACGGTGAAAACTCATTGCAGAGATGTCGAAAGTTTTATGCGTAAAATCGTAGTTTAAAGCGGTGTAAGGATTGTTCTTACGCATGTTCATACTCATACCAACACTGTGAAGTATAAAGTCAACCTGGCCACCAAAGTGTTCCATACTTTTTGTAAGTAAATTCTTAAGGTCGTCATTGCTCGTAACATCTGCAGGAATTACAGGTGCATTACCACACGATTCCGCCAGTTTGTTTATTTCACCCATACGCAAAGCAATCGGGGCATTTGTAAGAACGATTTCTGCGCCTTCTTCATAGCATTTTTCAGCAATCTTCCAGGCAATGGATTGATCGTTTAGCGCACCGAAGATGATGCCTTTCTTTCCCTTCAATAAGTTATATGCCATTATCAGTTGTTTTTGTTTTTATTAACAAGCGGTAAAAATAGAAATTCAATTCCTAAACGTAAAAAAGAATGTAGAGGGATTGCTGATTGGTTGATTTTGCGATTAGTTGCAACCCGATTTTATAATTCTGATAAAAATGTTCTGCCTTTTTGGAGAATGATTAGAATGGCCGACTTGAAATCGCCAAATTACTAAATTCCAAAACCAGCAATAGCTGTTTAGTTCATTACCATTTCCCTTGCGTTTTCAAGTGCTGCTGCTGTAGGTTTTTCGCCACTTAGCATTTGGGCAATAGCAGTTATCCGTTCATCTTTTGATAATAACCGAATGTTGGTTTTTATTGCATCACCCTTTATTTCTTTAAATACAAAGAAATGTGCATCGGCCTTACCGGCAATTTGAGGCTGGTGTGTAATGGTGATTAGTTGCCTGCTCTTCGACAGGTCTTTCATGATAAAGCCCACCTGTTTTGCGGCTTCACCTGAAATGCCGGTATCGATTTCATCGAAAATAAGCGTAGGTAAATCAATTGACTTAGCTACTAAAGACTTTATGCAAAGCATTAATCGGCTTAATTCTCCACCACTTGCCACTTTTCGTATAGGCTCAAACCGGTTACTTTTATTTGCATCAAATAAAAATTCAATAGCATCGCTTCCATAAAGGTTTAGCGGCGTTTGTTGAACCTGTACTTTTAACCGGGCATTAGGCATGCCTACCTGGTTCAATAAAATATTTACCTGTTTCTCCAGCTCCGCTATTTCTTTTTTCCTGCGGATCGAAATTGTATTTGCAATATCTTCCGTCTTTTGCAGCAATGCCTTTAATTCCTGTTCTTTTAATGAAATAGTTTCATCGATATTTAAAACTGCTTCCAGTTTTTCAGCAAGATCGTTCCTGATACCAATTAAAGCATTGGTAGTCTGTACACCATGCTTTTTGAGCATCTTATAGCCCGAAGACAACCTTTCATTCACTTCGTCAATTCTTTCCTGGTCGAAGTTTACCTGGTCGTTTAAACTGTCTACTTCATCTGCAATATCCTGTAATTCTATTTGAGCACTTTGCAGTCTTTTTACAAGTTCGGGAAGGTCGGCATGATAATCAGAAAAACTTTGTAACTGGTTTGATAATGATTTTATTTGCTGTACAACAGGCTGTTCGCTTTCTTTTAATTCAAAAAATACTTTGGTCAGCGCCGTCTTAATTCCTTCGGCGTTGGTCAGTAGTTTCAGTTCTGTTTCAAGTGTTTCCAACTCGTTTTCGACTAGCTTCAACTGGTCCAGTTCGTTGAAAATGTATTGGTGATAATCAGCCTCTTTTTGGAAAGTCTCTTTTTGTTTTAATAACTGGTCAAGCTCGTTTTTTTGCTTTTGCCAGTGCCGGAAGCTACTCTGGAAACTAATTAGTAGTTCTGCATTTCCTCCCAATCCATCCAGAACTTCGCGTTGAAAGTCGCTGTCTCCTAACTCGAGTGTATCGAACTGTTGGTGAAGGTCAACAAGAAGGGAAGCAATTTCTTTCAATTGTTGTACCGTTGCCGGAGTATCATTTATAAAACCTCTTGATTTTCCACTCGCAGCAATCTCTCTTCGTAAAACCAGTTCCTCTTCGCGGTCAAGTTCGTTGTCATTTAAAAATTTTATGACCGCCTTTTTATTGTCTACGGAAAAGAAGCCTTCGACAACACATTTTTTATCTCTTTTTTGCAAGGCCGAAGTGTCGGCCCTTTCTCCTAATATAAGGCTCAATGCACCCATCAAAATACTTTTACCGGCGCCTGTTTCACCTGTAATTACATTGAGGTTATTGGAGAAGTCGATATCAATTTCGTCGATAATCGCGTAATTCTGTATGTGCAGCTTCCGTAACATGTGGTAAAGATATGATGGCCGATTTAAAGGATTATTTGATTACACGCTTTGAACCCACGACTTTCTTGAAGAATTTTTCAGGACTGCAATAATTTTTTAAGCAAAATGACATTAGTACTCAGGTCTGAAAACGACAACACTTGTTCTGTATTCTTAAACTTCGTCGAAAATGGATAAAAAAGTACAAGAGTGCGACGCAACAATGATTATAACGGAAACTTAGTTCGGCTCCAAAAAATGCTTTTCCTTTCTTTAGGGTTCGGGCTATTCCCCGTTGCAGCGTTTTATTCCCGACATTGCCCGCTGGTCAAGTGAATCTTTATATTCGTGGTCACCCATATCGAGGCATTGTTGAAACGATGCAATAGCTAAAGATTTCTGGCCTCTTTTTTCGTAGATCCAGCCTATTTGTAAAGCGGCACGGGCCGCATAATATTCCTGCCTGTTTTTGCCGAGTTTAATTGCCAACTTGTAATATTCAATTCCGTCATCGTCTTTACCCATATCGTCGTAAATGCGCCCCATACGATAGGCGTACTCTAAAGCATCTTCAGGCTTTGGAAAACTATCGATTGTTTTTCCTTTTAATATAGACAGCGCCTCTTTCTGGTAACCGCCATCATTCAGGATTCTTGCTTTCAGAAGTGTCTCGTTCGGCCATGTTGCTTTTTTTGCATCACGGTAAGCTTTCTTGTCGGCATCACTTTCGGTATTTCCGTTTTTGATGGTTAGCAGCCGGTATTTTTCTGCTTCTGTTTTGTTGCCTTTTAAGTAATACGCCCAGCCTATTTTCTGCAAAACATCTTTCACGTAAAATTTTCCCTTAAACGAATCGATGAAACGCTGAAAGTAGTGAATGGCGGTATCGAGTTTAAGCTGGTGAAGTTTTACATAACCAATCTCAAAATCCCACATGGGCGTTTGAAAATATCCCGCAGATTGATTTCGGCCCTGCACGACCCTGAGTGCGTTGTCGGTTTGCTTACTGTTAATGCTTAGGTTGGCGGCGAGGTAGGCAAATAAATGGTTATTAACCAAATCAAGTTTTTTCGCCTGGATTAGTTTGAAGACTTCCTCCGGCTTGTTTTCTATATAAAACATGAGGTAGCAGTAGTAAAATATTGCTTCGTTTGTAAAAAGTTTGGCGTAAGGGTCGGTGCTGTTGATGAAATTACGCATACGCTGCATTCCGCCGCTGATAGAACCTTTCAGGCCGAACAAACTGGTTATCCATTTATAGCCTTCGGGCACCGTTCCTATTACCACCTCGGCAGGGCCATACAGCAAATTATTGGGCTGGAACGATGGATACCTGGTTTGATTTTCCTTGATGAGTGAATATGCTTTTTTGAAATCCCAGCCAGCACTATATCTTTCACCGAATTTTATTCTCACGGTCGATCTTTGCATCATAGTAAGTGCTTTACTATATCGATAAAACGGGTCATTCTTCGGCCCCGAATCAAAGGCTGCAAGCCGCGTATCAAAATTGCCCTTTCGTGCCGCATATTCTTTCGGATCTTCATTAAAGAATAACACGAAAAAATCAATATATCCTTCGAGTACATCGGGAATAAGATTGTTTGGATTTTCTTCGCGTGCCTTCCTGATCAGTTTCTCGCCATCTTCAATTTTTAGCCTTACTATTTCGTTGTAAGCGGCCTTGCATGTAGTATTAAAATCATATACCTTCTGTGAAAATGCGCCAAGCCAAAAAAGACAAATAGTAATTGTACAAAAAAGTTTCTTCATCGCGATAAAGGTAGCAGTTAAATTACATCAACGAAAAAAGGGTACTGTTCAGGTACCCTTTTCACAATTTTATAAGTAATTCCTATTTGGTTTCAACGTTGTGATGAAGCTCTTCATCGACAAGGATGCGACCGCAGTTTTCGCAAACAATTAATTTTTTATGTTGCTTGATTTCACTTTGTTTTTGAGGGGGAATAGCATTAAAACATCCACCGCAAGAATCTCTCATTACAGGTACAACACTTAAACCATTACGGTAGTTATTCCTGATACGGTCGTATGAAAATAAAATCCTTTCATCAAGAGCAGTTCTTGCTTCGTTACTAAGACCTTTAAAACTTGTTTCCTCTATTTCAGTATCTGCAATAATTTTTTGAAGTTCGCCTTTCTTATTATTTAAAACGCTTTCTTTATTTGCAATTTGCTTTTTTGCAGTTTCAAGCACTTTAATCTTTTCAGCAATTTCTTCGTTCGCGTCTTTTATGTGTTTTTCAGCAAGTTTAACTTCAAGGTTTTGCATCTCCATTTCCTTGTTGATCGCTTCAAACTCGCGGTTATTTTTTACGTTCTCGCTTTGCTTTTCGTATTTTTTGATCAACGCTTCAGATTCTTTAATTACCTCTTTTTTCTTCTCTATGAAATCAGAAATACCATTAATTTCTTCTTCAATACGCATTTGGCGCGCATGTAAACCTTGAATTTCGTCTTCAAGGTCACTTACTTCCATTGGTAACTCGCCCTTTAGAATGCTAATTTCGTCCAATTTAGAATCAACTTTTTGAAGCTTAACCAGCGCGGTTAATTTTTCTTCAACCGAAAAGTCTTTAACAGTAGCCATATTAAATTTTAAAAATTTTTTGTGATTATTTCACGGCTTTCAAGAGGTTTTTTGCTTTTTGGTACCGGCACTTTACCTCCGGTTAATCATCGTTCCCGCCTTTGGCGGCCTTCCGCCATCTCCTGTACCGTGATTTGTCTTTTCCAGAGCGAATTAAACCTGCTTTTATGCCTATAATTAGATAAAATAATTGACCGGGTTGGTCTTTACTTCACTCTTTAAGACGGCAAAGGTAGTAAATTTTGTGTGCAAAACATCATGCAGTAAGTCTGTGGTGAACTGCTCGCTTTCCCAATGGCCGATGTCGGCAATTACCATCCTTTTCTCAGCGTCAAAAAACTCGTGGTATTTCACATCACCGGTAATATAAAAATCAGCATTGGCCGACACCGCGTTTTTAATTAAAAAACTGCCTGCTCCACCACATAAAGCAACTTTTTTTACCCTTTTGCCCCGCAAAGGTGTGTGCCGGATGACTTGCAATCCAAATTGTTGTTTTACCAATTGTAGAAATTCTGTTTCCTCCATTTCCCCGGGCAGTTCACCCACAAGTCCGCTACCTACTTCCTGGAAGTAGTTGCTTAAAGCCACCAGGTCATATGCAACTTCTTCGTATGGATGCGCTTCTGTCATTGCATTCAACAGCTTTTCTTTCAGGTAAACAGGGAAAATGATCTCAATTTTTTCCTCGTCTGTTGTTTCTCTCTTACCCACCTCCCCGGTATGTGGATTGGTACCTTCTCCGGGCTTGAAAGTGCTGGTTCCTCTTATGTTAAAACTGCATTCGCTGTATTTGCCAATGTTGCCGCCACCGGCTTTAAAAATTGCTTCCCTCACTTTCTCTGCATCTTCTATCGGCACAAATAAGATCAGTTTCATCAGGTTGTTTTGCCTGTGCAGTAAAACTTTCCGGTTTTGTAATTGAAGTTTATCGGCCATTTTCCCGTTCACCCCGGCAAGTAAATTATCAAGATTGGTATGAATTGCATAAATGGCGATGTCGTTTTTTATAGCGGTGATGATTGTGCGTTCGACATAATTCTTTCCGGTGATTTTCTTTAGCCCGGTAAATATAATGGGGTGGTGAGCGACCACCAGGTTGCAACCTTTTTGCTTTGCTTCGAGTATTACTTCTTCGGTTGCATCTAAAGTGCAAATTACACCAGTACATTCCAGGCCGGAGTTACCCGTGATTAAACCCGCATTATCATAATTTTCCTGGTAGGAGGATGGGGCAAGGTGATCAAGCACTTCAAGGATTTCTTTGATTTTCACTGGTAGGTTTATGCGGAATTTATTAAAATATTGAATTCAAAACTTGCCAAAATTGTACCATTTAGGTGTTTTGGATTTTTAGACTTGTAGAAGTAATACATTGGAAAGGAACTTGCCTGCAACCAGTTTTAGTTATAGCGCCGTATTTTGGCAGTTCCTCGTGGATAATAAAAAAGCTTCACATTGGTTTACCGATGAAGTGATTGCGACCCTTCGACAAGCTCAGGGTAAACTGCCAGCGCTGCTATGAAAAACCGGTTGTGAACCGAGCGTGGCAACGATGACGCCGTCCAGAATAAATGCTGGTACCAAAATCCTTATAGAGAATAGAGATATTAAAACCGCCACACATCCAATATCCTAATATCCAGGGATCTCGCTATTACCCAATTCTTCCCGGGTATTGTTTCAGCGCTTTTTCCAAACAGTCCATAGCAGCATTTATTGCAGAAAGGTTCAGGACATACGCTAATCTTACTTCCTGCCTGCCTAAACCAGGGGTACCATAAAAACCGGTAGCAGGTGCAAGCATCACAGTAGCACCACCATATTCAAAGCTTTCGAGCAGCCACCGGCAGAAGGTGTCACTGTCGTCGATAGGTAATTTTGCCATGGCGTAAAATGCACCACCAGGATTAGGGCAAAAAACCCCTTCCATCGCATTTAATCTTTTCACGATCAAATCGCGGCGGCGTCTGTATTCTTCTCTAGTGCGATCAAAATAGTCGGAAGGAAGGTCAATGGCCGCTTCTCCGGCAATCTGGGCAAAACCGGGCGGGCTTAGTCTTGCCTGGGCAAATTTCATTGTGGCGTCTAAAACGGCCTGGTTCTTAGTTACCAAAGCACCGATACGACCGCCACAGGCACTATACCTTTTACTGATTGTATCCAATACAATCACGTTCTCATTAACGTCGGTTAAATGCATGGCGCTCACCTGCTTTTCTTCGTAGGTGAATTCGCGATACGCTTCATCGGAAAAGAGGTAGAGGTTGTGTTTTTTTACTAATTGTTTCAACTGCTCCATTTCCTCGCGGCTATAAGAATAACCGGTGGGATTATTGGGGTTGCAAATTACTACTGCCTTTGTTTTTGGTGTAATGGCTTTTTCGAAGTCGGCTATAGCCGGTAATGCAAATCCATTTTCAATATGAGAAGTAATGGGCACAACGCTAACTCCAGCCTCAACAGCAAAGCCATGGTAGTTGGCGTAAAACGGTTCCGGAATGATTACCTCGTCTCCTGCATCAAGGCAAGCCATAAAGCCGAATAGAATGGCTTCACTGCCACCCGTTGTTATAATGATCTGGTTATAATTAACGTCGATGCCGACAGAGGAATAATACTTTACCAGCTTGCGGCGATAGCTTTCATTACCTGCACTATGGCTATATTCAAGAATGGTGAAATTGCTGTTCCTGACTGCATCCAAAACCATCTTTGGCGTTTCTATATCGGGCTGACCGATGTTAAGATGATAAACCTGAATACCTTTTTTTTTAGCTGCTTCTGCATACGGTACCAGCTTTCGTATAGGCGACGCTGGCATTGAATGACCGCGGTGGCTGATTGTTAACATAGCGCAAAGATAACAGCCGCTTATATTGTTCGTTACATTACCACAATAAAAAAGCCGCCCGTTTCCAGGCAGCTTTTCAATCCATTTATCACAGTAAAATTATTTCCCGTTTTTGGCTTTTGCTGCCGCGGCAGCATCAACTACTTCTCCGTCGATAGTTAAAATAATCGGTTCTGCAATTTTTGCGATTTTCACAGTCACCTTTTTAGTAAAAGAGCCCATATTGGCTGCATTATAAGTAACCTTAATTTCGTTGGTTGCACCCTTTGCAATTACACTTTTTGGATAAACCGGAGTTGTACAGCCGCACTCAGCAGTTGCATTTTCAATAATTACCGGTGTTGCAGATACATTTTTGAATTTAAAAGTATACGTAGCAGGAACATTTTGCTTGATTTTTCCGAAAGTGTGTTTCACTTCTTTAAATTCAAGAGGAGCTTTGCTCTGAGCAAAAACTGTTGCGATACTAAAAACTGCAATAATTAAAAAGAGTACTTTTTTCATGTGAGTTGTTATTAAAAAAGGTTGCTGAAACATTTATCGCAACCTTTTAATTATTATATTAATTGATTATTTACCTGAATTTTTTAATTTTTGAACTGCACCGTTTGTGGGAGCTGGTGTTTCAGGAACTTTATAACCAGTACCATGAAACTTAATTTGCTTACTCAAGCCATTATTAAAGAAGATGTCTACGTATTTTTCAAATGCTCCATCTGCATAGCCGCTGAAACCCAGAGTCACTTTAAAGGTTTCTCCCGGAGCATAACTTTTACCTGCTTCATATTTTGGAGTAGTACAACCGCAACCAACTTTTACATTGTCTATTTTCACTGAATCAGCACTCACATTTTTTATGGTTATATCAAATTCAACTGGTTTTCCATAGGGTATTTTACCAAAATCATGATTTTCTTCGCTGAAGGTTACAACTTTTGTTATATCAGCTTTTTGTTCTGTGGAAATTGTGTTGGCTGTTCCTGTTACAGGAGCCTGCGCATTAACGATTGCTGCAACAAATAAGCTCGAGAGGAAAAGTGTGATTTTTTTCATCAAAAAAATGATTTTTTAGATTGTAAAGTTATTGTTTTTAGGAGGAAATAATTGTGTCTATTTTCGCAGCGCTACTGTTTTTAAGTTTTTATTAATGGCATAGGTCTGGTTATAAACGGATTTTTGACATTCAAATTTTACAGAAGTTTAAATACGGCGGGTTTTTAACAAATTTTAATTCTCACGGTCATTATTTATATTTTTGCGTATGGAGAATCGCCAATCTAACATTGAACTTGCCGATGAAGTAATGTCGTACGACAGGTTTCGGCAGGAAGTGTTGCAGGATTATAGCATTGCTATGGAAAGCCGGGAAACAAGTCTGCTTGGAAGACGTGAGGTGCTCACCGGTAAAGCAAAGTTTGGAATTTTTGGCGATGGCAAAGAAGTTGCCCAGATAGCCATGGCAAAGTTTTTTAAAAATGGCGACTTCCGTGCCGGTTATTACCGTGACCAGACTTTCATGTTCTCAACAGGCCTTTCCAATGCTGAACAATTCTTCGCTCAACTTTATTCTGATCCTGATATTACCCATGATCCTGCCAGCGCCGGCCGCCAGATGAATGCCCACTTTGCAACACCATTTGTTGATGAGGAAGGGAATTGGCTTAACCTTGCCGATCGAAAAAATATCTCGAGTGATATTGCGCCTACCGCGAGTCAAATGCCAAGGGCTTTAGGACTGGCACTTGCTTCCAAAGCCTTTCGCAGCATGCCGGGGGTAAAAGAACTGGAGGGCTTAAGTAACAATGGTTCTGAAATATGTTTTTGTACTATTGGTGATGCCAGTACAAGTGAGGGTCATTTTTGGGAAACCATGAATGCGGCAGGAGTAATGCAGGTTCCATTAGCAGTATTCGTGTGGGACGATGGTTATGGAATTTCAGTTCCGAAGAAGTACCAGACCACAAAAGGTTCTATATCTGAAGCATTATCGGGTTTCCAGAAAACAAAGCTTACAAACGGCATTAATATTTATAAAGTGAATGGCTGGGATTACGCCGGCATGTGTGAAGTGTTTGAAGCTGCACTGGATGAAATGAGGGAAACACACGTTCCCGCTCTTTTTCACGTGGAAGAAATAACCCAACCGCAGGGACATTCGACCAGCGGTAGCCATGAACGTTATAAAACGCACGAACGACTCCAGTGGGAAAAAGACTGGGATTGCATTAAAAAGTTCAGGGAATGGATTATTGCCAATGGCCTTGCTGCCGAAGAAGAACTGGCAGATATTGAAGCTGCTGCAAAAGAACATGCGCGCCACAGCAGGGCAAGAGCCTGGGAAAATTATATTACGCCTGTCAGGCACCAGGTAGAAAAAGCCCTGACTTTGTTAAACAGGGTGGTAGCAAACAATAATGAAACGTCTGAACAACTAAGAAAACTGATCACTGAGTTTCAGACAAACCGAGAGCCCTTGAGGCGTGACGTGATGAGGACCTTGGGAAGAGTGTTGCAAATTATTCCTGCTGCTACCGAACTTAAGGAATTTTATAAAGAATTAAAGGAAGAAAATAAAGGTCTTTACAATACTTACTTATATAACCAGGGACCTAAATCGGCATTAAAAGTATCTGAAGTAAAGCCGGTTTTCGCCGAAAATGCGACTATAGTAAACGGCTACGAAATCCTTAATAAATATTTTGACCTGCTCTTTACCTCGAATCCAAAAGTGTTTGCTTTTGGAGAAGATGTTGGTAAGATCGGAGATGTTAACCAGGGCTTTGCCGGACTGCAGGAGAAGCATGGCAGTAACAGGATCTTTGATACGGGTATTCGCGAACTCACTATAATGGGCCAGGGCCTTGGTATGGCAATGCGCGGACTTAGACCGATTGCTGAAATACAATATCTTGATTACCTGCTCTATGGACTTCAACCATTAAGTGATGATGTTGCTACCTGTCATTACAGAACCAAGGGGCGTCAGAGCTGCCCGCTGATTGTTCGTACCCGTGGTCACCGGTTAGAGGGAATCTGGCATAGCGGTTCTCCAATGGGTTTGCTCATTAATTCGTTGAGAGGGGTTTATGTGTGCGTGCCACGAAGCATGGTGCAGGCTGCAGGAATGTACAACACATTATTAAAAGGAAATGATCCGGGGCTTATGATCGAAAGCCTGAACGGTTACCGCCTTAAGGAAAAGATGCCGTCGAACTTACTTGAATTTACGGTTTCGCTTGGCATGCCCGAGGTGTTGCGGAAAGGTGAGGATATTACTATTGTTTCTTATGGCTCTACCCTGAGGATAATTGAGGACGCGGCTAACACGCTTCAAAAGCTTGGCGTAAGCTGCGAAATCATAGATGTACAAACTTTGCTACCCTTTGATATTCATCATTCAATTGTTGAGTCCTTAAAAAAGACAAACCGCATTGTTTTTATAGATGAGGATGTGCCCGGCGGTGCTTCCGCCTATATGTTTAATAAGGTGATTGAAGAACAAAACGGCTACCGCTACCTCGATGTTGCCGCACGAACCATTACTTCGCAGCCGCATCGCCCATCGTATGGCAGCGACGGTGATTATTTTAGTAAACCTAATGCAGAAGATATTGTAGATAGAATACAGGAAATGATGGCCGAGTAAGATTATGATCAGGATTTTTTGGGTGACGGCCATTTGAACATTGGGGAGCTTTTGTTGCGACGCTCCGTTTATCAGCAAGTTACCTGTTCAACTTTTTCCTTTGTTCTATAAGCACATTCAATAAAAGTTGCTTAATGTGTTTCTCGTACCGGAGTGGCCCAAATGATTAGCCCAAGTTGCTCAAGGAGATTCAGTACAAGTCGGTGACATCACCAAAAGGATCGATTCGCACAACAATGTAACACGGAGGATTTGCTGCCGGACCAATAAAGAAAAAAATAAGCTGATTTTATAAGGGTAAGGTAATAAAGACAGCTTTCATGGGAATTATAATAAAACAAAAGGCCAGGCATATTGCCCGGCCTTTTTACCACTAAATAAAAACTGGATCTACTGAACAATTATCTTCTTTGTCCACGTATTATTTTGATTGTTTACAGTTAGCAGGTACATTCCCTTTGAAGGAGTTTTTAGGAATGAAACCCTCATTATGCCACTGGCTCCTTGTGAAACTGATACTGGTATTGGGCTGCCTTGCGCATTCAATAACGTAACATTAAAAGCACCTTTTGTTTGCAGCTTAACCTGGACGGTAGTGCCGGTTAAAGGATTTGGATAAACTTTCATATCCTGTGCAGACCTTGCACCCGAAATAACCGCATCGGGTGCCTGGCAGTTACCAATTATAACAGATGCAACATTTGTATATGCTACAAAGGAACAAGTAGTGCTTTTTACCATCAGGCGGTAATATTTGTTTGTAGCTGCACCTAATGGCTGGTATTCAGGACCAGTTGCACCACTGATATCAGTCCATGGAGCAGAGCCCGTGTTTGAACTTTGCCATTGATAAGTTACAGCACCGTCGGTATAATGACAATTAGTAAGCAAGCCAATTTTTGCAGGTGTAACATTAGCACAAACTGTTTGAGTTGCATTTCCGATCACTCCGGCTGTAATTGGAGGATAAACATAGATTTCCACCGTATTGCTTATTCCTGGGTTTCCGCAGCCATCAGTTACTTTTCTGCGATAACTTGTATTTGCAGTAATTGCTTCCGGTGAATATGAAGGTGAAGTTGCACCGGCTATAGCTTGCCATACACCACCTTGTAAAACTTCCCATTGATAGCTTACGGTACTTCCACTACAAGCTTCCAATACGCTTTTTATTAAACCAGGAGCAGTTCCTGAACATGTAATAAACGGACCGTCTACAAGCCCTGCCCTCAACGGCATCGTAACCGGAATTTCAAACACTACTTCATTTGAATAAGCAGTACGTTTAACACCACCACACATATCAGACACAGCCCTGCGGAAGTAGGTTTTTTGCGTAATAGTTCCGGGTTGGTAAGATTCGTCGTTTGCTCCCGAGAGATCTGTCCAGCTTCCGCCAATGATCATCATCTGCCATTGATACATCGGATTTTCTCCATAACCTGTAACCGGTGTTACGCTCTTTATTAAACCTGCTGTGGTGCCGGAACAAAGAATAGGGGACGACTCTATTGCGATTGTTCCAGGATTGAGTGCTTCAGTGTGAACTTCAATAGTAAATGGAGCTGTATAAGCAAAGCTCCCAAAAGCATCTGTTACTTTCAACCTGTACTGTGTGGTTTGGGTAATAACAGGGGGCTGGTAGTCCATATGAGTCGCTCCCGGAATTTCTGTCCATGTTGGCGATAAAATTGGTTTTGTTTCCCAGCTATACGTATAGGGAGGAGTTCCGCCTGAAGGATCGGTAGTGGTTGAAATGACACCAGGTCTGTTACCGGGGAACACACATTGTGAACCCGCAAGGGTACAAGGTATGATGGTGTCTTTTTTCAGGAATACCTCCACAGTATAGGTGTATTTGGTTGCAAGGCAGCCATTATCCTTAACAACTCTCCTGTAATACATAGGTTGTGTAAGAGACGGTGGCTGGTAACCTGGAGTATTTACTGAAGGTATTGTTGAGAATGGACCTACGGCCAGTGGTGCACTTTCCCATGAAAGGGTATAAGAGCCGGTACCGCCTGAAGGACCTGACACAGAGTTTAAAGGTAAAGGAGTTCCCCCTGGAGCGATCCTTTGTACAGTAGGCTCGATATCTCCCGCAATTAGTGCAGGCCTTGTATCTATTTCGACTTCGTTTGAAGCAACCGCTCTTGTATTGTTACCGCAATGATCCATCGCTAACCTTCTGAACCATGTTTTTTCGGTAATAGGATCAGGTATTAAGCTGGCGCGAATTTGACCATCGATGTTTTTCCAGTCTCCCGAAGCACTCTTGATTTGCCATTGATAGCTTAGTCTTTCTGCATAGCCGGTTGGTGAACCTGTACTCGTAATTTCTGCCGGTGATGAACCAAGGCACGCAACATTACTGGTTGCTTTAATTGAACCACCCGTTAAAACAGTTTCTACCTTAGTGATTTTTTCTGACGCTGAGTATACAATAGTTCCTGCAGCATCAGTTACTTTTTTACGGAAATAGGTGGACTCGGTTAACAATGGTGGTTGGTAAGTTGCACCGGTTGCACCAGGTATGGTTGTAAAGTTTACATTGTCGGAACTCCACTGCCATTCAATTAAATAAGGTGCTACACCCCCGGTTGGCGGATATAATTGTTGTAAAGGAGAAGAAGGTTGGCCGGGGAAGAAACACGCAGAGTAAAGAACAAAATTACCCGCATTCAATATTCCGTTGCTTACAAATACAGTTGCCATTGGGCTTTCTGCGGTGTTTAAGCATTTTACATCCTTGACAATTCTTTTATAATAAGTTGTTTGGTTGAGGGGGCCGGGAGAATAACTGAGGCCTGTTGCCCCGGGGATATTAGTATACGGACCCCTGTCGAAAATAGCTGACTGCCACTGGTAAGTGTAGTTGTTAGTTCCACCCGTTGCAGGTGCTGTAGAAGTGAGTGGAGTTGGCGTGACGCCGGCTAATACGGTTTGAGTTAGCGGCGTAATGGCGCCGGCTTGCAAAGGAGGAGCAAGTGTTAGTGTAACAACATTTGAATAAGCGTTATTGCCGCAATTGTCTGTAGCAACTCTGCGGTACGACGTTGTTTTGAATAGAAAACCAACATTGTAATTCAGGTCGGAAGCGCCGCTTATTGGTTCCCATCCTGAGCCGTCATTCATCTCCCATGAATAGGTAACGATACCGATGTCGGCGCCCGGCACCTGGTTGCCGGTTATTTTTCCGCCAGCAGCGCCAATACAGATCGGGTCTGTGGTTGCAGGTGTGAGGGTTCCGCCGGTAACATTCAGTCTTATAACTGTGGTGATTCCGGAGGTGTCAATACATGAACCGGTTGAAATGTACACCCTGTAAGCGCCTAAACTCGACGTTGAATAAGTTGAGCCCGTTGCCCCTGCAATGCTCGCAAACGGTCCTCCTGCAGTCGTTTGAACCTGCCACTGAAAGTTATAACCCGATAGTGCCGGTTCGGCATTGAGTGTAAGGGAAGCCCCGCTACACAGGTTGAGAATCGAGCCATTGGTAATTTTTGCAGTAAAGCCTGCACACTTTGCCTGAGGTCTTTGTGCACTCGATGTTTGGTACAGTAACATTGAGGACAAAAATGCAAGCATAAAACTCCATTTGCGAAGTGTAAACGCTGTTTTCATAATTGGTATTTTGGGTCAAAAAAAATTTGAGAAATAAAAAGGTGCCCGGCAGAATACCCGGATTAAAAAGTCTTTCAGCTAATATTGGTTAAACTCGGCCGATAGGGATGGCCGGAACAGGCTTTTCCGATAGAGATATTGAATTACGCAAGGAAGCAAAAAATGCCCTGGCAGGCTTAAGTTCCTTTCCGCAATAATTAAGATATAATTTCTACTAATAAAGTTGCTTACGCTTAATTAAAAAATTTAATTTTTAATGAAGCAGAGGGAATCCAGCACGCTTCATTCTTTCCAAACCATTTATACCTGTTGCGGGCAATAAAATCGTACACCGGGTTTCTTAAAAAAGGAGGGATAATTATAAAAACATAAAGAAGCGACCAGGGACCCGATAATTGTTTTGCCACCTTCAATGCGCCTGTAGATTTGGTATATATTTTACCGTTTTGGTACAGTATAAAAGAATTAAACTTATTGGTAGAAAGGTGGAGTTTTTGTAATAAAGCCTGGCCAAAATCAGATTGTAACGAGGCAAACCGGAACACATCTTTTTTGTCTCTCTCGATTAAAAATTGAACGGCAGAATTGCATAAGTTGCAAACACCATCGAATAAAATAACAGGATGCGTACTTGAGGTTATATCAGGCATAAAAAAGGCCGGAGTAATCCGGCCGTAAAGATACTTGCTTATTATAAGAAGACAAGTTTGTTATACTTACCAAGGTTTTCCGCCTTAATTTTTCTTCAGTAAAAGAGTGCGACGCTTCGACCGGGTCCAGGGTGCGATGGTATGAAAAACTGTTTGTGAACCGCTGCGATGCATCGAAGGCAACGGCTGTTAAATTAAAATTACCAAAGTTGGTAACACAACAATTTTCTCCTATTTCAGGTTGTGATACACCTTTTGAACGTCTTCATCCTGTTCGAGCTTATCTACCAGTTCCAGTACTTCTTTGGCCTGCTCTTCCGGCAGTTCAACTGTTGTAGTTGGAATGCGGGTAAGTTCGGCGCTTAGCGGTGTAATTCCTTTTTCTTCCAGTGCGTTTGCCATTGTTCCAAACTGGTCGTATTCGGTACGAAGAACAATGTTGCCTTCCTCATCTTCCCCGATTTCTTCCAGGCCATAATCTATAAATTCCAATTCCAGTTCTTCAAGGTCTTGTCCGTCGTTTTTAATTTTAAATTCTCCCATCCGGTGAAAGGTAAAAGCAACTGAACCACTGGTGCCAAGGCTTCCCTCTCCTTTGCGGAAATGCATTCTTACGTTGGCAACGGTACGGGTAGGGTTATCGGTGGCAGTTTCAACCAATACAGCAACGCCGTGAGGAGCGTAGCCTTCATACACCACCTCTTCATAATTAGTCATGTCTTTGCCCTGGGCCCTTTTAATCGCAGCTTCCACCCGGTCTTTCGGCATGCCTACACCTTTCGCATTAGCAAAACACCTGCGAAGAACGGGATTGGTTGCAGGGTCGGGACCACCTGTTTTTACGGCTATTGCTATTTCCTTCCCAATTCGTGTAAATGCCTTAGCCATGCGGTCCCAGCGGGCAAACATGGTCGATTTACGAACTTCAAATATTCTTCCCATGATTATTGATACTTCATTTTATTAATTATTTCTTTAATTGACCAGCTTTTTCTCTTTACTCAACTTTTGTTGTCCGAATGGATCCCTCTGGCAATATCACCCGCTTGTACTATCATTTCCTTATATTCATCAGAATTAATGCAGTTGAAGAGTGCGACGCAAGAAAAGAATTATTGAAAACCAAAAGCCGGATCCACAAAAAAAAATTGGTATTAAAAACGTGGCAAATTTAAGAGAACGGGATCAGCCTGCCAACCCAAAAATAAAAAGCCGCCCTGAATGTAACAGAACGGCTTTTTATTTTTTTATTCATTATCGATTTTAATTCTCTCCTCCAAAGGATTAGCCGGTTCATGATCGTCTACCGGTTCAGGTCTCCCGAGCCGGGTACCAAACACGAACAGGTGGACCAGTGCAAATATTATTGAAATGTATAGCAAAGTTCTGTCTTCGTCGAAACCAACACTATACTGATGCAGAAGGCCGGCAACAATTAATAAAGCAGCCAAGACAAGGCCGGTATACCGCGCTACTTTCATACCTTTTCTCGTGGTAGTGCCATTGCCCAGGTGGCTATGTTTAACCCCGTAAGCCAGATAAATATCCATGCCGATCAGCATCCAAACCAATAGACGAATCCATGTATCTGGTGGTAAAAACGCCATCATGAATAAACAGGTAAAAATGCCCAGTATAGGCACTAACGGAACCATGGGGGTTTTAAAGGATCTTGGTATTTCGGGCATTTTCACGCGCATTACCCAGATTCCTATACAGACCAAAATGAATGCAAACAAAGTTCCGATACTCGTCATCTCCCCAACAACTCTTGCAGGTACAAATGCTGCAAATAGGCTTACGAAAAGCATGAACAACAAATTATTCTTTGCAGGAGTTTGGGTTACAGGATTTATAGTTGAAAAAATCTTAGGGATTAAACCGTCTTTACTCATACTAAAGAAAACACGGCTTTGACCCATTAACATGACCAGTATAACAGAAGAATAACCTGCGAGTATAGCTACAATAATGGCACGGTTTAACCAGGGATAGTCTGGTTGTATCACACCGGCTGCATCGGGACTTCCCATTTTATCAATTGCAAGTGCAACCGGAGCTATTCCATCTTTACCGGCAAAAGTTGTATAACTGGTAACCCCTGTCATAACATGCGCAAACAATATATATAAGACGGTACAAATGGCCAGTGAACCTAATATTCCCCATGGCATGTCTTTCTTTGGATTTTTTGCTTCCTGTGCTGCCGTACTTACAGCATCGAAGCCAATATAGGCAAAGAAAACTATTGCAGCGGACCTTATAATCCCGGAAAAACCAAAATCACCAAAATTTCCAGTATTATCAGGAATGTAGGGATTGTAGTTGTCGTTATTAATGTATTTCCAGCCAAGAAATATAAATACCAGTACCACCGCTACTTTTAAGGCTACTATAACACCGTTCACCACTGCACTTTCTTTAGTTCCTTTTATTAACAGTAAACTCATTAATATAATAATAAAAACTGCAGGAAGATTAATGATGCCGCCGTCCCATGGTCCGAGGGTAAGTGAGACAGGCAGATGCACATCAAATCCTTCCAGGAACTTTACCAGGTAACGGCTCCAGCTGATGCCAACTGTGGCTGCCCCTACTGCGTATTCCAAAACAAGATCCCATCCAATGATCCATGCAATAAATTCTCCCATGGTTGCATAAGAATAGGTATAAGCACTTCCGGCAACCGGTATCATGGATGCAAATTCTGCATAACAAAGTCCGGCAAACAAACAGCCGAAAGCAGCGACAACAAAAGAAATCGTAATAGCGGGGCCTGCATGATTTGCCGCAGCCATACCTGTAATTGAAAATAACCCGGCACCAATAATTGCTCCTATTCCTAATGCTACAAGCCCGCCGGCACCCAACGTTCGTTTAAGGGTGTGAGTGCCTGTTTCCTGCGCTTCATTCAGTAACGCATTCATTGGTTTTCTTACAAATAAACTCATAAGCTAAATTGATATATATGTGTATATTAAACCGAAAAATACGATTTATTTAATTCCACTTCTTTATTTTATTACCGTTTTCGTTTTTTTTGGTCACTTTTTTGAAAAATAGCAAAGGAAACGTCATAAAATGAATTGGAGCAGAAGTGAGCGACATCGCGAAAAGGATCTATTCAAACAAGAATATGGAATTAAGCTAGTGTGATGTGGAAAGTGAAATCTGCAACGTCAAAGGTCAAAATGAGAAACTCTTTTTTTCCAATTACCAGGATCACTTTCGACGTTTCACGGGTGACAATTGTAAGTTGACTTGCCGCTGGTATGCAGCAGGCTACAAAAATTATGTAGAATAGCTTCACGCAGTAATTCCTTTAATAATAAGATTACATACCTGATTATTGTTCATACACTGTGATTAAAGACAATAAATGTCGTATCAGATGTGAAAACGATAGACGAAGATTGGACGTTCCCGAATATAAGAATAATTCATTTTATTGAACACAAACTTTCTGTTAGTTTTGACGATTTTACTTTAAATATCAGGATATGAACTTACGAAGATGTGGATTGCTTGCTTTGTTCTTATTTACTGTAATAACAATTCT
>JAQBNO010000168.1 GCA_028288485.1 Segetibacter sp.
CAGCCGGGAGTTTGGTCCTGCTGCGGGTTCTCCTTTAAACGCCTGTGTGTAGCCGGCGGAAGGCAGTCGGAAATTATCGCTTTATTGGTAATGCTGAAAGCGCACTAAATGTTTTTGCTCCATTAGGTGCCGGTTATGTTACAGGAAGTTCGGAGGAGAAGATGAATGAAGACTTTCCTTCAGGTTACTCAACCTTAAAAGATATGGAGGGTGGCAAAGAAAGTGGCTTTACACTAAATCTTGGTGTTGCCTTACAGTATAACATTAATAGTTTGGAGGCTTCTTTTTGCTGGAGCAAAACTGAGCAGACGAAGGGTGTTGGATTCGACACAAAGCAAACGAAGTTATGCACTCGTTCCCTCCGATAGGACACCTTGTTCTTTTAGCCCTTGTGGTTTCCGTTCTGCCATCTTGTTCCGTGCTTTCGTCCTGTGGTAGTCTCTTTCAAAGCCTTGTGTATGCCAACTTCAAATAGTACATCGCTTGTCACTTCTTTATCTTTAAGCTTTTAAAAGATTTAATGTTTTAAAAGCTGACCAGGCAATAGATATAGCAGTAAGGCTGCGCTAAATCACCAGTTAGGTTTTATGTGGCAAAAGCTTGAATACATACAGAACATTTGATAACAGCCGGACTGGTAGATAAAGCTGAAGGCTATGTTTTTAGCAGTGCCGCAGAGTATGTATATGGCAAGCTGGTTGGCAAAGTAAAAGTGGTTATTTGAGCGCTGTGCAAGAAGTTATACTTAATTGTAAGGTAGCTTTCTGTAACTTTTTCAAAAATCAATTGTTCAAAGAGAGCAGCTTTATCTTAAGTTCTGTCTGCCTGCCAAACATCTCGTACAGCGGGGGCAGCTTGCAGTAAACAACCAAAACAAAGTGATTAACTAATTACAATGCTACACCTAACACATTCTTTGCTGTAACTTAATCACGAATCCTAATAGTATTGAACACCATTTCTTCTAAGTAAGAAGCAATGTTTTTTTCATTTTTTTTATTTGCAAAATCCGTTAGAGAGGGTAGATTATGCATAAAGAAATTTTGCTGGTGTGCCACTTCAATTATAGTACTCGCTAAAGACCGTGGAAATTTATAATCAGGGTTAAAGCATGTTATAAACCCCGCAATGACGGAACATAAATCTTTGTATGGTTTAAATAATTTATCCCTATTGTCTTCTGATATATGTTTTGTTAAGTAAGCTTTTGACCCCTCGGCTATTATTATTTCATGCAGTAACCTTTCGTTTATGTGCTTCACCTTTTCGTCGTCTGCAACTGTAGAGGTTAAAAGCTGAATGACGGTTTTAAGCCTTATCGCAGGATCTTTTATGTTGTTTGTTTCAAAAACTACACGATACTGCACCCAACTCCAATACCATGAAGTAATATAAATCAGCAGTCTGTGTTTATTTTCAAAATACCTGTAAATACCAGCCTCAGTAGTACCTATATGGTCTGCCAGTTTTTTAAAAGTAAACGCTTCAAAACCGCTCTGGTGAATAAGTCCAATACTGTTCTTAATTATTTTCTTACCTAGTTCTGTTTGTTCAGGATCTCTCACAAACAGTTTTTCATTCATCTTTATATGTATCTCTACTTCCATCAGGTGCCCGGCGACATTTTTTGAACTTGTAACCAATACTTATACAAAAGTATAAAAGTTTCGCAATCAAAAAAAATAGTAAAGCTATCTTTTTTCAATAATATTACTATCTTTGAAAAAAGAATGACAAATAATGGAGAATAATAGGCTGTTTAAAGAATTAAAAAGTGATTTGCCGGCAGGTATTGTTGTATTCTTCGTGGCGCTTCCATTATGTCTGGGAATAGCGCTAGCATCCGGGGCTCCTTTGTTTGCCGGTATAATAGCAGGCATCGTAGGGGGTATTGTTGTAGGATTGGCGAGCGGTTCTCCGTTGGGCGTTAGTGGACCGGCTGCTGGTCTTGCTGTAATTGTTTTTACTGCTATTGGTACACTTGGTTCATGGCCTGCTTTCCTCTTATCTGTTGTTATTGCCGGGGTAATTCAATTGGCAATGGGTTTTGCCAAAGCAGGTTTTATCGCTTATTTTTTCCCTTCATCAGTTATTAAGGGTATGCTTACAGGTATAGGTTTGTTAATTATAATTAAGCAGGTGCCTCACGCCCTTGGTTATGATAAAGATCCAGAAGGTAATGATGAGTTCGTGGAAGCATCCGGTGAAAATTCTTTTTCAGCAATCGGAAGTGCTTTAGAGTTGATTACTCCGGGCGCAATATTGATTGCATTAATTTCCCTGGCGATTCTAATTCTCTGGGATACGGTGCTTAGCAGGAAACATAAATTCTTTCAATTGCTTCAGGGACCTATTGTCGTAGTGTTGTTGGGTATTCTAATGAATTACTTGTACAGCGCCGGTACGCTTAACTTCTCCCTTGCCAAAGATCAATTAGTGCAGCTACCTGTTGCCACTAACCTCTCAGACTTTATCAACCAGTTTTCGCTTCCTGACTTTTCACAATTATCCAACTTTGAAGTGTATAAAACGGCTGCTGTACTAGCTATTGTAGCTAGTCTTGAAACACTGTTATGTGTAGAAGCAACTGACAAGATGGATCCATACAAAAGGATAACACCAACAAACAAGGAGTTAAAAGCACAAGGACTCGGCAATATCATTTCCGGTTTAATTGGCGGCTTACCAATTACCCAGGTAATTGTAAGAAGTTCTGCGAATATTGCTTTTGGTGCAAAAACCAAATTGAGTGCTATACTTCATGGGGTCTTTTTATTAATTAGTGCTATTTCTATTGCAAGTGTTCTAAATATGATACCACTTGCCAGTCTTGCAGCAATACTAATAATGGTAGGATATAAATTAGCAAAACCTTCTTTATTTACGCAAATGTATAAGCAAGGGTGGGAGCAGTTTATACCTTTTGTGGCAACTGTAGTTGCAATTTTATTTACAGATTTACTTCGCGGAATTACTGTTGGCTTACTAGTAGGTCTTTTCTTCACACTTCGACACAGTTACCTTAACTCACACCACATCAGGGATGTAACTACAAGTGAAGAGGGCCATGAAGTCCATCATCTGGTACTTGCAGAGGAAGTTTCATTTTTTAATAAAGCAAATGTTGCAAATACTTTAGAGAAAATACCTGAAAATTCAACTGTTATAATTGACTGTAGCAACTCTAAAGCTATAGCACATGATGTAGTTGAATTGATTGAGGATTATAAGACAAATGCAAAGAACAAAAACATCACAGTACAAACAATAAAATTTAACAGCCTAAAAAAGCTTTATTAATCATTATTAACAGAACGATGAAAACATTAACAAGAGAATTACAACAGTCGCTTACTCCACGTGCCGCTATTGACCTTTTGAAAGAAGGAAACAAGCGATTTATAGGCAATTTAAAAGTAAACCGGAACCTTTTGCAGCAGGCGAATGAAACCTCCGATGGTCAACATCCTTTTGCTGTAACTTTAAGTTGTATCGATTCGAGAACATCAGTAGAACTGATTTTTGACCAGGGACTTGGTGATGTATTTAGTGTGCGCATTGCCGGTAACATTCTTAATGAAGATATTCTCGGCAGTATGGAATTTGGATGCAAAGTGGCAGGCGCAAAAATAATCGTAGTGCTGGGTCACACTAAATGCGGGGCTATTAAAGGTGCATGCGATCACGTGGAAATGGGCAATCTAACTTCATTATTAACTAAGATAAGGCCGGCTGTTGATGATGAAAGTACAATTACTGAAAACCGGACTTCATCAAACCCCGAGTTTGTAGAAAAAGTAGCAACAATTAACGTAAAGAGAACCGTGCAGGGAATAATGGAACGTAGCCCGATTCTAAAAGAAATGGTCGCAGCAGGAGAGATAGGCATCATTGGCGGTACTCATGAAATATCTTCTGGCTTAGTAACTTTTTTTGAAGACTGCACATTTTTGAATGAACCAAAATAATCAACCCCATTATTCGTAAAAGAGACAAATGAGCTGGAATATTTTTTCCGGCTTTTTTGTCTCAATATTTGATGGAAAAGATTTTAGTTTTAAGAATTTGCGCCTTTGTCCGGCTGCATCTCAGGCTGCTCCTGGCGTTCGCAGGACAACCGGAGGCAAGCGATAGTGGAGGTCTACTACGTTCTGCCAGCTGTTATGCTTCATCAAAAATAACATTGATGTTGTTCGGGTGTTTTCCGCAGGATGACCCGTTCCTCCCCCATGTTCTGCTTCACCAGAAAACGTTGATACGCGGTTCTGCCCGGACGTTGAGTTTCATAAACTGACGTTGATGTTGTTCGAGTGTCTTCCATCGGATGAGCTAGAACACGGGATAAATAGAGGTGTTAGACATCCTGCCTTTAAAAAAGGCGTCGAACAGCATTACAAAAGGTTCATCCTGCTGGCGGTCTCTTTGAAGGCCTTGCGGCTAGGCCAAGTGACCACGGCATAGCTGGTGATGCAGTGTAAGTAAAACCGCGGCAGGCTTTAGACAAGAACCCTGCTATTACTCTGCCCTTTCAAACCAAAATCAAGTCGAAGCAGTTTTTACTTGGTTTCTGCGATACCTATACAAGCGTGAGGTTTGGGGAGGAGAAAAAAAGTAATACAAATTAAAGCATACAATTACATTCAAGCCTTAGGTTTGTCAGCTTATCGTAATTATTTATATAAAAAACCATCATGTCACAAACGACACACATTAATTCCGATGGTATTAAGTGGATAGACGTCTGTAATCCATCAAATGCTGAAGTGGTTGAATTAAGCAAGGAACATAATCTTAATCGTCTTATCGTGCAGGACAGCTTACAGCCGGAGCATTTACCAAAATACGAGATCGTAGATGAATTACACTTTATGATACTTCGTTTTAATGTTAATACAGGTTCGTGTAACGCAGCCACTATTCAGGAGCTGACAGATAAGATCGCCATCTTCTACACCGACGAGTTACTGATAACTATTCATAAAACTGAAGCTCCTTTTTTAGAGCCGATACGTAATCGGTGTAAGACACCAGGCAGGTGCTTGTCTACAACAGAAATAATATCTAAAATTGTTTGGAGTGCTTTAGAAACATTTGATGAGAGGGCAAATTATCTTTCCGAAAAAGTAGACGTTTACGAGAATGAAATAATGCTACGAAAAACTAATAACGATCAGATGGAAGCGTTGTATCTTATTAAGCGGGAAGCATCGTTAGCACATAAGGTCTTAATGCTGATGCAGGAGCCAATAAACCATATTTTTCCGAAGCCGGGTGAAGAACCCTTAGTTCAGGATGTTAAGGACCAGCATTTGAAAATGAGAACGCTCTACGGCCAGGTATTAGAGGAAGTAAACAACCTTATGAATTTATTTATGTCATTCTCGTCGCAAAAGACAAATGATGTAATGAAAGTGCTGACCATATTTTCAGTTTTTTTTATGCCGCTTACTTTTATCGTAGGTGTTTACGGAATGAATTTTGAGTTTATGCCCGAGTTAAAACAGAAGTGGGGGTACCCGGGAGTAATGGTGCTAATGGTAATTGTCACGATTTTTATTTATTTCTGGTTCAAGAAGAAAAGATGGTTATGATACAATGATTAAACAAATATTATTAGCGCTCAATTATGATTAGGCTTTTCTATATTAAGAATGAAGGTGGTTTAACCTGGGAGAAAAACCCCGTTTCTCTCTCTCCTGATAATTGTGAGAAAATAGTTTGGATAGATCTGCAGTCATCCTCTAAGGATGAAGAAAGATTAGTAGAAAGGCAGTTTCAAATAGAACTATTTACACCACAGGAAGCTGCTGAAATTGAAAGCAGTTCGAGGTATTTCGAAGATGAGGACAACATAGAAGCCAATAACGCTTTTATTGTTTATGCAAACAAGACTTACTCAACAGACCAGGTATCATTTATTTTAAAAAAGGGTATTTTATTTACTCTTCGAGATGCCGACCTGAAGTCCTTTGCATGGACAGTTAAGAAATTGAAGGCATTTAAGCCTGCTACTGCTTTTAGTGGCATACAAGTGATGTTAACCATACTGGAAAGCCAGATAGATTTGGACGCCGACTTTATCGAGTATGTGACACGGTTAACAACTGAAATTAGTAAGGAATTGACCAAGGAAAAATCACTGAAAGAAGATGTTCTAATTCGAATTGCCAAACTGCAGGAAAATACAATTCTTGCAAGAGAAAGTATAGTTGATAAACAGCGTTTGGTTTCTTCCCTTATGAAAAGCAAGAATATTGCTGACGAAGAAAAAGGCAGACTAAGGATTGTAATAAAAGACATAGGTTCTATTCTTCAACATACACAGTTCTGTTTCGAAAGATTGGAATATCTGCAAAACACTTTTTTAGGATTAGTAAATATTGAACAGAATAAGGTAATCAAAATTTTTACAGTTGTT
Organism: Segetibacter sp.; assembly: GCA_028288485.1. Classification (GTDB taxonomy): domain Bacteria; phylum Bacteroidota; class Bacteroidia; order Chitinophagales; family Chitinophagaceae; genus Segetibacter. The sequence continues at coordinate 6,419 of JAQBNO010000168.1, forward strand.
ACGGTCATCTTTATGCCACCTACTTTAATTGCCAGTATTTATGGAATGAACTTCGACTTTATACCTGAACTTAAATGGAAATTAGGCTACCCGTTTTCTATCACTTTAATGCTCCTTTCATCACTTATTTTTCTATGGTTTTTTAGAAAGAATAAATGGCTATAATAAAAAACAAAGAAAAACTCCAATGCGTGGAAACATTAAAAACAATGATTAATGCTCTACGACTGGTATAAAAGTATTGGCTTCGCAGAACCTTCTTTTCTTTCCCTTTTATTAATCTTACCAATACTTATCTTTTGTGATGTAGGCAATAACACAAAGAGCCAAGGAACAATGTTAGTGACTACAACTCACTTCATCAATAATGTGCGCAGTTTTAAAACATCGTAGGTAAACTCTCTTTTTGTATTAAGATGCTTTGCTATAGCTTGTTTGATAGTTGCCTTAGCACGTCCGCAACAAAAGTTTAGCAACAAATACTGAAGGGCAGCGAATAGATATCATGCTTTGCTTTGATAGAAGTGGTAACATGATGGCGAAAGACTTTCCGCCCAACCGGTTAGAAGCCGCCAAAGCGTTAGCAAGAGAATTTGTCTTAAATCCTTTTGGAGACAATATCGGAATTGTCATATTTAGCAGGCAAGCGTCACGCTAAACCGTTAACTTCTTACCACCCTGCAGTTTTCTCACCCATGGATAATATTGGACAAGTTTATTTAGAGGAGGAAGTAACATCTGGTGGTTCAGGTGTCGCTAATTGCTTAGACAGTGTAAGAGACAGTAAATCAAAAAGCAAGATAATCAGATTGCTTGCTGATGGTGTTGATTTTGGTGGATTAATACCGCCGGATATCGCCAAAGAAATGGCAAATTGTCAGGATTAAAATTTACTCAATAGGTGTTGATTCAGCCATAGAGTTAGAAGAGGAAATTAAAACAGCTATTGGATAAAAAAAGCAAAACAGTAATTAAAGTTTAATGAAAACTTGTTGCAGGAATTAGCTAAAGAAACAGGTGCACATTACTTTAATGCCAACAATAACGAGGCATTACGAACAGTATAAAACAGTATTGATAAGCGGGAAAAAACAAAGATTAGAAAGACAAATTATGAAAGGACGAAGAGAAATTTCCTTTTCGGGCAATAGCGGCATTAGTGCTGTTGATAATTGAGACACTTTTGAGATCTATAGTTTTAAAAAGTTTCTGTAAATCACAATTGCTAATATCATTTCTTCGTTTAAGCTTTAGTAAACCAAAATTCTCATTTGTGGTTAAACTCGATTAAAAGGTATAAACCCGTAGCAACACTACGGGTTTTTTTATTGTGCGAAAAGCTCCTTTTTTTATAGATACATAAATTTTTATAACATCTTTGCATCTCAAATTATCCCTGGTAATGAGGCATATCTTTCTATACCTTATTCTTATTGTGCTCATAGGTACCGGATGCAGTTCTATCAAAGAAACCTCAAGGCATCAAATGGAAGCCGGCATTTATAATGTAAATAATCAGAACAACAAACGTTTTTTTGTTGATGTAAGGGAAGATAGTATAAGTCTTTATCCACTGTCGAAAACAAAAGCAGGTTGGATTGCTGATACAACCCTAGCTTCAGTTATTCAGTTGAACACTTCTAATCCAAATAACAGGCAGCAAACCAAATTCATAAATCGCAGTTTCGACCTGGATGTAATGAGCATTCTTTTTAAATACCGACCTTATACTGCCGGCTTTCCAAACCAGTTAAATACAAATTTCAATGCCGCTGAATTCATTGGGCATAGAACAGACCTGTATATTCTTTCCTACGATAAAAATCCTTTAAACACGTATCTCCGCCGGATAAATCATTTCGCTTATAGTTTTGGCGGTTTTGTAGGGTTAGGCGCTACCCAAATGAACCCTTTTGTTACCGGCAACAATATTCAATCAGAATATGACGGTGTAGTTCTAACGAAAGGACTTGCTGGTTTAATAGGTGTAGGAGAATTTACGTTTGGTGCAGCATTAGGCTTTGACAATTTATTAGACAGGAACCGTAAATACTGGATATACCAGGGAAAGTCCTGGATTGGCTTTACTGTCGGATTTAACATTAACTGATTCTTACAAATAAGTCTGCGGCTTAATGGTGTCTTTGCCATGTACTTCAACAACTGCCATTCGCATGTTATACTTCCCACCGGTTAAATAGCTGCAAGGTATTTTTGGATCCAGCCCCATTACTATTATTTTTCATCGTTGCCACGCTCGCTTGTACTGTAACGCATTATTTAGCGTGGTGGTTTTTAACCTGGGCTTGCCGCAAGGTGACTCTTATACGTTTTGTACAACCTGCAGCAGTGTACAACTAACCAGGCTTACAGTATGAATATGTTCAACAATAAACTAAACAACCATTAAAAAATAATTGCGTTAAATGCCCATAACAAAAGCCATAAGTGAAACAACTGTCTAGTCACAATGAAAATTACTTTGGTTTTGTTAATCGCGTCAATTAAATGCAATCGCGTTCTATCACAATACTTTCACGTATATCTGTCGTAAATAGTTATACAAGAATCAAAGACACTAATTGCTCTGCTACAGCATGTAAGTAATAGGTACAGGCAGGTTCTGAACCAACGTGCAGCCAGTTTTTAAGATAATTTATGGTATAAAACAATCGGTTTCCAAGGAGTTGTACGTTCGTCCCATTTATTACCGACGATGCATACTACTGAAGCAGAAACCGCATTGTTTCTTTTCTTATTTTTTTATTTCCATCGCTGCTGCTTCATCCATAAACCAAACAACATCTCCATCGACTGGTTGAATGAGTTGTGCGGGGTACTTGTAGTAATCTTTATCGTCGTGGAGCACGTGTCGAACTGCATCTGCTTTTGAACTTCCAAAAACCAAAAAATTAATGTGATGAGCCCGGTTGATGAGTGGGGCAGTAAAGGTTATGCGGAACACTTTTTTGCCAGGAAGAAAAACGTCGGTTACGCCCGCTTTATCAATGTTAATAACATCTGTCTCGGGAAATAATGAAGCGGTATGAGCATCGTCGCCTAGCCCGAGCAAAACCAAATCAAATTGCGGTTCTTTTACCGCAAAATGTTTTTCGATCTTTTTTTGATAATCGTATGCGGCTTCGTCAGGTTCAAGGGAAGTGTCTACGGTAAAAACCTGTTTTTCTGAAATATGGAGGGGATCAAAAAGAGCTTTTTTCGCCATCAAAGCATTGCTGTCAGCATGGTCTAACGGTACGTAGCGTTCATCACCGAAGAAAAAAAAACCTTGTTCCAATCTACCTTTGATTTGAACGTCGCAGATGCGAGTAATTCATACAATCCTTTGGGTGAGCTGCCACCAGCTAATGCAACCGTAAACCGTCCTTGCTTAAGGACGGCCTCGTTTGCCTTTTCAACAAAATTGTTTGCAGCAGCCTCTAAAACTTCATTAGTTGTTTTGAAAATACGGAGCATATAATTATTTCTTTTTATTATTTTGAGGTAGTGTTACCCAATGAAAACCATCCCGTGCAATTAAAGCTTCAGCAAGCTCAGGTCCCCACGAGTCTGCTGAATAATTAGGGAAGTTCACACTCTTCCTGTTTTGCCACGAGTTTAGAATTGGCATGATCAGGGCCCATGCAGCCTCTACCTGGTCGCCACGCATGAACAGCGTCTGGTCGCCAAGAATAGTGTCTAATAATAGTGTTTCGTAAGCCTCGGGTGTATAACTTGAATACGCGCTTTCATAATCAAAAACCATATCAACAGTATTTAAAACGATGTCTAACCCCGGCCTTTTGGCCTGCACCTGAAGCCTGATACTCATTTCAGGCTGGATGCTAATGATCAGCCGGTTTTGCTGCCAGTTATCCGTTGCTTCTCCCGGGAATATCAGGTGCGGAACGTCTTTAAACTGTATGGTAATTACCGAAGCTGTTTCGTGCATTCTTTTGCCCGTTCTAACATAAAACGGAACATTTTGCCAACGCCAGTTGTCAACAAAAAACTTAATGGCGGCAAAGGTTTCTGTGTTCGACTTTGGACTTACTTTAGGTTCATCGCGGTAGCACGGCACCTGTTTTCCCTGTATCCATCCATCACCGTATTGTCCTCTTGCAGTGTGTTTTCTTACGTCTTCCGATGAAAAAGGACGCATGGCCCTTAGTACATCCACTTTGCGGCTGCGAACCTCTTCGCCTTCAAAGTTTACAGGAGGTTCCATTGCTATTAAACATAACAACTGCAAAATATGATTTTGGATCATATCCCTTAGGGCTCCCGAACCTTCATAATAATCACCGCGCTCTTCAACACCTAATTTTTCAGTTACCGAAATTTGAACATATTCAATGTAATTGCGGTTCCAGATAGGTTCAAAGATTGAATTTGCAAAACGGAAAGCAAGAATATTCTGAACTGTTTCTTTCCCGAGGTAATGATCGATGCGGTAGATCTGTTTTTCTTCGAACATGCTTCCTAATAGCTTATTAAGCGCAGTAGCTGATTCAAGATCGTTACCGAAAGGTTTTTCTATCACCAGCCGGGTATTGTCAACGTCGTCGGCAAGTTTACAGGCTGCAATATTTTCTGCTATTGGTTTAAAGAAATGAGGTGATACGGCAAGGTAGAAAATTATAGTTGCCGGTTTTTGCCATTCATCCTGGTGTTTCTTAATCCTGTCGCCTAATTCCTGGTACGTTTCTATTTTAGTGAGGTCGGAAACCTGGTAAAATATATGTTGCGAAAACTCCTGCCATTTAGCTGGATCAGCATGACCAGAACGGGAGAACTGGTTGATGTCTTCGAGTAAATTATTCCTGTATGCTTCATCGGTAAGTTTCGTACGGCCTGTACCAATAATCGAAAACTGTGGAGGAAGCCAATTATCAATAAATAAATTATATAGGGCAGGAGCAAGCTTACGTGAATTTAAGTCGCCGGTTCCGCCGAAGATGATAAAGATGTCGGGTTTAGATTTGCAGTTCATTGTTTTAAATTTTGTAGTGCGTCCGGTTTTGTTGCCGGTTACCGGGTACCTGTTTCCGGTGGGCTGTTTCATGTATGTCGTGAAATTTGTTTCTGCAGCTTGGAAACTGCCAAATAAACTTTTTTCAGTACAAGAGTGCGACGCAACGAAAGTAAAATAGTAGTAATGGTGTTTGGTACATAAAAAAATAAACCATTTGTATTTATTGTCGTGTTAGCTGGAACGAGTAACCTGAAACCGGTAAGTGGCGACCGGCATGGTAACGCGTAACTGGAAGCTGCTCTACGGCTGTTCTTTCGCCACCTCTTCGTTTGGAAGTAGTGCTTCGACGATCCAGTTGGAGTGAATGAAGCCTTCTTTACCAATTAGCTCGTAAGTATGTGCTCCAAAATAGTCACGTTGCGCCTGTATTAGGTTAGAAGGCATTTTTTTGCTCCTGAAGGCATCAAAATAACTGAGAGAAGCAGCATAAGCAGGTACTGCGAGGCCGTTGCTTATTGCGCTGGCAATTACCGACCTTGTAGCTGGCAAAGTTTCTGTTACAAGAGCAGCGATCTGTTCGTCTACCAATAAATGCTCGAGGTTCTGGTTGGTTTGATACGCGTTGTAGATATCGTTGAGAAACCCGGAACGAATGATACAGCCGCCGCGCCAAATCTTTGCGATTTCCTGCATTTTAAGCCCGTAATTATATGCTTTCGACGCATTAAAAAGAAGGTGCATTCCCTGGGCATACGAAATGATCATGCTGAAATAAAACGCCTGTTCAAGATTAGTAAGAAAATCTTCTTTGTTCGTAACGTTTAATGTCGGCAACGTTTCTCCGTAAACAGAGGCGGCTAGTATGCGTAGGTCTTTATATTTCGAAAGGTCACGCATTTCAACAGCTGCATCAATGGTTGAAATAGGCGTTTCGAGGTCCATAGCTACCTGCGAAGTCCATTTACCGGTTCCTTTTGAACGAGCCTGGTCCCTGATATCATTTAATAACAAATGATTATTTCCTGTTTCCCGAAACGTAAAAATATGGCTGGTAATTTCTATAAGAAAAGATTGCAGGCGGCCCTGGTTCCATTTCTTAAACATCTGGTGTATTTCCTCGTCGGGCAATTGAAGCCCTTTTGATACCAGTTCATAAGTCTCTGCAATTAGCTGCATCAACCCGTATTCAATACCATTGTGAACCATTTTTACAAAATGGCCGGCAGCACCGGGACCGATATATGTTACACAAGGCGTATTCTCTACTTTAGCTGCTATACTTTCGAGGATCGGCTTTACAAACTCGTAGGATTCCTTATCGCCGCCGGGCATCATGCTCGGGCCTTTTCGTGCGCCTTCTTCTCCTCCCGATACGCCCATCCCAAAGAAGTTCAGTCCGATGGCTTCCAATTCAGCCACCCTTCTGTTGGTGTCGGTAAAATGAGAATTACCGGCATCTATGATAATATCGCCTTCGGTAAGCAAAGGTTTCAAGTCCTGGATGACACTATCTACAATTTTTCCCGCGGGCACCAGCAGCATTACTGCTTTCGGGCTTTTTAAACTTTGAATAAACGTTTCCAGCGTGTCAAATCCTCTCACCGGATAATCTTTTCCCTCAGCACCCAATAAACTCACTTTGGAGGCGTCTTTATCGTAGCCCGCAACAGTAAAGCCATGCTCTGCCATGTTTAATAACAGGTTACGGCCCATCGTGCCAAGGCCAATCATACCAAGTGAAAACCCGGTTTCTTGTGTTGTGCTCATATTAGTTTAATAGTTTTCAACTGCCATAATGAACAGGCAGCGGATGATAAAACCTTTTACAATTCGTTTTGTTTAAATACCATCGGGCGTTTTTAATAAACCGCCTGACCGTATAATGATAATCTTTATGGTACCAGCTTCAGTACGGACGGAATCATCGTTTCCAGGCTCGGTGCAACACTTGGTTATAAATTAACTAAGTGTTGCAGTTTGCCCTGAGCAAAGCCGAAGGGTCGCAATCACTTTTACAGCATATCAATTAGCGGCTTTTGTTTTCGGTGCTGCGTTTTTCTCAATCGTTACAACGCTTTTTTTCGCGCTGATTAAATTACAGTTGCCTTTAAAGCTGGCTGTTGGTCAGCCAACCAAACAGCGGCCAGAACCGCGTCCTGCAACTTGTAAACTGCAACATTTGTTATTTAAAGCTTTCTATAATCTTTTTTGTGGTTTCAAAATCAGTATGATGATAGGCTTGCATGCCTGCCCTGTCTGCGGCTTCCACCAGCATAATTCGATCATCGAAGTAGTAACAATGTTGTGGGCTTGCCTGCGCCACGCCCATAGCCAGTTTAAAGATTCCCGGATCGGGTTTGCGCATTCCTACTTCGCATGATGAGATAAAAGCATCAAAGCAACGGTGGAGCTTGAATTTCTTGATACGATAATCGTTCAGTTCCTTCCCTTCGTTGTTGATACTTATTATCCTGAAACCGGGATTAGCTTTTTTCCATTCAACCAGCCATTCAAGCATGTCGGGAAGTTCTTTCGATTCTGCGAATATAAAAGACTTAAAATCTTCCCTCGTAAAATCGCGGTGTTGGTTAAAGACGACCGTATTCAGGTATTCATCCAAATTCATCCTGCCAATCTCGTACACATTGAAAATGAACTCGTGAAGCCTGTTCATTTCGTTGTAGTCTATATTAAACTCGTGGGCTGCTTTTTGCCTTGAATCATGCCCCCAACCATTCGATAACAGTACACCGCCAATATCTGAAAAGAGCACTTTTACATTCGCATTTTCCATATTTACTAAGCCAGTTGCTTTTGCCGTTGTTGGTCTTATGACCAACAACTCTTTCATTTGAAGATAAACTTTCCCTTCCTCTTAAGCCAGTTGCTTTCTTTGATTCTCTATTGCCTTCATCAATTTGTTGTACGGAGCGTTAAATTTCTCGATGCCATCGTCTTCTAATTTCTGTGTTATTTCATCAAGCCTTATGCCTGCATTCTTCAATTTGTCAAGTACCTGCGTTGCATTTTCGAGATCAGACTCCAGCCTGTCTTCAGCTTCACCATGATCACGAAAAGCTAGAAGTGTTTCATAGGGAACTGTATTTACCGTTTTTGGACCGATTAACGCTTCCACATATTTTACATCTCTTACCGAAGGGTCTTTTGTTCCCGTGCTGGCCCATAACAAACGCTGCGGTGTAGCGCCTTTTTCTTCCAGCTTTTTAAAGCGTTCGCTACCGAAGACTCTTTTGTAAATTTCGTAAGCTTTTTTTGCCGAGGCGATGGCTACGGTTCCTTTTAAAGCCTCCAGGTTTTTTTCGTCGAGTAAGGGATCCACCATTACATCTATGCGGCTAAGGAAGAAGCTGGCAACGGAAGCAACGTTGTCAACAGGTTGACCGGCAGCAACACGAGCTTCTAATCCCGAGATGTATGCTTCGGTAACCGCCTCGTATCTTTCGAGCCCAAAAAGCAAGGTTACATTTATATTTATTCCTTCGCTTATCGCCGTGCGAATAGCAGGAAGTCCTTCTGCTGTTCCCGGAATTTTGATCATTACATTTTTGCGGTTCACCTGTTTCCACAAGTCTCTTGCCTGGTTGATCGTTCCTTCGGTATCTCGTGCTAAAAGCGGGGATACTTCGAGGCTTACATAGCCATCTGCGCCTTTCACTTCTTCGTCGTAAACAGGCATGAAGATATCTGCTGCGCGCTGAATATCGCGTATGGCAATCGCATAAAAAAGCTCTTCATTACTTTCCTTTTCTCCTGTAAGTTCTTTGATATCTTCGTCGTAATCAGAACTGCTGCTGATTGCTTTTTCAAATATTGCCGGGTTTGATGTAATTCCTCTTACACCATCTTCGTCAATTAATTTTTGTAGCTCTCCTGTGTTCATGATTTTACGGTCGATAAAGTCGAGCCAGATACTCTGGTCAAAATCATGAATTTTTTTTACTCTGTTTGCTTCCATATATACAAGTGTTATTGGTTTGAATTTTCAACTTCCTGCACTTTCTGTAGTCTTCTCATATGCCTTTCAGCTTTGGTAAACTCTGCTTTAAGAAAGGTCTCTACAATTTCCTGGGCTACATTATTTCCAACCACACGTCCACCCAGGCAGAGCATGTTCATGTCGTCATCTTCAACTCCCTGGTGAGCGGAAAAATGATCGTGAACCAATGCTGAACGTACTCCATGAACTTTATTCGCTGCAATTGACGCACCTACTCCGCTTCCACACACTGCAATGCCACGGTCAACTTCCTTGTTTGCAATTGCTTTTGCAAGCGGAATAACAAAATCAGGGTAGTCATCCTGGTCGTTTTGTTCACTAGCTCCAAAGTCAACAATTTCGTGCCCCCATTTTTTAAGTAATGGTGAAAGGTATTGTTTTAATTGAAATCCTCCGTGATCTCCTGCAATTCCTATTTTCATAGTGTGTTTGCTTTTTTGGTTTTTTTGTTGGCTGGCTGACGTTTTTCATGCTGTCTTCGTTCCCGCGAACTAACTGGTATTGTCACTCACTTGAACTTTTGTTTTCTTTACGCAGCGGTTAAACTCATCGCCGCCTGAACGAATTCTTTCCGGCCGGCAGTTGTCCTATAATTATCTTTTGTATTAACAATTCTGCTTTTAATTTTACTACTGCTCAAATGTTTACCACTTTTCTTGTTCGCTTAAATGCTCCGGCAAGTATAGGCGTACAAGTGAGTGACACAACGATGTAGATAGTAGAACCTGGGCTGGTCAACAAAACTTTGGCTTTTTTAATTTGAACCTTGAACATTGACCGTTGCATATTGAACATTAAACTCTCAGCCAAAAAATTATATGCCTCGGTCTATTTAAGAAATTAGCGCCTTTGCCCTTTTAACTACATTCTCCACTGTAAATCCAAATAACTTAAACAGGTCTTCAGCCGGCGCTGATTCTCCGAAAGTCGTCATGCCGATTATGTCGCCCTCATCGGTTACATATTTATGCCAACCTAATGTTGAGCCTGCTTCTACAGCTAAACGTTTACGAATATTTTTTGGGAATACCTTTTCTTTATAAGCTGCATCCTGTTTTTCAAACAATTCCCATGAAGGCATGCTCACTACACGTGCCGCGATGCCTTCATCCTGCAGTTTTGCCTGTGCCTGCATAATCAACGGGACTTCGGAACCTGTTGCTATCAAAATTAACTGGGGGTCTGCCGCTGCTTCCGACAAAATATAAGCACCTTTCTCCAGTTCGGTTGCCGGCGTATATTTTTCCTGGTCAATAACCGGAAGGCCCTGCCTTGATAAAACCAATGCAACCGGGCCGTCGTTTTGCTCAATCGCTACTCTCCACGCCTGGGCTGTTTCATTGGCATCCGCAGGGCGAAGAACTACCAGGTTAGGAATGGATCTTAATGATATTAATTGTTCAACCGGCTGGTGTGTTGTACCGTCTTCACCCAAGCCGATGCTATCGTGCGTAAAAATAAAGATGCTGCGGGTTTTCATGATTGAAGCCAAACGGATAGGGGGCCTCATATACTCAGAAAAAATAAGGAAGGTTGCGCCATAGGGTATCATGCCTTCTGAAAGCGCAATTCCATTAAGTGCTGCACCCATTGCGTGTTCACGAATACCAAAGTGGAAGTTACGCCCCGAAGGATTTTCGGCTGTGAAAGACTCATATTCTTCCAGGTAAGTATCGGTAGAAGGCGAAAGGTCGGCCGAGCCGCCAATCAAACTCGGCAGGCTCGATGCTATAGCATTCAATGTTTTCCCCGATGCTTTACGGGTAGCAATCTTATCGCCGCCGGCTTTAAAAATCGGTAGTTTGTCCTTCCAGCCATCCGGCAATTTCCTGCTGCGCATGAGTTCATATTCCGCTGCTAAACCGGGAAACTGTTGTTTGTAAGATGCATATAATTCGTCCCATTTTTGTTCTATTTGTGCACCCCGTTTACCAACTTCATTATAGTAACTTAAAACTTCTGCAGGTACGTCAAATGATTTTTGAGGATCAAATCCTAAGAATTCTTTTACACGTTTTACTTCATCGGCGCCAAGTGGAGAGCCGTGCGCTCCTGCCGTATTCACTTTATTCGGACTGCCATAAGCTATTTCCGTTCTAACCTTGATCAACGAGGGTCGCCGTGTTTCATGTTTAGCATTGTGTACTGCATTCTTAATTGCTTCTATATCGTTTCCATCCTCCACTACCTGTACATGCCAGCCGTACGCTTCAAAACGTTTGGCAATATCTTCATTAAAGGCAAGATCAGTATTGCCTTCAATTGAAATATGATTATCGTCGTGCAGGTAGATCATATTCCCTAACTGAAGGTGGCCGGCGAGCGAAGCAGCTTCTGCTGTAACGCCTTCCATCAGGTCGCCATCGCTGCAGATGGCGTAAATATGATAATTGAAAATTTCAAAACCGGGCTTGTTAAAGCGGGCAGCTAAGTGTTTTTGCGCAATAGCAAAACCAACGCCTTCGGCAAAACCCTGCCCCAACGGACCGGTGGTTATTTCAATGCCATCGGCAAGGCCAAACTCAGGATGCCCGGGTGTTTTGCTGTGCAATTGCCGGAAATTTTTTAGATCCTCAAGTGTAAGATTGTAGCCGGTAAGATATAAATAGATGTATTGTAACAAACAGCCATGACCGGCAGACAAAATAAACCGGTCGCGGTTGGGCCATTTCGGGCTTGCAGGATTATAGTTCATGCTGTGCGCCCAAAGCACATGCCCCATTGGTGCGGCTCCCATTGGCATACCCGGATGACCTGAATTCGCTTTCTGAACAGCATCGGCAGCCAAAACGCGAACCGTATTTATTCCTGATTGTTCTATTGGTTGAGTTTCTATAGACATTGTGGTTAGTTTATTCTACCGATGTATAGTGGGGCTTTACAGGAGGCTTTTCTTCCAATTTCCATAACCTCGCTCCTCCCTTAATTCCATCTTTATTTGATACAGTGGTCATATTTGCGTCTAATTCAAAGTCTAACTTCTTTGCATTTCCACCTCCGATATACAAATGGTCGTAGTTAAAAACGGTTTTCAGAATTTCGATTACTTTTTGTACCCTTCTATTCCATTTTTTTGCTCCTATTTCTTCTAACGCCTGGTCGCCGATGTATATATCGTAGTCTACATCTTTCTTAATTGGATGGTGCGCAATTTCGAGGTGAGGCAGGAGGTAGCCGTCCATTAACAAAGCTGTTCCAAAGCCTGTACCTAATGTAACCACCATTTCAAAACCTTTGCCGTTTACCACGCCGAGTCCCTGCATATCGGCGTCATTTACCACGCGGGTTGGTTTCCCTAAAGCATCGGAAAGTATTTTCTTTAAATCCACATCTTTCCAATGCTCGGTTCCGAGGTTTGGCGCAGTCTTAACCACCCCGTCTCTTACGTAACCGGGGAAGCCGACGGAGATACAATCGTATACCGGGAAATTTTGCACAAGCGTTTTTATTGTTTTTAGCAGGTTGTCGGGAGAAGCAGGTTGCGGCGTCTCAAGTTTTTGATACTCCATTGTAAGTGCACCTTCCTGGTTTAATACTGTTGCTTTAACGTTTGAACCACCGATATCTATAGAAAGGATCTTTTCAAAGGATGAAGTTTGTTCCATTTAATGTTGTTCAATTACTGGTTTAAAATTTTGTTCACGGTTCAATGACATAGGAGAAGAATAGAATCTTTACCAGGAGACTGTATATCAGTCGGATACAAATAAAGTTATTTCGGGGTTACTGTCAAAATAAGTTTATTCAACTTTTGTTGTGTCACTCACTTGTACTGTTGATACTTCGTGGGCTTTTCTTACATGATGTTGATACCACTTGTTGCCTCGCCGTTTAACTCAAGCCTGCTTCAAGCTATTTTCGTTGTCCCATATCCTTTAATGCCCATTTTGTTTACGGGGAAATTTCAAAAGAACTATGCCATCTTAGTCTTTACACCCTACGGGTTAGATAGAGAACCTGGCTGGTAATTGAAGAATGACAAGTATAAGTAATTGGCACCGGTGAGGTTCGCCCGCCGGGAGGAGGTTGAATACAATACCACGACTGTTAGTAAACAATCTATACCAACAACTTTAACGCAAGACCGGCAAGAGCCGCAACTAATATAATATGCGGCTCTTTTACCTTTTTTATTCTTAATAGAATGATGATGGTAGCTAAGGCAATTAAGGCGGTTGGAATGTCTTTGATTGTTCGGGCCGCAATTACAATTACCGAACCTGCCAGTGCACCAATTACTGCTGCAGTTATTCCATCTACAAATGCCTTTATGCTGGGGTGTTTGCCGTACTTTTTAAAATAAGGCGCAGGAAGGATCGTGAATAAATAACATGGCAGAAATGTGGCTAAAGCTGCAACGGAAGCACCGGGAAAGCCGGCTACCAAATAGCCGATAAAGCCTACAGTTATTACTACCGGTCCGGGAGTTATCATTGCTACGGCTACAGCATCTACAAACTCGTGCTCGTTTAACCAGCCGTACTCGGTAACAACGCCGCTATGTAAAAAGGGAACGATAGCTAAGCCGCTTCCAAAAACAAATGCGCCGGCTTTGGTAAAGAACCAGGCTATTTGCCCGAGTGTATTAAATTCAAATTGCCAGAAACCTATACCGGTTAAAAATATTGAGTTAGCTATTGAAGGTTTTTGAAACCTTTTAGGCGGTGCCTTTACAAACATGTACAATAACCCGGCTATAATAAATAATAATACCTGTTCCTGCTGGGTGACGATGGTTGTGATGGCCGCGAGCAAAAAGAAGATCCATAGCATCCAGTTTTTAACAAACGAGGCTGGGTTAATCTTACCTATAGATTTTTCGGTGAGTTTGAAACTGCTGATGGCTATAATTCCTACTACTGCTGCACCTACCCCGTAAAAGATTGCCTGCATCCAGGGCAAACCGCCGAACAACTTATAAGCAATGCCTATTGCCACTACCATACAAAAGGAGGGAAGTACAAAAGCAAGTCCGCATAGTGTAGCACCTAAAACGCGGAAATGAACATAGCCTAAATAAATGCCTAACTGCGCCGCCAAGGGCCCTGGTGCAAGTTGTGCGAGGGCCAGTCCATCTTTGTATTCTTCTTCAGCGATCCATTTACGTTCTTCTACAAGGTCGCGGTGCATATAACCTACTAATGCAACAGGCCCCCCGAAGCCAGCATAACCGAGCTTCAGGAAATACAGGATCAGTTGTTTTAACGTGTATCCAGGTTTTGATGCGGTAATAACAGCTTCCATTGTGTACTTAGTATTTTTAAATTATATTCCTTTAATCTTCCTTAAATGGACCATGTGGCGGTACCACCTTCGAGGTAAAATGTATTTTTAAAACCGGCATTATAAAGAAGATCAGCAGCTTGTTGCGAACGTTCTTTTCCATGATTGCAAACACAAACAATTGTTTCTTCTTTGTTGAATTCCGAAAATCGTTCAGGAAGGTTGTCTGAAGGAATATTGGTCGTGCCGGGAATATGCAGCTTTTCATGTTCGGGAGCCGATCTTATATCAATCAATTTTACACCGGTATAATTATCGTGCAGCGCCTGTACCTGTTGTTTTGTAATGGCTGTACGCATATGGTTAGCTTCTTAAATTAGTTGTAACTAGCGTTTTACTTAAAGTCTTTCCTTTTGTATTTATAATTTATTTTGCCAGGTG
>JAQBNO010000171.1 GCA_028288485.1 Segetibacter sp.
CTATAAAAATGTACAAGAGTACGACGCGAGAAACCTTAGGGGGCGGCCCCCCAACCATTCAAAATGAACTTTGCGACCCTTCGGCTTAGCTCAGGCTACCCTTCGGCTTAGCTCAGGATACCCTTCGGCTTCGCTCAGGGTAAAAAAAAAAAATGCTACGCTAAGTTCTATCAAAGAATTAAACGTTGTACTGAGCGTAGCAACGATGATTCTTATAGTACAAAAAGCCGGTATCAAAAAAAATTAAAAATCAAGGCAGCAAAAACGAGTTCATTAGTAGAGAAGCATAATAGTAGTAGCTCTGTTTGGCCCATGAAAATAATCCTTAAGTTGAGGCCAATGCGCCGTAGGCGGGAACGGCAGTTAATAGCAGTATCTTTTGCCTGGCCCATAAAAATAAAACTTACCTACAATTTCTTAATTTCACGAAAGCTGAATATCCTTAACTTTAAGAACCTAAATTTAACATGTGCAGGTTTCAGAACAATTATACAAAGATAAAGATCGGTTTGCCCGTGTCGTACTGTCATTAATATTGTTCAACGTCTTTCTACTTTTCTTCTGCATTTCGGGCAATGCCCAGGGTTGTCCACCTAATATAGATTTCGAAACCGGAAACTTCGATGGATGGACCTGCTATACCGGTACAACAGCCGCAGTTGGAGCTGAAAATGTAATTTCATTGTATTCCTCAGGAGGGCCGTATTTTGGTAAACATACGATGTACAATGCCCCATCTAAGGAGCTCGACCCTTTTGGTGGCTTCCCGGTAATTTGTCCTAATGGCAGCGGTCATTCCATTAAATTAGGCAGCACGCAGGCAGGCGGCGAAGCCGAAGGAGTTTCTTACGAATTTACGATCCCGCAAAATGACAATTCTTATACGCTTGTTTACAATTATGCAGTGGTGTTTCAATCGCCAAATCATAAAACGAACGAACAACCGAGGATGGAAATCGAGGTTACCAATGTTACTGATAATACAACCATAAGTTGTGCGTCTTTCAGTTTTATTGCAGTCGGATCGTCGTTGCAGGGATTCCAGTCTTCAAGTTCAAGCGATACTATCACTGTATTATATAAAAACTGGTCGGCGGTTTCGGTAGACTTATCGGGTAACGCCGGCAAAACAATCCGGTTATTTTTTAAGACTGCCGATTGTACTTTTCGCCGGCACTTTGGATATGCTTATATTGATGTAAATTCGGAATGTAGTGGCAATTTTGTTGGCGCCACCTATTGTCCCGACGACACGGCGATAAACATAGTAGCACATTACGGCTACCAGGGTTATACATGGTACGACAGTTCGTTAACAAACGTGCTGGGAACACAACAGGTGCTTACTCTATCACCACCTCCCCCTTCAGGAACAACCATCGCGGTAAAGTTAGAACCCTATTTCGGGTACGGCTGCCCGAAAACAATGTTTACCAAAATAAAAGATTCACTCACCGTTACTGCAAATGCCGGCTTAGATACCTTATCGTGTAACCTGAACCCTGTACCTATTGGCATTCCACCCAGGCAGGGGCTCGCTTATGCATGGGCACCTGCGTCGGGCCTTAATGACCCACATAGTTCCAGTCCGTTGGCTGCCCCTGATAAGACGACGGCTTATGTTGTAACCACGAGTAACAGTGGTGGAGGCTGTCGAACTACAGATACAGTTATTGTAAGAGCATCGGTTATTGACGATACGTTACAATTAATTGGGAAGGCAGCTTATTGTGTGGGCTATAACGATAGTGCGGTTTTACATGTTAAGCCTACAACCAGCATACAGTGGTTTAAAGATGATATTCCTATTGGCCGGCCAAACCAACCCAGGTTTAAAGTAAGTGCGAGTGGTATTTATTATGCCTTACTCAAGAATGATATGGGCTGTATCGACACCACGAAACGAGAAGCTATTATTGTTGATGTAGCTAAACCAGGAATAACTTACCCGGTAGAATATGCGCTTATTAATGTACCACTCTCTTTACAGGCAAGGCAAATTGGTGAAAATGTTTTATGGAGACCTCCTGTTAGCTTAAATACCCCCACAAGTTTTACCCCCGACTTTAAAGGACCCAGGGAACAGTTGTACACAATCGACATTCGCACAAACGCAGGATGCCTGACGGTAGATACCCAGTTGGTAAAAACAATTGAAAAGGTAGAGATTTTCCTGCCCACCGCCTTTACTCCTAACAGGGATGGAAGAAATGATTACCTGCGGCCGATACTGATTGGAGTAAGGGATCTCCGTTTTTTCCGGGTATTTAACAGGTGGGGACAGATATTATTCGAAACGAAAAAACCTTTGCCGGGATGGGATGGCATGTTTAAAGGATTGGAACAACAAACACAAACGGTCGTATGGATGGTTGAAGGCGTAGGTGTAGATGGCGCAGTACATAGCCGCAAAGGCACCACCGTTCTCGTGCGGTAGGTGAAATGAGTAAGGTTGGTATATGGGGCAGATTTCCTGGTACTATTAAACTTCGTTGCGTTATAGCAGCCATTTGCGCCTTTATAGCTTTAGCTGAAACAGCATGAAAAACAAATGCTGAAGTCACAGTAGTACAAAAGCTTAATCAAGGAACAACGAAAGGAAAGGGATGTAATCTTTCCTTTCTTGATTTTTCTTTGGTTACTTTCTTTTCATCAAGGAAATGCGGAGCATCATCCAAACCAAAAAAACATAAACATTTCTGAGATAAAAGAAAGTAACAAACCCTGGATATAAGGAGGGCATTACAAAAATTACGTTCTACAATAACAGCTTAAGTGAACGACATTGATTGTTCAATCCAGATTGTATGGGTAAAAAGAAATTTCTAAACTAAGCTGTTCTGCCGCACAAAAACAAGCGGTAAAGGAGGAACGAGGAGATCAAGAAGTGAAGAGCCGTAATCGGCGAAAAAAATAAAGTCTACCTTTAAGAAGAAGGATCGGATTATTATTTCATCTACAGGAACGAAGTCGTTTGTTAAGCAACCATAAAAGCTCTGGCTGCATTCCGGTTCACGCATAATCAGCCAAATAGAATTGTATTACGTACAAGAGTGCGACGCAACGGCTGTTACATTTTTAACCCACCGGCTGGTTCAAAAACTTCTCTTTAAAAAACTACTTAGATAGAGACAAAGTAGTAGTAGTTGTCACCCCATTATACCTTCCTGCCCCTTTGTATCGCGGCTTCCAGTAAGTGTCATTGAGATCGCTTACCATTACACCACCGCTCGTAGCAGCATGAACGAATTTGTTGTTTTGAAGATATACGCCTACATGAGATATTTCGGGGCCGCTGGTATGAAAGAAAACCAAGTCACCCTCATTGAGGTCTTCCAAATTTATCTGTTGGCGTGCATTGTATTGCTCCTGAGCAGTGCGCGGAATATTTACCTTATACACATTCTGCATAACCACATGCGTGAAAGCAGAACAATCGATGCAGTCTTTTGTACTTCCGCCGTAACAGTAATTGGTGCCCCACCAATCATCAATCGTGGTAAGCAGGTTTAAATTATTGAGAGTCTCTACCGTTGCATCTAATACGATGGCATATTTTAATTGTAACCAGTCAACCTTTTCGATATTACCTGCATTAACAGCTGGCCGCCAGACTGCATTATAAGATTCTCTTTCCTTCTTGCGTTTTTCTAAGGAAGGCATAGAAGGACCGACTGTAGCGTGTTTACTTGTAACAACTTCTCCGGGAGTTACAGAGATATTATCGAGAAACCGGACCTTTTTAGCGTTCGACTTTTTAGAAGGAGTTTTGGCGGCAGAAGTAGAATTATCACGCGACCTGATTGCCTTCCATTGGCTGCAACTGCTTAACAGTACGACAGACAAAAGGCAGTATAATAATCTGGTTTTATTCATATTCGGGGGTGCGCAAAGTAAGCGACTTAAAAACCAAAATCAAAGTTTTTTCAAAAGTTTTTAACGAACAGTTAACCCCACCTGTGGATAAGAAGGGGGCCAATTATTCTTCGTGTATAACGATATTTGTCCGTTCAAATTGCGTTGGAGAGAGGGCAATGGTGAATGGGCAAAGGTGAAACGTCAAACGTGAAATGTCAAACGTAAATCCTGCGCTCGCAACTTACCATTCTCAACTCACCACTCACAATTTCACCGTTCACCATTGACCATTCACTACCATGTCCAAATTCTCTCACCTCCACGTTCACACCCAATTCAGCTTGCTGGATGGGGCTGCATCTATAAAAAGCTTGTATCAAAAAGCGATAGCTGATGATATGCCTGCCCTTGCCATTACCGATCATGGTAATATGTTTGGTGCGTTTGAATTTGTTGCCGAGGCTTATAAGCATAAAAACGAGGATGGCTCTTTAAAGGTGAAGCCGGTTGTAGGCTGCGAGTTTTACGTAGTGGAAGACATGACGAAGCGGGCTTTTACCAAGGAACAAAAAGATGTGCGGCATCACCAGGTGTTATTGGCGAAAAACAAACAGGGTTATGATAATTTATTAAAATTGACTTCGCTTGGTTACCAGGAAGGCATGTACGGCAAATATCCCAGGATTGATAAACCGTTGATTGAAAAATATCATGAAGGACTCATAGCAACAACCTGTTGCCTGGGAGCTTCTGTTCCGCAGGCAATTTTGAAGGATGGGGAAGACGAAGGTGAAAAAGAATTTAAATGGTGGCTCGATATGTTTGGCGAAGACTTTTATATAGAGTTGCAACGTCACGGAATCAAGGACCAGGACAAGGTAAATCTTTCATTGCTGAAGTATGCGGTTAAACACAATGTAAAAGTTATTGCCAGTAACGACAGCCATTATACCGACCAGGACGACTATAATGCCCACGACATTTTACTATGTATCAACACCGGCGAAAAGAAAGCCACGCCGGGTTACGATGATTTTATAAATGATGACGTTCAGTTAAAAGAACGCCGTTTCAAGTTCCCCAACGACCAGTTTTATTTTAAGAAGACGAATGAGATGAAGGAACTGTTCAGCGACCTTCCTCACGCCATTGATTATACCAATGAAATTGTTGATAAGATCGAAGTCCTGAATTTAAAGAAGGATATCCTGCTCCCCAACTTCCCTATTCCAAAAGAGTTTCAGCAACATACTGATGGCAACCTGAACCAGTGGGAATACCTCCATTATTTAACCTACGAAGGTGCAAGAAAACGATACAGTGAAATAACCGAAGAAATCAGGGAACGCCTTGACTTTGAATTGTTCACTATTAAAACCATGGGTTTTGCAGGTTACTTCCTTATTGTATCCGACTTTATCAGGGCTGGTCGCGAACTGGGCGTATTTGTTGGTCCCGGCCGTGGTTCAGCCGCCGGTTCGGTGGTTGCTTATTGTGTTGGAATCACTAATATCGACCCGATTAAATACAACTTACTGTTCGAGCGTTTCCTTAACCCGGATCGTAAAAGCATGCCGGATATAGACACCGACTTCGACGACGACGGCCGCCAGAAAGTGATCGACTATGTGGTGCAGAAATACGGCAAGAACCAGGTAGCCCAGATTGTAACATTTGGTACAATGGCCGCCAAAATGAGCATAAAGGACGTTGCCCGTGTGCTGGACCTGCCTTTGGCCGAAAGTAATATGATGGCCAAACTGGTGCCTGACAAGCCCGGAACGAATTTGAACCGGATGTTGTTTGCTCCATTGACCAAAAAAGAGGGCGAAAAGAGCCTTGAAGAAAAAGAGGACTTAGGTCCGGAGGATTTGGAAAATGTAAAGAAGCTCAGGGAAATATATAAAGGCGACGGCTTGCAGGCACAGGTGCTGAGAGAAGCTGCCCGTTTGGAAGGTTCTGTCCGTAACACCGGTTTACACGCTGCCGGTATCATCATTGCCCCGGACGATCTAAAGAATATCATTCCTGTTGCTACCTCGAAAGACTCCGACCTTCTTGTTACGCAGATAGCAGGTAATGTGATTGAAGAAGCAGGTGTAATCAAAATGGACTTCCTTGGTTTGAAAACCTTGTCTATTTTAAAAACCGCGCTGGAACTCATAAAACAAAATCATGGAGTTACGATAGAAATAGATGAAATTCCTTTGGATGATACGAAGACCTACGAACTGTACCAGAAAGGTGAAACCAACGCCACCTTCCAGTTTGAAAGTGCAGGAATGCAAAAACACCTTCGCGATTTAAAGCCCGACGTTTTTGCCGACCTTATCGCGATGAACGCCTTGTACCGCCCCGGTCCTATGGCGTATATTCCCGATTATGTAGAGCGTAAGCACGGCCGCCAGGAGATAACGTATGACGTACCCGACATGGCGGAATACCTCGAAGAAACGTATGGCATTACCGTTTACCAGGAACAGGTGATGCTGCTGTCTCAAAAGCTCGCGGGCTTTAGTAAAGGTGATGCCGACGTATTGCGTAAGGCAATGGGTAAGAAGCAGATTGCTATCCTGAATAAAATGAAGACGCAGTTTATTGAAGGAGCCACCAAAAAAGGACATCCTGCCGATAAGCTCGATAAGATCTGGAGCGACTGGGAAGCCTTTGCCCAATACGCCTTCAATAAATCGCACTCCACCTGTTATGCATTTGTCGCCTACCAGACTGCTTACCTAAAGGCCCACTACCCAAGCGAATACATGGCTGCCGTGTTAAACCACGCCGGAAGTATTGAAAAGATCACCTTCTTCATGGAAGAATGTAAGCGCATGGGATTAATGGTGCTCGGACCCGATATCAATGAATCGAACAAAGGTTTTGCCGTAAACAAGCGGGGCGAGATCCGTTTTGGCATGATGGGACTGAAAGGTGTGGGTGAAAATGCCATTGAATGTATCCTGGAAGAACGTAAAAAGCGCGGACCTTACTCCAGCATTTTCGACCTGGTGAAGCGTGTTAACCTTCGTGCCGCCAGTAAAAAATCGCTTGAAAGTCTTGCTTACAGCGGCGCTTTCGATTGTTTTAAAGAATTTCACCGTGCCCAGTATTTTGTAAATAAGGAAACCAATATTACCGGCCTCGATATTATCATACAGTTTGGTCACCGTTTCCAGGCACAGGCGCAATCTACCAGCAACAGTTTGTTTGGCGATATGGTTT
>JAQBNO010000180.1 GCA_028288485.1 Segetibacter sp.
TTTATGTTTTTTGCCGTTATGATGTTCCTTCAACTATTATTTTCCTGGAAACTGATGCCTGAAACAAAAGGAAAAACTCTCGAACAGATTCAAAAAGATTTGAAAATTAAGTATTAGCAACACGTTGGCCGGGATCAAAAGATGCGTATCCCGATGTATGGGGAAGCGACACCCGTCCTGGCTGGTTCATCCGGGCGGGCAACAGGAGTTGCAATGAAAACAGTCGTTGGCCTACAAAGAAATTTTAGAAAATTCAAACATGTAGACATAAACACACCTTCCATGAAAAGATATTGTTTGGCACTTGACCTCGCTGATGATGCCGGCCTGATCACCGAATACGAGCGCTTACATAAAACCGAAAACGTAAGACCGGAAATCAGGAAAAGTATCCTGGATGCCGGTATTACCAACATGGAAATCTTCCGCACCGCTAACCGGCTGTTCATGATAATGGAAACTGATGCCTGAAACAAAAGGAAAAACGTTGGAACAGATTCAAAAAGATTTGAAAATTAAGTATTAGCAACACGTTGGCCGGGATGAAAAGATGCGTATCCCGATGTATGGGGAAGCGACACCCGTCCCGGCTGGTTCATCCGCGCGGGCAACAGGAGTTGCAATGACAACAGTCGTTGGCCTGCAAAGAAATTTTAGAAAATTCAAACACGTAGACATAAACACACCTTCCATGAAAAGATATTGTTTGGCACTTGACCTCGCTGATGATGCCGGCCTGATCACCGAATACGAGCGCTTACATAAAACCGACAACGTAAGACCGGAAATCAGGAAAAGTATCCTGGATGCCGGCATTACCAATATGGAAATATTTCGTACAGCTAACCGCCTGTTCATGATCATGGAAACGAATGATTCTTTTAGTTTTGAGCGTAAAGCTGAAATGGATGCAGCTAACCCCGCAGTGCAGGAATGGGAGCAGTTTGTATGGAAGTTCCAACAGCCTTTGCCGTGGGCAAAAGAAGGCGAGAAATGGGTTTTAATGGATCAAATCTTTCAATTGTAAAATTGTAAGCTGTAAAAACTTTTAATACTTTAAGTGTTGTATGTTCAGCCTTTTTACCCTATACATACTCAGCAGGTGTCTCACTGTCTTTTGATATCGCTAACAACAGCTTTATTAATGAATAGGCTGAAAAGTTTCGCCAGAAATCAATAAGGGTAAAGCCTGTTTGTAACAGAAAAAGTTAGTAGTTTTAAACGCCTTCCCGGCCGGTGAAACAGCATGATAAGTTTCACATTTTTTATTGGTAGAATATTCGAATGAAAACATTTATTACAACCTCTTTTTTTATTGTTTTTAGCACTACTGCAGCCAATGCAGCCTTTGAAACAAATAGTTTGCAAAAAAGACACTGTTGCGGGTAGCAATATCAGGCAACTGCGGCTTAATCATAACAGGTTTAGAACAAATCATCTTAAGCAAAAAAACGATACATCTTTTAAAGACGTTGTACTTAAGTTGTTATTGAGGTTTGAGTAACGTTCCCTGCTCTAATACTCTACAAACAATTCATCTTTATAACACCACATCCATCTTTCACCCTGCTCCGCAGAGATAATAACTGGATGATTGGTTTTATGGTTGTGTTTGTTCATGTGTTTTGACGGAGAGTCGTCGCAGCATAAGGTGACGCCACAGGTTTGACAGGTACGCAAGTGTAACCACCTTCCTTTTACTTTTAAACACTCTTCGCATACATAACCGGCGGGTAATTTTAGCTCGCTTATTTCCTGCATATCAGCACAGGTTTCTTTAGGCATTTTTATTATTTTTCCGGTAGGTTTTAATGAAATTGTGGCTGTGAAAAGAAAACCGGAGATCCTCATTGCATTGCCGACAAAGTGATTGCGACCCTTCGACAGGCTCAGGGTGAACTGCTGCCGGTTAAATCGGGTCAATGAAAAACTGCTCGTCAACCGCTCCGATCCTTGAAGGCAACGATGATGCTCTAAAACACAAATGCCGGTATTCGAAAAAGTACTTCGGCTTTCACTAATTACCAGGTTACACTTCTGCTAAATATTTATGAACGAAACTAATTGCCATACTTCCTTCGCCAACAGCTGAGGCCACCTGGTTCATGGCATTCGCATGCACGTCGCCGGCTGCAAAAATTCCATGTGCGCTGGTTTCGAGCAGGTAGGGATCGCGTTTCAATTTCCAGATCCTCTCAAAAGAATCATAGCTCTTGGCGTCCCTGCCGGTTTCAATAAAACCTTTATCGTTCCTTATGATTTCTTTGCCTATCCAATCGGTAAATGGTTTTGCGCCGATAAAAATATATAATGCGTCGGCTTGTTTCGTTTCAACTTTACTGCCGTCGATGTTACCGATGATTACCTGCTCTATACGATCCTTTCCCAGTGCTTCTTTAATCATTTATTTGACAGATAAATATACTATATATACGATTATGTGTTAAATGGTCAAGTGTATAGATACCTGGACTTTTGGTTTTTGCGGGAGTATCATTCAAAAAACCGCTCTATATCTTTTGAATGATACTTATGATTGCGCATGAAGGAAGTGAAAGTTATTTAGACCAAATAAAACGATTGTTGCAGAAGTTTAAGTTGCAAAAGAGCCCGAACTATAATTGTTTTACAGACCGGGCAGCAGGTGAATTAATATTGAGCAGGTTGTCGGCCTAAGAAAGGCGGTACAAGTAAGTGCATCACCTCCACGGGAGTCATTAGACAAAGGGTTCGATTACCCGACAACGATGTTGAAGAAAGGACAAGTGTCCGATCCCAAAAAAAAATGGCAAATATGAAAGTAAAATATTTGTTTATAATAATTCCAGCTTATCTAGTCGTCGGTGTACTTTTTAAAAACAGAACTTGCTGTGTGCCCGCCAAAACCGAAAGTATTGTTAAGAACATAATTCACTGTTCTGTTAACTGACTTACCAATGATTAATTCCAGGCCTTCAGGAATTGCCTCATCGAGATTTTCAGTGTTAATGGTGCCGGGGATAATATCATGTTTTACAGAAAGAACACTTATAATACTTTCAATTGCTCCGGCAGCTCCAAGCAGATGACCCGTCATGGATTTTGTACCGCTGATAGCCACTGGCTGTCTATGAAAAAGCCTTTTTATCCCGTTCAATTCACCTATGTCGCCCAGGCCGGTGGAAGTGGCGTGTGCATTTATATAATCAATTTTATCCGGAGAGATTTCTGCATCTGCCAGGGCCTTAGACATACCTAAATAAGCGCCCAGACCATCGGGAGGTGTGCCTGTTAAATGAAAGGCATCTGCTGCCATTCCGCCACCAACCATTTCTGCGTAAATAGGAGCACCCCGTTTTACTGCATGTTCCCATTCTTCCAGTATCAAAGCACCGCCCCCTTCACCCATCACAAAACCGTCCCGGTCTTTATCAAAAGGGCGGGAAGCTTTTTCTGGTTCATCGTTTCTTTTAGACAAAGCCTGCGCCGCATTAAAACCGCCGACCGAAGCAGTTGTAATACAGGCTTCAGAACCTCCTGCAATTACGATGGATGCTTTGCCTAATCTTATAGTATCAAAAGCACTTATGATAGCAGTATTGGATGATGCACAAGCGGAGACCGTACAATAATTGGGTCCGTGTAACTTATGACGAATCGAAATAGCACCTGCAGCAATATCGACAATCATTTTCGGGATAAAGTAAGGATTGAACCTTGGCGTGCCGTCACCCAAATGAAAGTCTCTTACCTGCTCTTCAAACGTAGCCATGCCGCCGTTACCCGATGCCCAGATGACACCAATTTCGTATCGCTCTGTTTCATCCATTTGGGTAAAATCAAGCTGTGCATCCTTTATAGCCTGGTCGCTGGCAGCAATGGCGTACTGCGTATACAAATCATACTTTTTGATCTCTTTTTTGTCAATGTATTCAGCGACATCAAAATTCCTGATCTCGCACCCGAAACGGGTCTTAAACTTTGTAGCATCAAATTTAGTAATTGGTGCGGCCCCACTTTTCCCGTTTACAATATTTCGCCAAAATTCATTTACCGAATTTCCTAAAGGCGTTATAGCTCCCATTCCGGTAACTACTACTCTTTTCATTTTTATACTTCTTTCGTTATAACTTTTTACCTGTATAATTGATTTACCAAAAGCGGACCTTAAGGAGAAATACTAATATGGGCAGGAATGGCGACAAGATAAGCCATCGCTCACGATTTCAACTAAATCTGCAAAAATCCCGCAATAAATTCTATGTTGGCAGTAATGAGCACAAAGGTAGCTATTGTCTATTTTTATTTTGCTAAAACTGTCTTACACGCAGTAAATTCGCCCCACAGCTTCAGCCCTGGTTACCATCATGCATAAGATATCTCATTTTGTTTTATTGATCATACTTGTTGTACTTCGGCCCCCGACGCTGGATTCACAACCATTAGCTTCAAATATTAAGCAGATACTATTTCTTGGCAACAGCATAACATGGTCGGGGATGTATGTAAATAATGTTGAAGCATACCTGAGGGTACAATATCCAGGAAGACAATTCGAATTTATTAACGTTGGTTTGTCAAGTGAAACAGTTTCAGGCCTTTCAGAAGCCGGCCATGCAGGAGGGAGTTTCCCCAGGCCTGATCTTCGTGAAAGACTGGCCCGGGTACTCGACCAAACAAAACCCGATCTGGTATTCGCCTGTTATGGAATGAACGACGGTATTTATATGCCATTCGATAATGATCGTTTTAAAAAATTTAAGGATGGAATCAACTGGTTGCATGAAGAAGTTGTGAAAACAGGCGCAAGGATTATTCACCTAACTCCACCTTATTACCACGAAGTAAAAGGTGAAAGCCCCGGTTATGCTACGGTTCTTGATCGTTATGCTGATTGGTTGTCGGGTTTGAGACGTTCATCAAAATGGGAGGTGGTAGACATCCATTACCCGATGAAGAAATACCTGCAGGCACATCGAAAGGTGGATGCTAAATTCGGACTGGACGGCTTTTCGTTAGCACAGGATGGAGTACATCCGGGGGAAACAGGACATTGGATCATGGCTCGACAAATTCTCTTGTACCTGGGGTTTAAGGAAGTAGCAAAGTCACCAGGCATCATAGAAAGTTTACGACAAATGCCAAAAGCACGACAATATGTAAAACTAGTGTCTGAGCGACAGAATATGATGAGGGATGCGTGGCTTACAGCAACAAAACATAAAAGACCGGGATTACCTGTTGGCTTGCCGTTAGTTGAAGCTCACCGTAAATCAGTTGAATTACTGAAATCAATAGATGCTTTAATCATAGCAAAGCAGCGACAAGGGAGATGAATTGAATGAACATTACTTACTAATGTCGAAAGACATTTACCTGAACCACTATGAAAAAAATTGATGCACACCAACATTTCTGGAAGTTCGACCCCTTAAGAGATAGCTGGATCAACGAGGATATGAAGGTGATCCAAAGAGATTTCCTTCCTTCAGATCTCGAGCCCCTTTTACAAAAGAACAATTTTGCCGGTTCTGTCGTTGTTCAGTCGGACCAGTCGGAAGAAGAGAATGCATTTCATTTAACGAATGCTGAAATGTTTGATTTTATAAAAGGTATAGTAGGGTGGGTCGATCTGCAGGCACCCAATATTAAAGATCGGTTGGAATATTACAGCCAGTTTAAAAAAATGAAGGGCTTTCGACACGTTCTGCAAAGCGAGCCTCAAAGAGACCTGATGCTGAAGCCCGCTTTTATGAATGGTATTGGTTCTTTGAAACAGTATAATTTCACTTATGATATTCTCATTTTCGAGAACCAGCTACAGTATGTACCGTCTTTTGTTGCTGCATTCCCCGGACAGGCTTTTGTTATAGATCATATTGCCAAACCTCTTATTAAAGGCGGTGATATTAGTGATTGGAAAGCAGGTATTGCAGCAGTTGCACAATTTGAAAATGTACATTGCAAAATATCGGGAATGGTTACAGAAGCTGGATGGAATGACTGGAAAAAAGAAGATTTCAAACCTTATCTCGATGCTGTATTGGAGGCCTTTGGAATAAACAGGATCATGTTTGGTTCAGATTGGCCGGTATGTTTAGTGGCGGGGAACTATGAAGAGGTAGCTGGAATTGTGGAAGATTATTTTTCTTCTTTTTCGCAGGAAGAGCAGGATAAAGTATTTGCTTTAAACGCAACCCGTTTCTATAACCTGTAAAGCAAGTAAGTTTTAATAAACGATAAAATGAAAGTATTAACCTGCACCACGCCGGGAAACTTTGAATACAGCCTAAGGGAGAAGCCGGAATTACAAAGGGTAATGCCATCATTAAAATAAAACGCATCGGCATCTGTGGCACCGACCTTTATGCTTTTGGAGGTACCCAGCCATTTTTTAATTATCGACGGGTATTGGGGCATGAACTCGCTGGTGAACTGGTAGAATTTGATGATGCGCCGGGTTTGAAATAGGGGGGCTGTTTCGTTTATACCTTACTTTAATTGCGGTAACTGCATAGCCTGCGCAATGGTAACGCAATTGTTGTACTAATATCGAGGTATGCGGCGTTCATGTTAACGGTGGAATGGCTGAATACCTTTCTGTTCCTTCTTATTCTCTATTACATGGCGACGGTTTAAGCTTCGATGAACTTGCCCCGGTTGAACCTCCTCTCTTTTGCGAAATTCCGGGTGACTGAAAGAGGTATCTCCTTTTTGAAGACCGATCGATACATATCTTGCTCCGTGCGCCATATATCTAAAGGCACTGTTAATTGCTTTCAAACTTCCTGTTGCATCTATAACTACCGAAGGCATATCGCCTCCTGTTATTTTCATTAACTGTTCGGCAACATCGGGGGAAAGTGTAATTACCGTATGGCAAACCCTAGCTTGTCTTTGCAGAACTGAGACGGGCACTTTAATGAGCAGCCGCAATGCGACACGGCAGGACTTTGAGCATGTGATAGCATCTATAAAAAAGAAAGAAGTAAAACCTTCCACTTACATCACCCATCGTGTTCCGTTTGATAAGGTAAAAGATGAATTTGAACAGTGGCTAAATGCATCGAACGGAGTTATTAAAGCAATGGTGGAAATCGAATAATAGGAATTATAAAAATGAAATTACCAAACTCTAAATCAAAGACGCAATCCGCTTCCGTTACAACCAATTGTACAAGTGTGCGACGCAACGGTGTTGATTGCTGAATCTATTGTCGGTAACAAAAACTTCTTTTTTAAAACGTATAGATGCTGCAACAAACGCGCAAAATGTTACAACTACTTTAGGGAAAATAGTACGGGAACAAGTCTATTGTTGCGTATTGTTTCATGAAACATTTTTACGGTTTTGGCAGGTTAGTTTTTTGTAACCTTACTATTGTAGTACTATGAAAGTTCTGTTGCGTCGCACTCTTGTGCCGTTGGAGCGTATTTGGGCAGTTCCGCAATAGCTGAAACGTTCATCGGCAACAATCGTTTCAGTTTTGCCTGGGCTACTAACCCTTTTTTCGCTAAATTAAATGAATGTGAAAAAAGAAAATGAGCAAGTTAAAAAAACACGCCGAAATGGAAAATTCCAATTTAAAAGTATAAAAATCACTTCCCGATATGGAGCAAATACTTTTCCTTGAAGAACTCTTCTTCGAAAATCTCGTCAATTGGCATCAGTCGCGGTCTCACTGTGCTTTCCGAAATTTCCTGTACCAGGTCGCCGCCTTTTAAACAAATAAGGCCGTTGTCTAACTCTTGCTTGTTTCCTCTTTTAATAAGCGGCGCTCCCCATTTCCACAGGTCTTTAATTGGCGCAACAGCACGGGAAACCACAAAATCAAACTGGCGGTTTTTGATGTCTTCGGCACGGGTATGTTGCGTAGTTACATTTGTTAGCCCGATAGCTGCCGAGACTTCATTGATCACCTTTAATTTTTTTCCAATACTGTCCACAAGGTGAAATTGCACCTCAGGAAAGAAAATAGCTAAAGGCACTCCGGGGAAGCCGCCCCCTGTACCTATATCAACGATTTGAGTGCCGGCATGAAATTCGATAACCGCTGCAATCGTCAACGAATGCAAGACATGTTTTACATATAAGCTCTCGATATCTTTCCGCGAAATAACATTGATCTTGCTGTTCCAGTCTTTATATAACTCTTCCAATGCAGCAAATTGCTCCAACTGCTTTTGACTGAAATCGCTGAAATATTTTAAAATGACTTCCATGTTCCAATACTAAACTTCTAAATCTTAATTTCCAATTTCTAATTCCTTCTTTCCTTATCACGTCCACGTTTTCTTCGGTTTACGGAATAATGCCGGGAGAAATAGAATATAATAGAGACACATCCATAGCTCGAATATGAAAAACCAGGGAAACAGGTCGTGCTCATTTAATTTCTTCATCGTTTTTAGATAAATGAAGCCCTGTACTATCAATCGTATAACAAACACTGAAAGTGCTATCCACCAGTTAAAGAAGATGACAGACGTAATTGCGAGCGGGTAAAATAAAAATTGGGTAGCCGAATATAAACCTAACAACAGCTTATGTTTTCGCTGGTAATATTTAGCAGTTGAGTAGTGTCTTGTTTTTTGTATAAACCAATCTTCCCACGATTTTTTCGGTTCACTTAATGTATGTGCTTCGGGTTCAATAACTATTGCTGTGTTTTCTTTTGTAGCCACTTTATTAATAAACAAATCATCATCTCCACCCGGTACCTGGTTAATCGAAGAAAATCCCTTATTTCGTAAAAAAACCTCCTTCTTATAGCTAAGGTTTCTGCCAACACCCATGTAAGGAATACCGGCTAAAGCATAACTGAAATATTGCAGTGCAGAATGAAAAGTTTCGAAGCGGATTATCTTATTGAGCAAACCAGGGGTTTTACGATAAGCTCCGTAACCCAAAACAATTTCAGTGCCGTTACTATAGCCATCCTGCATTTTCTGCATCCAGTGTTCACTTGCAGGAACGCAATCGGCATCGGTAAGTAAAAGAGTTTCGTACCTCGATGTACGTATTCCCATGCTTAAAGGGAACTTTTTTCCTGCTATATGCTTTGCCTCTTGAGTAAGCTGTAGAGGTATTAAGTTTTTAAATGTTTTCTTAAGTTCATCAATGAGGTATTTGGTATCGTCTGACGAGTTATCGTTCACCAAAATCACTTCGTGCGAAGTTCGGTAATCCTGCACCAGTATTCCGGGAAGGTTTTTTACAATATTATCAGCTTCGTCGCGTGCGCAAATAATAACAGACACCGGCTGTTGCTGGTTTTGTAGTTTAGGTTCGGGTTTGTAAAAAGCGAGACGGCTGAAAAGTCCTGCATAGTATCCAAGTTGTATCAGCGTCACAAGACAAAATGCAGCAAAAACGATCTCCCGCCAATTCTCTAATATCATCATCCGGCAAAAATAGTATTTGCATTACATTGAATATTAATGAATATGGGTTTGTGGAAAATTTATGACCCTTGCCACTAAAGGGGTTTCTGAAAGTCCCCCTTCAGGGGGATTTAGGGGGTTTCTTCTTACTTTTGCCGCCTTATGCCGGAATTAAAATTTGAACTTTTGCATACGCAGGAACACTCCGGTGCAAGAGCAGGGAAAGTAACTACCGATCACGGGGAAATAGAAACGCCGATTTTTATGCCTGTAGGAACTGTGGGTAGTGTAAAAGCTGTATCGCAACAACAGTTATTTAAAGATGTACAGGCGCAAATAATTTTGGGCAATACCTATCATTTGTACCTGCGACCCGGCCTGGAAGTTTTGGAAGCAGCAGGCGGGTTACATAAATTTAACGGCTGGCACAGGCCCATTTTGACGGACAGTGGCGGCTACCAGGTTTTTTCTTTAGCGGCCAGCCGTAAGATAAATGAACAGGGAGTAACGTTCCAATCCCATATTGACGGCAGCAGGCATTTGTTTACCCCTGAAAAAGTTATGGATATTCAACGGACGATAGGGGCCGACATTATTATGGCTTTTGATGAATGTCCGCCTTACCCCAGCGAGTACAAATACGCTAAGGATAGTATGGAGCTAACTCATCGGTGGCTCGACAGGTGCTTTACTCATTTTAATGCAACTCCCGCTAAATATGGATATTCACAAAATCTTTTTCCTATTGTGCAGGGAAGTACTTATAAAGACCTGAGGATAGCTTCATGCGAATACGTCTCGTCTAAAAATGCTGCAGGCAATGCTATTGGTGGCCTAAGCGTGGGGGAGCCGGCCGAAATGATGTACGAGTTTACTGCTTTATGTTGTGAGAATCTTCCAACAAATAAGCCGCGTTATTTAATGGGTGTAGGTACACCATGGAATATTCTTGAATGTATTGAATTAGGAATAGATATGTTTGACTGTGTAATGCCAACGCGTAATGGCCGCAATGGAATGTTGTTTACCACCAAAGGCGTTATTAATATAAAAAATCTAAAGTGGTCAAAAGATTTTTCTGTAATCGATGATCATTTGACAAACGAAGTGAGCCAGTATTACAGCAAAGCATATATGCGTCACTTATTTGTGTCAAATGAAATACTGGGATTACAATTGGCAAGCATCCATAATCTTGCATTTTACCTGTGGCTTGTGAAAGAGGCAAGGAAACACATTGTAGACAATACATTTTCGAATTGGAAAAAGCAAATGGTACCAATTATTAAACAAAGGTTATAAGGGTAGAAGATCGTTTAAGGATATCAAAGCGGCTGACTATTGAAACATTTTTATATCCCTTAACCTGCTGCCGTGCATTTTGCTGTGAGATTGCCGCTCGTTTAGAAGGAATTTATCCGCGCAAATAAGAAAAATTACGGCAGAAATACGGTTACCGAAATTTTCGCCGTTTTGCTAATAACAAAAAAAGAATTATAAATTTTATAAATAAAAAACCAATAAACCGGCGTGGAAGATGGGTAAAGTTGCTGCGTAAGAACAGGAAGTACAAGTAAGCAGCACTACCTGTTCCGTTAGCGTGAACGATTCAAAGTGGGAGAACGGATGCCGGTAAAAAGCCAGCGCAATACTAATAAACCCGTGAAGAGTTAGGAAACCCGTGAAGGTTGTTCTACGGGTAAAAAGATGTTGAAAGTGGCTCCGCTGTTCAAGCTTGATTTTGCTGAAATGTTACCCTTGTGGTTTAAGGCAATTTTTTTACAAATTGCTAAACCAATGCCCGTGCCGTGGTATTCGGACTGACTGTGCAGTCGCTGAAAAATATCAAAGATCTGTTGCGCATTTTGTTGGTTAAAACCTATTCCATTATCTGTAAACTCAATATTGTAATAAGAAACAGAGGGATTCAATTGCAGGTATTTTTTCGCCTCTTCTTTTGATAACAGCGATGAACTGATCCTGATTTCGGGAACTACTTCCTTACGGGTGAACTTTAGTGCATTCGAGAGGAGATTACTGAATAATTGACTCATCTGAAGTGGTATAGCACTAATAACAGGGAGTGACGTACAAATTATACTGGCATTTTTTTCTTCAATCAATAATTCGAAATCACTTTTTATACTTTCGAGCAGCGACATAAGGTCTACCTGGTGAAATTCTTCCCTTTCATGCGATAATTGCGAAAACGTGAGCACGTCGCGGATTAACGCCAGCATCCGCCGCGATGACGAGGATATTTTATTGAGATATTTTTGCGACTTGTCATCTACCTGTCCCACGCTTTTCTCCAGCATTTCCGCATAGGTCAGTACTTTCCTTACAGGTTCCTGTAAATCGTGGGAAGCTATATAAGCAAACTGTTTTAGCTCATTATTGTTCTGCTGTAATTTTTTATTCGCTTCCCCCAATTCTCTTGTTCGTTCTGTTACTACTTCCTCGATACGCTGCCGGGCATACACCTGTTCCGTTACGTCAATGGCAACAGCCATTATGCCTGATATTGTACTATCTAACTCTTTCAATGGTTCATAAACGAAATTTATAAAAGTAGGTTGCACTTTTCCATTGCGTGGCAGGTTAATCAATCTTTCATTCGCAACGAACCGTTCACCGGTAGAATAGGCCTTATGTAACAACGCTTCCAAACCCTGCTCTTTAGCCTCGGGTAAGCCTTCGAAAAGCGGTGTCGCCATTACGTCGGCTTCGGTGCGTCCAAATATTTCAATCATTTTTTCATTTGAAATCTCTACAACGAATTGCGGACCTTTCAGTATACACATGGCAACAGGAGACTGCATGATCATATTGCGCAAATTACTTTCGCTTTTCGCTAACCTCTTTGCCGCCAATACCTTTTCGGTTGTTTCGGTAACAGCGCAAAATACACCTCCAATCGTGCCTAACTCTGTTTGTATCGGGCTATAAGAAAAGGTAAAGTAGCTTTCTTCGGTATAACCGCGCCTGTTTATATAAAGTAACTGATCCTCGGCCCAGGTGGATTTTCCTTCTATCATTACGCTGTCTGATAACGGGCCAATTTCATCCCATATTTCCGACCATATTACTTTACCGGGCTGAGCCAATGATTTTGGATGTTTATCCCCTATTATTGCCCGGTATCCATCATTATACAACATGTTCATGTCGCTGCCCCACCATATAAACATTGGAAAGCGCGAGTTCAACATAATATTTACAGACGTACGTAAACTTTGAGGCCAGTTTTCCGGCGGGCGCATTGTGGTTAAACGCCAGTCGAATTGCCGTATCAGTTCACCCATTTCCCCGCCACCTTCCAGGAAGCTATGCTTAGTTATTTTGGCCGTCTTCAATGTTTCCACAAAATATTTTTAGGATTAAAGTTGTAATTATAAAATAGGTGCTTAAAAGTCGTGCCTAAAAAGATGTGTGTAACTCTCTCCTAATAATCTTTCCGGTTGGGGCAATTATCAGGCTTACAATAAAAACGGGACGCGGTTGAGGGTTTAAGCAAGCTCTCCCAGGTTGTATATCTTCTTTAAACATCACGCCTTATGTATTTGTTTACGATGTTAGCTATAAATCAGCTACAAACTCTACCTTTTTGTTTCACAGTGGCATGTATTTTACTTCAGTTTTTAATGCAATACGTTACCTGATGGAAAATGAGTTTTTGACTAAATATTTTGGCGTTAACGAGCATATTACAATACTCGAAATTATTGTACGATCAATTATCATGTTCCTGGTAACCTTCGTCATGATTCGTTTAACAGGCATGAGACATTTTAGGAATAACAGTCCTTTTGATATGGTGATTACTTTTTTAATCGGTGGAGTTCTGAGCAGGGGAGTCGTTGGAGCAACACCTTTGTTGCCTGCGCTTGCAAGTTCACTGGCGTTAATTCTATTTCAAAAACTTTTTTATCAACTCTCGTTTCAAAGTAAGTCGATTGAAAAAAAGATCAAAGGTCACCGCGTTTTAATCTATACAGATGGCAGGTTTTTGAAGGAAAATATGAGGCAAGCAGATATTACAACATTAGAAGTATTTGAAGATCTGCGTGTGAAGCAACAGACAGAAAGTCTTGAAGGAATCTCGGAGATTTTTGTTGAAAAAACCGGTGAAACAAGTTTTATTAAAAAAGAGAAGCAGTAAAAGATCGAAGGACATTTAAGCTTAAGAGAGGCATTAACGTTGATTAAAATTGGACAAATGCTTTGATAATGAAATCCTCCGTTAAAACTGTCTCAAGGGGGATCGCTAAAAACAGGTGAGGCGTGGACACTTTAAATGTCGGTAAGTTTTTTTAATAAAGGCTGGAGCTGCACATTCACCTGCCGGTAAGGTGATTGCTACCCTTCGACAGGCTCAGGGTAAAAAATGACCCGCTGCTATGAAAAGCTAGCTGTGAATCCCTCCTATGCACCCAAGACCAACGATGATGCCATAAAAACTACTGCCAGTAACTCAAAAAAAGTTTCTTATATGATTTATCCACTACATACTTCCCGTGATCTCGCAGCAATGATGGAAGACATTGGTGACAGGTCTGTTGTTATGTTAGGCGAAGCATCGCACGGCACCCACGAATACTACACATGGCGCACAGCAATATCAAAAAAACTGATCAGCGAAAAGGGCTTCAATTTTATTGCAGTAGAAGGAGACTGGCCGGATTGCTACCGGATAAACAGGTATATTAAAGAATACAGTGATGCAGGCAATACGGTAGAGGAGGTTTTGAAGCATTATGACAGGTGGCCTACCTGGATGTGGAGCAATTGGGAAGTAGCTTCTCTTGTTGAATGGCTGAAGGAGTATAATAAAGCGTTGCCGTTGAACGAAAAAATCGGTTTTTACGGGTTAGATGTATATAGCTTGTGGGATTCAATGAAAGCGATGATGCACTACCTTGAAAATGAAGATCCGAAGATGGCGCGTTCAGTTAAAAAGGCGATTGAATGCTTTGAGCCTTTTAATGAAGATGAACGAATGTATGCCCGGCACACAGCGCAGGAAATGGGATGCAGAAACGAAGTACTTGCACTGTTGAAAGAAATAAGAAAGAAAGCGCAGTTTTTAGATGGCGACAGGGAAGCCGGTTTTAATACAGAGCAAAATGCACTGATTGCAGTAAATGCAGAAAAATACTATAGCAGCATGGTTGGATTTAATAATGAAAGCTGGAATGTGAGAGATACCCACATGATGGAAACGCTCGACAGGTTACTTAATTTTCACGGAGGTAATGCAAAGGGAATTGTTTGGGAACACAATACACATATAGGAGATGCGAGGGCAACAGGTATGAGCAAAGCGGGAATGGTAAATATCGGCCAATTGGCAAGAGAAGAATATGGGGAAGAAAATGTTTACCTCGCCGGCTTTGCCTCCTATAAAGGAACGGTGATCGCCGCTAAAGAATGGGGCGCACCTATGAAAGTAATGGAGGTTCCTGCAGCCAGACCGGGAAGTATTGAGGCGGCTTTACATAACCAGGATATCGATAAAGGATATATTCTCTTTGGTAATGAAACCGACAGCTTATACAAGGAGCCGATTAACCACCGGGCGATAGGCGTAGTATATAACCCGCATAATGAAAAATATGGCAATTATGTGGCTTCTGTTCTTGCAAGGCGTTACGATGCATTCATTTTTATTGACAAGACAACCGCTTTACATCCGCTTCAGTTGCAAGTGGATAAGCATAAACTCCCAGCAACTTATCCTTTTAACCTGTAAATAGTACCGACGTGCCGACTATTTCCATCATTATTGATGTTGTTACATTGTCTTGGGTAACGGTTTCCACATTCATAGATAATTTTGCTCATGTATAACAGGCTGAAAAAATTCTTTGTGAAATAAAACCTTTTATTAATTATTAACGATACCTGGTTAAACTTTTCTAAAAAGTGTCAGCACTACCGCTTTTCTAAAAAACCGTCTCCTTCATAACCTATTAAGAACTAAGGGATAAAAGGCTTGAAAGAATAAAAAGTATTGTTGCTTTCTGCACGCCTCGTTCAACAAACTTTTCATCCGCGCAGGAGGTTTTCTACTTAAAGAATTTTTTTCCAATGCAACGGTTCAGGGGATGTTTAAAAAAAGGCACACTTTTTTGCTTAACTATTGTACAGGAGGCGAAAGAAAATGAGAAGCATTAAAATCATTTTAAGAAAGGATAGCGAAGTAAATTCTTTCTTTTACTACAAGCAATTCGTGTAATTACAAACACAAGTCAACCAACTTAAACAGCTAAAAAGCAAAGGTTCTTTATTTAAACATCCTGTTTATATCAGCAGATATTAATAGGGTGAAGGCCAGACTATTCTGCGAAAAGACCGAGAGAAAAAAACAGAAGGGAGCAGTTTCAAAGCCCGGATTAATTAATTAAAAAACAGGTTATGCTTGCAGAAAATCAAATTGAAATTTGGGGCGGAATAGAGGGGACGATAAACAGGGTAGGAGATGCATACCACGATCAATCGGAATATTCCGGACATTACGAGAGGGAAGGAGATGTAGACCTGATTGCATCGCTGGGAATAAAAATGTTGCGATACCCGGTACTTTGGGAAAAACACCAACCACAGAAAGATACCATCATAGATTGGACGTTTGTTGAAAAAAATCTCAAACGACTAAAGGAATTACATGTAGAGCCGATAGCAGGGTTAGTGCATCATGGCAGCGGTCCGGCTTTCGTTAATTTCTTTGATGGTAGTTTCGAGGAAGGTGTGGCAGACTATGCACGACTGGTAGCAGAAAAGTTTCCGTGGCTGGAGTATTATACTCCTATAAATGAACCCTTAACCACCGCGAGGTTTTGCGGGTTGTATGGACACTGGTACCCACACGCAAAAGACGATCTGAGCTTTTATAAAATACTATTGAGTGAATGTAAGGCAACGGTAATGGCGATGAATGCTATCCGGGAAATTAACCCGAATGCAAAGCTTATACAAACAGAGGACTTGGGGAAGGCTTATAGTACTCCGGTGCTGCAATACCAGGCTGAGCTCGAGAACCATCGTCGCTGGATCTCTTACGACTTGCTGTGTGGCAGGGTAAATAAGGATCACCCGTTCTGGAGCTACCTTATCGAAACCGTCGGCATCACTCAGAATGAATTGAATTATTTTATAGACAATAATTGTGTGCCTGACGTCTGCGGCTTCAATTATTACCTTACCTCTGAAAGGTACCTTGACCATGATTTGTCAAAATATCCGGAGGAATTTCATGGCGGTAACGGAAAGCATAAGTACGCCGATATCCACACGGTACTGGTGCCGCTTAAAGAAGAATCCGGACCATATGTGCTGTTAAGAGAAGCATATGAGCATTTGCAGTTGCCGATAGCAGTTACGGAATGCCACCTCCACAGCACCCGTGAAGAACAAATGAGGTGGTTTAATGAGATGTGGGAAACGGTGAACGAGCTTAAAGCAGATGGCGTAGATATACGTGCACTAACCGCCTGGGCTATATTTGGATTATATGGATGGAATAAACTGGTAACTGAACCGTGGGGAACGTATGAACCTGGGGTATTCAATCTTAGCACCGGCTGTCCCCGTCCAACTGCTCTTGCGCGATTAATTCAGGTGCTTACCAAACACAAGGTCTATTACCACCCGGTGCTTGAGACTGAAGGCTGGTGGAAAAGAGATACAAGGCCACTTTTTACTGCAGCTAATGTCGTATCGATGAAATCGAGGAAACACGTCCCTAAATGCCAGCCGCTTTTGATACTTGGTAAATCAGGAACACTGGGCAATGCCTTTAGCCGCATTTGTTTGGAAAGAAACATACATCATATAATATTAAGCAAGGCAGATGTAGATATAATTGACAGTGAAACAGTTGAGCAGGTAATACAGGAATTAAACCCGTGGGCGATCATAAATGCAGCAGGATACGTGAAGATCGACGAGGCGGAAAAAGCCCACCAAACTTGTTTCGATGCAAACAAAACTGGTGCAGCAGTACTTGCGGAAGTGTGCCAGAAATACCCGATAAAGCTGGTTTCGTTTTCATCGGACCAGGTCTTTGATGGAGCGAAAAACGATCCCTATGTTGAAAGCGACGAAGTAAACCCTTTGAACGTTTATGGACAAAGTAAAGCACAGGCTGAGGAAAGTATATTGAAAACAAATCCAAAGGCACTCATTATCAGAACCAGCAGTTTCTTCAGTCCGTGGGATAATTTCAACTTCGCAACCACCACACTGGCCGACCTAAAAGAAGGCCGGAGAGTGGCAGCAGCGAACGATGTTTATATTTCTCCCACCTATGTTCCCGATCTTGTGCATGAAACGCTTGACCTGTTATTAGATAATGAACACGGCATCTTTCACTTAACAAATCATGGTAAAATAACCTGGGCGGATTTTGCCCTTAAAATAGCTGAAATGGCTGGTTGTGATGTAGCACTGGTTAATGCGAAGCCACTAAGCCAAATGCGCCTTAAAGCAAAAAGACCGTATAACAGTGTATTGCAAAGTGAGAAGGGTATAAAGTTGCCGACAGTTGAAAATGCATTACAACGGTACTTTGAGGCAGTAGCGAATGTATATCAATCGGGTGCAATTGCAGTGTAGTGACGAGGAAGATTGGTAAGCATTCTAATAAAAAATGCGATTGTTCTTATGGAGCAATCGCTTTTTTATT
>JAQBNO010000077.1 GCA_028288485.1 Segetibacter sp.
TTGGATGACAACAAAAATTACCAGAGCTCACTGTTTTAAATGTAAGTATTGGAAAGTCGATTTTCCTACTGGGATAAATAAAGAAGGGTTTAGCGTGAACCCTTGCGGTTTAGTAGCCTTGACAGGAATCGAACCTGTATCTAAAGTTTAGGAAACTTCTATTCTATCCATTGAACTACAAGGCCATCTAAAATCTGCGCAAAAATAATAGTTTCTGGTATTCGATTTATACCTATTTTTCCTTCAAACCATTTTTATGAAAAAGCAGTTGCTTCGTCATTTGATATTTTTTGTGCTTTTAACCGTTATTTCATCACAAATTACTGCGCAATCCAATAAACCTGTCAGGCTAAATCATATTGCGCTTTATGTTAAAAACCTACAGGCGAGTACACAGTTTTATATGAAAGTTGTGGGATTAGATACGATGCCGGAACCTTTTCACGATGGAAGGCACACATGGTATCCGGTTGGCGAGCATAGCCAGTTACACCTCATATCCGGCGCTAAGGAAATAACACAGCATGATAAAAATGCTCACTTATGTTTTACAGTACGTTCTGTTGACGACTTCGTAAAAGTTCTCGTAGCTTCCCAGGTGCCCTACGAAAACTGGGCCGGCCAAAAAAGCTCCATTACCACAAGAATCGACGGCGTTAAGCAGGTCTATTTCCAGGATCCTGACAATTACTGGGTTGAAATTAACGACGATAAGTATTAACAACTGTTCGAACAATCATAAAACCAATGTCTGCAATTCGCGCTTATCTTTGCTGCCCAATTTTACAACATGAAGTTTTATAACCTGCTGATAAAGTATCGCTTTTATTTAAGCATACTGGCCTTAATTCTTGCCATTATTGTTAACATAACTGCCGGTTTTTGGGCGTCTTTTATTTTGTATTTCCTGGCCGTTATAGGTTTGGCCAGTCATTTTTTTATTGGACCTATGCGGCTCATCCAGGAACCAATGGAACAGGGCAACATGGAAGAAGTTCAGAAGATCATGAACACCATCTGGTTCCCAAACCTTTTGTACAAGCCCATCCGCTCAACTTATTATACCTTGAAGGGCAATATCGCCATGATGAACCAGGACTACGATTCGGCTGAAAAGCACATGAAAAAAAGCCTCGATATCGGTTCGCCAATGGCGGAAGCGGAAGGTGCCAACAAACTGCAACTTGGCATGATGGCACTGCAAAAAGGGGATATGAAAACAGGTGAAAGTTATGTACGCCAGGCGTTACGTGCCGGTATTTCCGATAAAGAAAGCCAGGCGGTGGCATTCCTGAGTATGTGCCAGATATTTATGAATAAAAGAGAATTCAGGGCAGCCAAAGATTATTTTAGAAAAGCGAAGGAATTGAAGCCGAAAACCAAACAGGTAGTAGATCAAATAAAGGAAATAGAAAAATATATATCGAGGATGCCAGGATAGCTTAACCCGGTTTCACTACCTTAAGATTGTCTTTTAAGTCCTCGAAGGTTTTTTTATATTTTGCCGGTACCTTTTCCAGGTCGATGGAAAAAGTACCGGCATTATTCATTAGTTGGTAAGTTGTAGCATCTCTCATTGTGCCAGGTGAATCATCTTCTACTTTTATTGCATCAATCAGTTTCCCGGTTTCCTCTTCACTCCAGTCTACTTCTTTTTCCGCCTTTTTTGTCAGCGGAAGAATTCCCCCTGTTCTTAATAGAGTGATCTTCATAATATCGATTTAGACCTTTGCAGCAGCCCATCCATCTTTAACTGCTTTTTCTTCAAGACTTTTTTTTCCAAATAACTCACCAGCAATTCTTACTGTTACCTTTTTCATGTCAGCAAAGGTTGCATTACATTTCAGGTGGGTGGTATCGGTAAGTGCGCCGTACCAAATTCTGCCGGCTTTTTCCCATGCAAAACCTCCCAGGTTGAAGGCTGTAACATAAAAAGCAAAGTTGGGAATGCCGGAATTATAATGTACGCCGCCCCAGTCACCTGCTGCTGTGTCGGGTAATTTTATAAAATCGTTCATAGTTGCCGGCTGAGGGTCATCACCAATTTCGGGATGGTTGAGATATGCAGTTCCCGGTGCTTTTAAGCTCCTTAATGCATAATTGTTCCCTAGTAAAAC
The DNA here is from genome assembly GCA_028288485.1 of Segetibacter sp. Taxonomy (GTDB): domain Bacteria; phylum Bacteroidota; class Bacteroidia; order Chitinophagales; family Chitinophagaceae; genus Segetibacter. Next base: position 2,118 of record JAQBNO010000077.1, read on the forward strand.
ATTTTCTCCTATCAGCCAGTTCGATTCCTTTACGTCCTCGTTTCGCATTCTTTGTTTTATCATAATTCCAAACACGTCAGAAAAAGACTCGTTCAGTGCTCCAGCCTGTACATGATAATCGAGATTTGCCTCAAATTGGGTAACTCCGTGTGTAAGTTCATGGCCTATGATGTCAATATCTGTTGTAAAACTTCCAAATAAAGTGCCATCGCCATCGCCAAAAATCATTTTCCTGCCATCCCAAAAAGCGTTAGAATATTTCTTATCGTAATGAATGTATTGCTGTATCGTCATTCCGAGATTGTCGATCGAATTTCGTCCAAAAAGGTCATAATAGAAATTCCATGTTCCGCGTCCTGCTTGTACTACGTTTTTAGCATCTTTATCTCTTGGAAGCCGGGTGTCGGTGTCTTTCCAAACCAGGGTGGCATTCGTTAAACTGGTAGACTTGTTGCAATTAAAGACCTGCATTTTTGGGTTTTTCAGTTTATCCTGCTTTCTTGAAATGGCACCCAAAACAGTTTTTTCCTGCAACGTGGTATTCTTAAAAAAATCGCGGTCGCTTCTAAACCGGTAGTTTCTGAATTTAGAATTAATCGCATTTTTAGAGATTTCTTTATTGTCCGAGTCTGTTAGTTTATCATTTACATAAGGAGGAATAATACATTGAACCGGGGAAAAATGATTTTTGCACATAACACTGGTTTTGCTGAAAGGTTAAAAGAAGTATGATGAAAGATACTATGTTAATCCTATAAATCAAATATTCTGACGTATTTAACGCTATCGTTAATTAAGTCCAGCAAAGGCATCTGTGTTTTTTGGTGATAACAGCATGAGTCCGGAAAGCGTCATTGTTGCTTTCGATACATCCGAACTGTTCTCAGGTAGCTTTTCAAAGCAGCCGTATCCTGGGCAAAGCCGAAGGGTCGCCATCACTTCATCGGCAAATCTTTGTGCATCCGTTCTTATTAGTTGCAGAAACAAAGTCATCGAGCAAACGCACAAAGGAATACAACGCAAAGAAGAAAAGATGAGTTAAGCCAATGTATTTGCCAAGCATTCTTGCTCCTTTTTTCTCGGTGCTTAACTTCCCGCAGGCCAAACTATATTAACTTATACCTTCCAAACTTCTCTTCAACAATTTTATACCTGAAATCAAAGATTTTCTTCAATTGCTGCTTTACGATTATAGTATTGGCAATGTCACCTATAAACCAAAATGGTATCTTGTAATGTACAATGTCTGTCATTTCTACACCGCCTGAAACTTCGGTGAAATGATGCTGGTGGTGCCACATGCTGTATGGGCCGAACCGTTGTTCATCCACAAAATACTTTCCTTCATGAACATGTGTAATCTCTGTCATCCAGTATAAAGGAACACCTAAAATTGGTTTTACCGTATACTCTATTATTTGCCCTGCATACATTTTTTCACCATGATGTTTGCTTCTTATTACGAACCCTACATGTTGGGGCGTAATGTGTTGCAGGTTGTCGGGGCTGCTAAAAAAGTCCCATGCTTGGCTAAGGGAAATTGGAATAGTTTGTACCGATTTTAATGAATACACTTTCGACATGGTAATTCTTTAAGGAAATAACGTTGTAATAAACCAAAGGTTTAGAATTGAACAATTGAGGACACCCGAATGAAAGCTCTGACTTAAAGTGCATCTGTTACAAAATCAAAAGGCTGAAAAACCGACCTGCAAACTAGAATAACGAAACTACAGCCCGCAGGTTACTAAACCAATTGGGTACAGGTGCAGAATATCCTTAAAAGTACAAGTGTGCGAGGCAAGAAACCTTAAGGGGCCACCCAACCATGCAAAACGAAGTTTTAGTGCGATCATTTATAGCTCAAGCCGCGTGGCTTCGTTATTGTAATGGGACTCCACCGCTTGTTTCTGAGAGCGCTTCTTTGGTTTCAGCATGCCTTCGCGTGGCACCCAACCGGCTGATGTCCCTTGTGCCATAACTGTTGTGAGAAGCAAATATTATAACACCAATCCATAAAAACAGGCACCAACTTTACTCTTTTGTTGCCACTGGCAATGCAGACGAAAGGATTGCGACCCTTCGGCTTAGCTCAGGGTAAAAAAACTGCTACGCTAAGTTCTATCAAAGAATTAAAAGTTGAACTGAGCGTAGCAACGATGATTCTTATAGTACAAAAAGCCGGTATCAAAAAAACATTAAAAATCAAGACAGTAGAACGAGTTCATTAGCAGAATGCCTCATGTAACTCTGTTACTCGTAACAAAATATCTTCACTTATATTGCTAAAAAAGTATTGTTGAATTCCCGCTGCCCGGCTACCAAAGAACCGAGCACTTCATTTATGAAAAAATGAAAAACCACAGCGAAATTTATATTATTCAATTTCCTAAAAATCCTATAAATGATTTAAATACAACCACCTGACAGATAATTGCTGTTAAGTTTGCAACGAACCACAACGTAATGAAAAAAGCTTCTTCCATATATTTTTCTCTTTTTATAATTCTCACCGGCGCCTTTTTTGTACCGGGCAGCATGGGATGTGCCAATATGATACCACCAACGGGTGGACCGAGAGATAGCCTTCCTCCTGTATTGATTACAGCTTCTCCCAAAGACTCCGCCACTAATTTTACCGGCAATCGCATTATCCTCAATTTCGATGAGTTTGTTGAAGTGCAAAACACTTTTGAAAATGTACTATACTCTCCTACACCTAATAACATTCCGGTTATAAATTTTCGTTTCAGAACTGTCAACATCAGGATAAAAGATACCCTGGAGCCAAATACTACTTACTCCATCAATTTCGGAGATGCTATTAAAGATATTAACGAAGGAAATATTCTTAAGAACTTTACCTATGTTTTTTCAACAGGCAGTACAATTGATTCGAATACAGTGTCAGGTAAAGTTGTAATGGCTGAAACAGGAAAAATTGATAGCACTTTGCTCGTTGTTCTTCATCGCAATTTAGATGATAGTGCGGTGGTAAAAGAAAAACCGCGTTATGTGGCAAAACTGGACGGTCTCGGAAATTTCCAGTTTAGGAATCTTCCCGAAGGAACTTTCGCGTTGTATGCGATACCTAATGAATTTTCGCGGCGTTACGATGATACCACCAAGCCCTTTGCTTTTACAGACAAACCGATTAGTACGATCAATAATAGCCCTGTTACCTTATTCGCTTATACTTTGCCAAAACGTGATACCAGCGGCGCAACCCCTAAAGGACCACTAATAAACATCGGTGGTAGAAACGAAAAGGATAAAGACAAGGATAAGGATAAGCTGCTACGCTTCCAGACGAACCTCGATGGAGGACGACAAGATCTTTTAGACAGCCTTGTACTTACTTTTAACAGGCCAATTAAAACTTTCGACAGTTCTAAAATTATTCTTGTTAATAAAACCTTGAACCCGGTAAACAATTACAGCATTGTTGCCGATACAAATAAGACCAGCTTTACCGTTCGTCATAGCTGGCCGGCAAATACAGATTTTAATTTAATTATTGATAAAACTGCTTTCACGGATACTGCCGGCGTTACATTACTTAGAAACGACACGCTTGAGTTTTCGACTAAAAGGAACGAAGATTATGGTAGCGTGAAACTTACCTTTAGAAACATCGACTTTGCTAAAAATCCCGTTTTGCAAATTGTTTCGAGCGAAAAAATAATAGAATCGGTTCCGCTAACACAACGTGTGTGGAGCCGCCGGTTGTTCCCCCCCGGAGAGTATGAATTGCGGATTTTATACGACAGTAATAAGAATGGCGTTTGGGATCCGGGAAAGTTTTTTGGAACACATGTACAGCCGGAAACTGTAATTACGCTAAATAAAAAACTGTCTGTCCGGGCAAATTGGGATAACGATAATGATATTAGTTTATAATAACTTTTCGGTGCTTCCTGTTCTCATTTACCTTTAATCATAAACAGTATAATATTCTATGAATATAAATAACCTGAACGAGCTTCCCGAATGGAAAGATGACGCAGATGAAGGTGAAGGCTGGAAAAACAACGACACCCTGGTGGCGTGTAAAGCATTGTATGAAAAATGGAACGAGGTGATGATCATGTTGCATGGAGCTTTAGGAACCGTGAAAGAAATTGGCGAAGAAGAAGATGACTCGTTTACCAAAGACCTGAAAGGCATGTTATTAGGTGACGCCTTTGAAGTTGGAGTAAAAATTCGCAGCTCTGAAGCTGGAGGAATCTACGTAATAAGAATGGAGAATGCAGGGATCATTCGTAAAAATGCCCAGTTTGTTAAATCGTCTGTTTTAACCCTGATGATTGAAGGAGAAATTGATGAACAGCACGGAGAAACGATACGCGAGGAAATCGATGCTTTTCGTGAACTATTTGTACAATGGGTGAACAGCTTCGAAAAAGACGAATACACCGATGAATGGGGGCTGTTTGTTTAAATAAATAAGCTGCTATACGACTAAAGTTTTCGGCTTCCACAATTTTTTCGTGTTCAATAAACAACCCGTCGACTTAAGCTGCTATTGTAAGAGACGCTATTTGTTTCCGACATTTCTTATGCAAAGTTTGTCACTTTCTTTTCGTTGATGAAAAGAGAGTAACCAAAGAAAAATCAAGAAAGAAACGATTACATCCCGTTTCTTTCCTTGTACCTTGATTTAGCGGTAGTGCTACTGTGGCTTCAGCATTTGTTTTTCATGCTTATTCGACCTGAACCACTCGCTATAAAATGTTACAGTCAACGTTAAGGCGGGTCGATAGATTGAAAGACTGGCCCTGGAATTAGCAACATTTTTCTTCCTCTGACCTTATAGAAAAGGCGTTAAGAAAATTAGTGGGAGAGGCGTTAAGAAATGAAATAGATGTTAGCGAAAGCTGGTTGTATTCTTTGTTCGTACGTCCTACCAAAGCCCATTTTTATTCATCCGTTGTGACTTATTTCATTTTAGCCTGTCCCACTAATTTTTAGCCTTTTCTATAAGGTCTTGATTTTTTTTCTTTTTTTATCAAGAAAAAAAGAAAAACAAAACATGATCAGCAAAACATGAACGACTTTATCCCATTTGTAACTAACTGCTTTCATTGAATTCAATAACATGGGCTCTTAACTAACTTTAACTTTCGAAAAAGCGTTTTAGTTTACTACGCTCCTCCATCTGTCCCCAGTCATTGTTATTTTTGCTAAATGCAACTTCCTTCTTCCCTGTTAGAAAATGCGGTAAATGAATTCTCGAAGCTGCCGGGTATTGGTAAAAAAACAGCGCTCCGGTTG
>JAQBNO010000206.1 GCA_028288485.1 Segetibacter sp.
TTTCGAAAGTCCGGTACTGCGTTGATTGCCTCCTGTACTGTTTTGAAATTTCCGCTGCCATCTTTGGCAACCACAAAATCGTATTTGACTGGTTGTGCTATTACTGCTGCCGACATAGTCAGCAGCATTACGTACATGAGTAACTGTATCGACTTCATTCGGTTTATATTTTATTTTTCGGCTGCGAACAGTGTAAATTCCTTTCAACATCGTTCCGGTGAACGGCACAAATAGAGTTTCTGCGTTGTACGGTTTGTTCTTTTATCGACATTATTAACGCGCCTTTTTATTTCTTTGTGTTTAACGGTGTGGTCTTAAATGCAGGAGATCGCCGCGTGGTGGCAATAACCTAGATCGTTTTTCATGACTGTACGACCATTACTCCTCACCGCAGTTGTTTAACGGTTATCATTTTCTCTTTTTTCCCTTTTTAAACACCTTGTCTAAAAATCGAACGGTATAATCGACGGTAGGTTGAAACCAGGGATGAAACAGCCAGAAAGGGTGAGGTGTATCGGGGACTGTATGAACTTCTGAATAGATGCCGTGGGCGTTCAACTTCTTAATCATATCATCTCTTCCGGCATGAAAACGCGGAAGCGAACTATTGATAAAAAGAGTTGGCGGTGTGTTTTTACCTACGTGTGTTAAGGCCGAAGCTTCTTCCCAAATTTTTGGTCTTTGTTCATACGTTCCTCCTAGCCATTCGGCGGCTACCTGACCTTCCGCAGATTCAGGATGTTTAAATGCAAGCACTCCGTCAATGTCTATAATTGCCTGTACGTCGCTTGATTGTTCTAGATGGCCTTCATTTCCTTCCAGTTTTTTATTGCCGTTTGTTGTTCCTACAAGCGCTGCCAACTGGCCACCTGCTGAAACACCATGAACAGCAATTTTAGATTTGTCAAGGTTATAATCTTTAGCATTGGCACGCATAAATCGTATTGCTGCTTTTACATCATGAACTGCTGCGGGGTATTGTATTTCAGGCGACAGGCGATACTCAACCGCTACTGCAACGTATCCTTTTGCCGCAATTTGTTGCGCCATGGCCACCGACATTGATTTGTCACCAGATTTCCATCCGCCGCCAAAAATCAATATAACTCCGGGGTAACCTTTTTTACTTGTTGCTTGTGGATAGAAAACATCCAAATGAAGATCGCGATTGCCAGGTGAGCTAAAAACAATGTTTTCTTTGGACAAAACACCTCCCGGCATTTTTGGTTCTGCGATCTCTATTTGCGGAAATTTTTTCTTCTCTTTATTATAAGCGCTGTAGACAGTAAAGGATGTATCACGGGGAATATTTGGTTGTTGGGCAATACAAATGTTAGCGGTTAATGTAAGTATCAATAGGAGCTTTTTCATATGTTTTATTTATAAGGGAATGAGTGATTTAAAACGGGCGCTCTTGTTTCTAATCGGTTTTGCAGAAACAGCACCCAAAAATGCAAGAGTGCGACGTCACCGAAGTTTAGCAGACGTACAAATCGCGGACATAAAAAAGTTTTCTATCGAACCGGCTCAAATCTGAAATAGTCATAGTCAGCAAAACCAGAATCGTTGATCTGGCTATCTCTTGTGCAAAACAACCCTACTTTTGAACCTTTCCAGCGGGCAACTTCTGCCTGGAACACTTCGCCAACATCAATAAACTTTTGCCCATCGGCACTGTAGCTGAACCTGCACTTTGCGCCATTGGTAACTTTCACCCTAAAATAAACAGTGGGATCAGTCATCTTCATAATAACCTTTTCAACTTCCGGCTTTCCTTTTACCGCGTCCCTGCAAACAAGATGTACGAGATTAATGCCATCTTTTGTACTTTTTAAAGCAAGCCCTGCATAACTAAATCCCATAATTACCACACCGGTCTTTTCATTAATCAGACGAGTGTTAGGCCTGAAAGTTAATTTAGTCGTTACCATAAACTCGTCCGCGGGAAACTTTTGCAGCAAAACATTTGGTGCGCTCCACAGGTTATTGGTGCTGTCAAACTTATTATCGGAATATAACCGCAGAGAGCCATTGGCAGGATTCATAAACGACCAGGTACCTTTTGGATTGGCTTGCCATTGCCACTGCAATCCTAGAGTTGTTCCCTCAAATTCATCACTGTCGGCTGGTGTTGTTACAGGATAATATTTTTTTACATGGGGCTTTTTATAGATAAGCACCGGTTCGCCTTTACCATCATTATCTGCGTCGGTTCCCATAACCGGCCAGTCGTTTATCCATTTCATCGGCTGCAGGTGCACCACACGTCCGTAAGCCTCCTTATCCTGGAAGTGGAGGAACCAGTCTTCACCGGTTTGTGTATCAACCCATGCTCCCTGGTGCGGCCCGTTGATAATTGTTTTTCCTTGCTCCATTACAACCCGCCTTTCATAAGGACCATACACATTTTTTGATCGTAGAGCCAGTTGCCAACCTGTAGGCACTCCGCCTGCAGGCGCGAAAATGTAATAGTAACCGTTGCGCTTATAAAACTTCGGACCTTCAATGGTTGCATCAGTTTCGTGGCCGTCGTAAACAATCACGCCTGCATCGAGCGTTTTGGTTCCTTCCGCATTCATTTTTTTAACCGTTATAATACTCTTGATACCGGCACGGCTTCCTGCCCAACCATGAACCAGGTAAACCTGCCCATCGTCATCCCAAAGCGGACAAGGATCGATTAAGCCTTTCCCTCCTTCAACTAAAACAGGATCGGACCAGGGACCCGCAGCATTTTTTGCCCTGGTAAGGTAAATACCAAAATCGGGATCGGGATAGTATAAGTAAAACTCATCGTTATGATAACGCAGAGCAGGAGCCCAAACACCTTCGCCATGGCGGGGAACAGAAAAATGTTCAAAAGGAGGCTGACGTTTTAGGGCATGACCAATAATGGTCCAGTTTACCAGGTCCTTTGAATGCAGGATTGGCAAACCTGGAACGTCTTCAAAACTGGAAGAAACCAAATAAAAATCATCGCCCACTCTTACGGCATCAGGGTCGGAATAATCAGCATTTAAGACGGGGTTTTTGTAGGTTCCGTTTCCCTGGTCAGCTACCCAAACTTTTGAAACAAATGGTGTTTTTGAAGGCTGGGAAAAAGAACCAAGGTTTAAGGCTGATAACACTGATAACACGAGCCACTTTCTTATCATTTATATTTTTTATTTTTTGTAGCCGACAGTGTAACAATTTTAAACATCGTTCCCGCATTTGGCTCGACACTTTTACATGCAGTAATTCTATTCGCCCCGGCGAAGGCATAAAGAAAAACAAATATTGCTTGTAAACTTAGGCTGTTTCATATTACAGCATTAAGAAAAGGAACATAAAAAACCGGCAGGTAGCGTTTCAGCTCTTTGCCCGACCGCCGAACAGAGTGCTAACAGCATAAGAGTGCGACCTTTCGACAAGCTCATGGTAAACTGCTACACCCTGTTAAATTATTGAGTAACAGTTGAACTGAGCGTAGCAACGATGTATCAACCAAGAAAAAATGCCTGTACCAAAATAAAAAGCTACATGTTTAACCTTAATACAATGATCAGCGACGCGCTGCACTAAGGTTATATGAATGAAAGGCATTTTACCGGTATAAAAATCATTATTGGCACCCCGGGTTTTGAGTGAACGCTTCCCTGTTTGTCACCGCATCGGCCTGGCTGCCGGGAATGGGACGCACCGTATAAAAAGGCTGAATGTTAGGTGCAACATCAGGAGGTCTACTTCCAGTTCAACGTTTCGAAGGCGGGTTACCGGAAGGCTAAAATTTCCACTGTCGTCGGTCCTGGTACCGCTATTTGTACCCCTGACGACAACGGAAACACCGGGTAAGCCGGCGCCCGTAATTTTTTCCGTTACCCTACCGGTAATCCTCCCGGATTGCGCCCGCAACTGTAGCAGGCTAAAGAGAAAGAGTGAGAGTAATAGAGCTTTCTTCATACAGCAAATTTTGCGGGTAAACTAAAAAATTATAAATATTGATATAAACAAATGGAGAAATGACGTTCCCGAAATTTTATCTGGTTAACATTCATTCTGACGATACCTTACTAAAATCGATAATGCAGGTGAGGTACACAAAAAGGATACTCTTATATTCAGGAACATTCTTTAGCCCAACTTTCTTAAGATTAAAAAGGTGGAATAGCAAAGGACCTTAAGATCCCGTTTTACCTGCCCGTCAAACTATTTATATAAACTTCCACATTGTTGTAAAACCTATGCAGGTTAACTTTAGCCGCATCGGAAGCATCCTTTGGATTTAGTTTATTCCTGGTTTCCCAGGTGTCCGGCATTCCATCGTTATCACTGTCTATAGCCGCAGGTGCAGACTTCAGCGCGGGCCATGCGTTTACAGTAATACTATATTCAGTTCCATGAGGAAAACCGCCCTGAACATCAATCAAACGGCCTGTCCTGTTTCTTACGTCATTTATAATTCTCTGATCGAGCGTATCTCTGGTTGGCAAGATCGCGCCGACACTTTTCAATATAAGCTGATAGGCTTCTTCAGCATTTTGTGTATTAACAGCTTCTGCAGGAAATGGTATTTCAACTTTCGAATAAACCGTATCTGCTTGCGTACCTTCATTCATAACTACTCCCATCCAATTATTGTGTGTAACAGCAGGCGAACCGTCGACATAATTGCCTGAGATATAAAATTTGCCGTAAGGAAGCCTGGCCGTTTTGTACGGATTAAAAACCCTGGCCTTTGCACTACTGCTTGTGGAAGGCCCGTATTTATAATAGTTATTCACCAGGTTATAATTACCACCTTCACCCGCATATGCATTGTTGGTTGCCCAGTTATAAATCACATTATTCCTAAAATCAACAAACTCATTCGAAATATTCCTGTTTCCATCGAAACGTGGAGTACGATTGGCGCAATGAGCAAAAAGATTGTGGTGGGCCGAAGTATGTTTGCCGCCCCAGATACCCCCAAACCCGTGATGCTCATAATCCTTATCCCCTGTTTCGAAATGATACGAATAGTTGAGCGGTTCGGAGATCAAATTCCATTGAAGAGTCGTGCTGTCGCCGGCGTAAACGGAAAAAACTTCGTCGGTACTCCAACTAACACTGCAGTGGTCGATGATGATATTGTTTCTCCTGGTTCCGCCAATAGCATCATCGCTTCCATTTCCATGAACCATTCCACCTCTTTGGTTTTTATCGCCCATCCTGAAACGCATGTGCCTGATAATAATGTTATTTCCGCCAAGGGTAACAGGAAAATCAGCCAGGCAAATTCCATCACCGGGAGCAGTTTGACCTGCCACTGTTGTGTTCGAATTAAAAGCAATCCTCGACAGAAGACGAATTGTACCCGATACCTTAAATACAATAATTTTTGGGCCTTTTGTATCAACTGCAAATCTCAGGCTTCCTGGTCCGCTATCGTTTAAATTAGAAACAATCAACACCCTACCTCCCCGCCCACCTGTAGCATATTTCCCAAAACCTTCAGCACCCGGAAAAGCAATAGCGCCGTTTGAATCACCGACAGGTATATTTGCTGTAAATTTTCGGGCTCCACACGAAAGTGTACAGGCAGCAGCGAGAATGAACACAATCGGTAAAAGCTTTTTTTTCATTAGTTGTTTCTTTTTTAGAGAGGCCATAAAACGAGACTATAACTTTCGGCCAAAAGGGTTCCAGTTATTTAAAACCGATTTGACTGTTATGTTTCCTGCTTCTTTGTTGGTTAATTGTTTTGTCCAGCTAAGGCGTAACGTTGTATTTGCACCGGGACCATAACTTTTATATTCCGCGTAACGGGCCGTTTTATGATTATCATTATTATTCCATACCGACCACCCTTCGGCCCTGATATGCCTGTCGATATAGCAATGGATATAGGTCACACTCGAATAAGGTCGCCATGGCCGGCCCAGAGAAACAGTGGTTAAAGCTGAGTCGCCGGTTAAAATGCAATCATTAAAAACATAACCGAAAGCATGTTCTTTTGGAGTAGACGCCGCAGTGATATGCGAGTTTTTTTTGCTGTGAATATGGCATTGCTCGAACCAGGCGGTGGATGAACCAAAAATAAAATCGGTCGTTCCTTCAATGTAACAATTTTTATAATATTGCCTGCTCTTATCGTTATTGGTAAAAAGAATGTCCTGGTTTCCGATAAAACGGCAATTGTTGAAAGCTGCTTTATCACCGTCGACTTCTATGGCAACAGCCTGGCCTGCGGTAAATCCTGCATCGTTTTGAAATGTGATGTTTTCTGCAATAAAATTATCGGCCTTCATAAAAAAGCTGGCAGAAGTTCGGGTATTAATGGTGTCTCCTGTAGGTGAGACTTTGCCGGTATGATCGTTATAGGTAAGAACGGTACCGAACTTGTCTTCGCCTATCAGCGTCACGAAAGTTTTTCCTGAATCTAAATGAAGCTTTTCCTTATAAGTACCATTTTTAATAAAGATCGTGGTCTTCTTTTTACTACCAAAAGGAACAGAGTTAAAAGCAGCCTGAACAGTTGTGTAATCCCCGGTTCCGTTGGCAGCAACAGTTATTAACCGTGCGTTCTGCGCATCAAGGTCGATTGCAGAAAACAGCAGCATTACCACGATGAATATCGAAACACCTTTCAGCTTCATTCTCTTATATCTTTTGATGGATTCCAGTTATGAAAAATGTTTGTAAGCGTGTATTCCTTTGCCTCGTCGTCGGTTAACTGGTGCGACCAAAACACCCTTTCCAACGGTTTAAAGCCTTCGCCCCTATTTTTGTATTCGGCATAATAAGCGGTTTTCTCATTACTTGCTTTATCCCAGTTGTTCCAGCCCTCGGACTTTATAACATTGCTCAAATCGGATTTTATAAAAACGACTTTCGCAAAAGGCCTCCATGGACGGCCAAGGTAAAAAGAATTGGGAGGTGCATCGCCGGTAATGCGGCAATTCAAAAAGACATAACCATACTTTACACTATCAGGAGTCGATGCTGCTGTTATGTATCTTCCTCCTTTTTTGCAAAAGATTTCGCAGTCTTCAAATACAGCGGTGGATGGACCGAAGATAAAATCGGTAGTGCCTTCAATATAACAGTTCTTGTAATATTGCCTTGCATTATAATCGGTGTAAATAGTATCCTGGAAACCAAGAAAACGACAGTTTTTAAAGGTTGACCTGTCACTTGCAACCCACACAGCTAATGCCTGTCCAACAGGACCGGAAGAATTTTGAAAGGTGATGTTTTCAGCAGAAAATCCGGGACCAAAGATGTAAAAACTGGCAGAGCCTGCGGTAGCGACCTCTTCCCCAAAAATATTTTTCTTTGTATAATAGTCATCGTAAGTAAGAATTGTTTTGTCGACACTCTCCCCAACAAAACGCACATTTCTTTTTGAAGTTGCCAATACGAGTTTTTCCTTGTAAATACCGTTTTTAATGAAAATGACGGTTTCTTTTTGCCGCATATCCGGAACCGCGCTGATCGCTTCCTGGATGGTTTTATAATTACCGGTTCCGTCTTTTGCTACAACAAGGCGTTTCAACTGCCCCTGAACGTGCAATAAACTTATTAGTAAAACAGCAATGAATAAACTCACTTTTTTCATCAGTTTTACTTATTAGGTTGTCTTACAACGATCCTTTCTGCCAGTTCTAATTTTAAATTCCTGATCTCTGCCAAAACAAGTTGTGCTATTTTGCGGGCACCAAACTCGTTGAAGTGAGTGTTGTCGTTTTGCCCTTCAGGGAAAAGCGGTTCCTGCCCCGGTTCGTATTGCATGAATAATAGCTTTGCGTTTTTAGGTCCCATTTGTTGTAATAGCTCACGGCTCTTTTTGTCCAGGTCAATAACCGGAGTGTTATATTGTGTCGCTACATCAAATACTGCCTGGGTGTACTCAACATGGGTTTCTTTCATTGTCCCCGTGCTATCGAACGACATTCTTGTTACAGGCGTAATTAAAACGGCACTTGCTTTCTTTGCCCTTGCCTCGTTGATGAACTTTACCAGGTTCTTTTTATAATCAGCAACCGACGTATATCTAGCCGCATATTGTGGTTCTTTCGCCTCGTCGTTATGGCCGAATTGAATAAGCACGTAATCACCTTCCTGCATACCCTCGGCCACGGGTCGCCAAAGATTTTCATTTAGAAAGGTACGGGTACTTCTTCCACCCCTTGCGCGGTTATCTATGGTGACGGTGGAGTCGAAGAAATAGACAAAAGGCATTCCCCAACCTGTTAATGGAGCCCTTGCAGGTTCGTATGCGCACATGGTAGAGTCTCCAATTAACCAAACTTTGATTTTCCTTTTTGGAGGTAATGCAAAAGACATCAGTACTAAAAGTGCCGTTAAAATTCCATTCCGCCGTATAAAGTGAAACATCATTACTAATTGTGGTTTACAATCTCTTTATTTTTTGATTACAGTAACTCTTTTTTTCCTCCGTCTTATTGTACCATTGGTCTTTTTGGTACCAGCTGAAGTTTGTCCAGCATCATCCTTGCGTCGCAATCACTTTGTCGGCATCACATTGGGGAGCTACAGCATTGTTGAAAACCCTGCTGCAATTTTAGACAGTTATCATTTTTTGGCTGGTGGTTTTACAATTCTTCCTGCTAAATCAAGGCGAAGGTTGCGGATATCTGCCAATACAATTTCAGCCATCTTTCGTGCGCCCAATTCGTTGAAGTGGGTATTATCAATAATGCCATTTGGATAGTTCGGGTGTTCCCCCGGAACTAAATGATTAAACAACAACTTCGAATCTTCCGGACCGAACTGCTGTAGTAAAGCCTGGCTTTTTACGTCGAGATCAATCAGTGGAACATTTGTTTCGCGGGCTACGGAACGAACAATTTCAGAATAAACATCATGTGTGCCTGCCACTTTGCCGGTTGCCGAGTCGAAATTTCTTCTTGCAACCGGAGTGATCAATACAGGCAAAGCTTTTTTACTTCGCGTTTCTGTAACATACCTTACCAGGTTTGCTTTGAATTCATCCGGCTTTGTTGATGCGGCCTTGGTTTGCACCTCGTCGTTATGCCCAAACTGGATAAAGACATAATCGCCCTCATTCATATTGTCGAGAACGGGTTGCCAGCGATTTTCGGCAAAAAACGATTTAGTACTACGTCCGTTAACAGCCCGGTTATCTACTTCAACAGTTGTATCGAAGAAATAAGTAAAGGGCGTGCCCCAACCCGTTTCAGGATAAGCCCTGGTCTCTTTTTTTGCACAGGTTGAATCTCCTATAAGCCAGACCTTAATTTTTTTTCGGTCTGCGGCTATGCATGACAGCAGAAACAAAAAACCGATAGATGATATGTTAACAAGATAGTGACGCATATTTCGAAGTTGATAAAAAATCGGGGAAAGAACGTTATGGAAATTCTACAGTTTAATGGAAAAAGAAACAAAAAGTTCAATAGAATACCTGTAAGTAAAAGTGAGTGCCCCTTCGATTCTTCTGGGTAAACTCCACGATGGAAATGTGGTTTTACTGTTGGTGAACCAATAATTCCAAAACTTGTAAACTTACGATTAAACAAAAGGCCGCTTTAGCAGCCCCTTTTTGTTTGTATAGCCTTTCATATTAATAGTTCGGGTTTTGTTTCAACACTCCCCTGTAGGCGTCTAAAGTTTGCTGGTCGTAAGGGAACAACTCGCTTTTATTGGGTGTAAAGAAATAAGCAATTGCATCGATGTAATGAGCATTTGTATTTCCAACATTCAACGTATTATCGGTTCTTACAAGATCTTGCCGCCAGTTTGTTCTTGTATATCCTGTTATCGTTGTAGCAGTAGGACCGGGCTTGTAAAATGAATTTAGGCGCTCGATCTCCTCCCCGTTATTCTTCCAGTACATGTACAAAGGAACATTGGCGTAAGGGCCCACCCCATCACGAAGCTGTGTAAGTTTAGTTCTTATTTCACCTGTTTGCGGAGCAACTTTTTGTGCCAGCAAATTCCACCTGATTAGGTCGTATTTGCGAATACCTTCGCCACCAAACTCCAGGTAACGTTCGTTTACGATTGCATTGAAAAAGCCTGTTTTATCAGTAGGTGTAGCACTAATTCTGCTTTCATTTCCTTTAAATCCTCTTTTGCGCACTTCCTCAAAAGCCGCAATCGCTTCGGTAGTTGGTCCGTTATTAATTTCGTTTACCGCTTCAGCATACATTAATAACACATCTGCCATGCGGATGAGCGACCAGTTGAAACTTAAATTTAGTGCAGGACCAGGTAAAGCAGGAACGCGCCAATCTCTCCTGTATTTACCATCTGTTATCTGTGTTAAAGTCCTGAGACTTTTAGTATTATTTGCATTGATCTGGTATACAGGTGCCGTTACGTCCCGGCGGGTATCAATGGAATCGTAAGCATAAAAAAGAATGGGCAACATCATAACACCACCACCACCACCACCATATCTCGAAGCTGAATTAACACTGGTACCGCTGTACTGGCCCATACGACTGTCGGAGTTGCCATTACCACCACCGGCACCTACTTCAAAGAGAATTTCGCCAAAAGGATCGTAAGTAAATGAAGCAACGTTTCGCCAAATGTTTTCAAAATTGGGGTTAAGGGTGTGTTGCTCTCTTCTTGCCATAATTTCGGCACATTCGTCACGGGCAATGGTATAATACTTAAGGAAATCGGCCCTGCGCTCCATAGTTTTGCTTTCAGTTCTCAAAGAATAGCCACCTCTGAATAAGGCAAGCCTGGCACGAAGTGCTTTTACCGCTCCTTTGGTAATGCGCTCATTTCTTTGAACTTCGGTTCTCCAGGGCACCAAATCTTTGGCAACCGCGAGGTCATTAATTAAATGATCGTAGGTAGAATCGCGGTTAGAGCCTGGAACAAACAGGTCTGAACGGGTATAGGAAGGTGAAAAAGGAGCAGGTACATCGCCCCAGTTCCTGATAAGTTCGTACAAGAATTGAGCTCTCAGGGTTAACGCTTCACCATGCAAACGACGTAATTCCTTTTTTTCGGCATCAGTACCATTGTTATATTGGTCCATTAAAGGAATTTGGGCGATGCAAAGATTGGCCTTCTCTACGCCGCGGTATAACTGAATAAACGGGTTCCTAAGTTCAGAATTTGATAAAAGCAACTGGTAACGGCCAATGCCGCGCCGACCATTATCAAGACCACCACTGGTCATACCTTCATCCGAATCGAATGGGTAATACAGGTTTATACGGATACCGTAGCCGTTATCACCTTGTAATTCATCATATACTCCTAAAACCGTATTGTAGGCATTGTTTACATTAGAAAAAGCCTCGCCCACGCTTATTTGCGATACCGGTTCTACTGAAAGATATTTTTTGCACCCAAACGTTGTGATAACTACCACGAACGCGATGATTAAATGTATCTTTTTAAAAGAAACTATTTTCATTATTAGCAATTAAAAGTTAGAGACTAAGATTGATTCCGAATACCCATGTTTTAGTTCTTGGATAACCGGCGAAATCCACACCCGGCGTTAATGGGTCTGAGCGGCGGGTATTCACCTCAGGATCATAACCTGTATAGTTGGTAAAGGTAGCCAGGTTATTTACGGTGCCATAAATACGCAGGTTAGAGATTTTGAGGCGTTGTAAAGCTTTTTGAGGAATTGTATATCCTAAGGTTACGTTATTCAGGCGAAGAAAAGACCCGTCTTCGACTGCCCAGGAATGAAGAAAGAAACGGTTACTATTTACGGGCGACCAGATCTTTGCATTCGCATTTATTGTAGCCAGCTCTTTTGGATCTGTTACTACCTGCCCCTGGCTGTTAATATTTGTCCAGCGGTCCCTCATAATACCTAAAACATTCAGGTTAGGAAAGCTTGCATCGGTCCACTCAATTTTATTGGCGTTGTAGATGTCGTTGCCGACTACCCAGTTAACAAACACGCTGAGGTCGAAATTCTTATAGGTGAATTGGTTGTTCCAACCACCCATAAACTTAGGGTTTGCCCTGCCGATAACCGTTCTGTCGCTGTCGGAGGTAATTCTTCCGTCGCCATTAATGTCCCTGATTTTCAGCGCACCAGGACGAATAGTTCCGGAGATAATTGACGCGTCGGGAATGCCGGTTTTAAGCCGGTAGGCGCCTGTTGTGGTATTATAATCGAAGTCTTCGATCTTATACATTCCATCGGTTACAAAGCCATACATTAACCCTACTGGCTCGCCTACTTTCACCAAATAATCATCTGCACCGTCGGAGCCCTGCCAACCAGCGCTGCGTGTGGTCTGTCGGATAGGTCCGAGGTTTTCAACCCTGTTTTTATTGAACGACAGGTTGAAGTTCGAGGACCAGTTAAAGTTCTTTTTCTGAATTGGTGTAGCGTTTATCTGGAACTCCAGGCCGGTATTTGAAGTAGATCCAACGTTTTGAATCTGTTGGGTATAGCCTAAGGTTGGCGGAATGTTCACTGCCAATAACAGGTTGTTTCCTTTATTTTTATACGCGTCTACTGTTAACTGCAGCCGGCTGCGGAAAAATGAAAGGTCGAGGCCGACGTTTTGAGAAATGTTTTTTTCCCATTTAAGACTTGGGTTTGCTAAAGATTGGGGCGAATTGGCTGTTAATATTGCATGGTTCAAAGCATATTGACCGCTAATATTATATAGCTGCAGGTATAACAAATCTCCAATCCTGTTGTTACCCGCTGCTCCGTAGCCCACACGGATCTTAGCGTCGTTGATAAAGCCTACTCCCTCCATGAATTTCTCTTGTCCGAACCTATATGCTATTGTTCCTGAAGGAAATACCAGGGCTCCATTCTCATAGCTAAACTTGGTAGATCTATCGGAACGAACACTTACAGTTGCCAAAAACTTCTTTTTAAAAGCATAATTAACACGACCAAACAAGGAAAATATTCTGCCTGGAGGCGCTACATTCGATACCGGGTTAGGTTGTTGAAAGCCGGAGCCAGCAGGGGGGTTACCCGCTGAAAGTCTTGCAAATGCATTCTCAGGCGAGATACCGGCAGGAAAATATCTCACTTCGGTACCAAGCGTGTTTCCCTTTAGTTCATAAATTTCCTGTCCCACTAACACGTCGATATCATGTGCCTCGTTAATCTCAGTTCGGGTGTACTGGAGTGTATTTGAATTATTGATCGTCCTTGTTTCCTGTGAGCCTATCACTACCACAGGTAAAGAAGCATTATTACGTGCAAGACTGGTAATTACACCTGAGAAAGCATTCTGCTTTGCGCTGCTGTTGTCGAAACCGAAGGTGCTCCTGAAGTTTAGATTTCTGACAATGCTATAGTTAATATAACCGCTCAGGTTAATTCCCCTGGTATAGGCTCTCCTGTATTCCGACCCGTTAAGAAGAATCGGGTTGGTAAGACCGGCTGAAATACGAAAAGCATCCTCATCGAACTCGTCTATGCTTGGAGCAGTCGGTATATCAAAAGGCCGGTATTGAATGCTGTGACGAAGACGGTTGGTGGTTCTTGTGCCGCTTTCTGTTGTACCTGCTCCTTTTATCACCTGGTCAATGTAACGAACAGTCAAACCTACCCTGAACTTATCTGATGCACGATGATCTAATTTAAAATTTACCAGCTTACGATTAAACCCGGATTCCAGTAGAATCCCTTTTTCATCGTTTGCCGTAAGACTTAAATTGAATGTCGTATTAGCATTGCCACCACTAATGGAAACGTTATTATTGAGGTAGGGTGCTTTTCTTCCAAACACCTGGTCCTGCCAATTGATCTCCGGTATATTTTTGTAGACGTTCAAGGTGTCCCAGGTACTGCCATAAATTTTATTAAAGTTTTCTATCTCGGTTGTTCCTGCTAAACGGCTTCTCTCCCATTGGGCTACTACGAATTCGTATGGATTTAATACGTCCATTTTCCTGAAAATTTGTCTGAAGCCAACAGCACCGTTATAAGAGACCACTGTTTTACCTGATCTCCCAGATTTTGTAGTGATGATCACTACTCCGTTTGCACCCCTTGCACCATAGATGGCAGTGGTAGATGCGTCTTTCAAAACGTCGATAGAAGCAATGTCTTGCGGAGAAATAACCTGTAAGGCGTTTTCAACCTGGATTCCGTCTACAATATAAATCGGCGAGTTATCCTGGGTAATCGAACCGCCGCCGCGGATCCTGATAACTACCTCGGCGCCTGGCGCACCTTCAGCAGATGTTACCTGCACACCGGCAAGTCTTCCGGTAAGTGCTTCTGCTGCTGAAGACAGGGGTACATCTCTTAATTGTTTTGCGTTTACCGACGATACAGAGCCTGTAAGGTCTCTTCTTCTAACTGAAGAATAACCTACAACCACAACATCGTCGAGGTTACCTTGTCCTTTACGTAAACGAACCAGGAGGTTCTCCCCATTCCTGGCAGTAACCGTTTGAGAAGCGTAGCCAACATAAGTGAAGGTAACTTTCGCTGAACTTCGGGCAGGTACATTAATAGAAAAATTACCGTTCTGATCGGTGCTTACTCCTTGCCTGGTTTCTGCAACGGAAACAGATACTCCCGACAGACCGGCATTTGAACTGTCGTCCAGGACCTGCCCTTTAATAGCGAGTGTTTGCCCCTCTACAGTATAAAGGCCGAGGGCAAATAAGAAAACCAGAAACAACTTTCGTTTCATAGAGGGAAGCTTTTCGGGTGAAGATTTATCGTTAAGTAAGTAAGACCATTTGCAACTAAGTCGCGCTGCATTTTATATTGTATTTCTAACTAATATTTTGAGGAAGGGCTGTCTATTCTTTAAAATTGCGTGTAATGCACAACCGGGTATAAGGCAGAGTAAGCAAGCAATCCTCGAATTATTAATAACAATTCTATACATATTTTCTAAACATAAAATCTTTACCGCTTACTATTTTTATGCAATCGTTCCCGATAACGATGCCACTCGCTTTAAACCGCGTTGTACATTGCAGCTATTCGACTTTTTACTACTTGTAAATAATATAACTTTGATTACGATCCGCTTAAACACCTGTTTTACTTTATGAGATTTGAAGCTGTAACGATAAAAGATATTGCCCGCGAACTAGGGCTAAGTACATCCACAGTTTCAAGGGCTTTAAGAGATAGTTACGAAATAAGCTCCGACACAAAAAAAATAGTGCTGGAATGTGCCGACCGGTTGCACTATACACCTAACCCGATAGCTTTAAGCCTTAAAGAAAAGAGAAGCCGTTCTATCGGGGTTATTGTTTGCGAAATAGCCAACAGCTACTTCTCTCAAATTATCAATGGCATTGAATCTATCGCTTATAACAAGGGTTATAACGTTATCATTTCACAAAGCCATGAGTCGTTCGAAAGGGAGGTTAAGGACTTAAATTATCTTGCTTCGCGCTCTATTGACGGTTTAATTATCTCAGTGTCGTCGGAAACGGAAAATATGGAGCACCTTAAAAAACTGCACGATCGCGGCTTGCCGATCGTATTTTTCGACCGGGTGTCGGAAGAAATGAAAACGCATTTGGTTATCGTCGATAATTTTAAAGGCGCCTATGAAGCAACGGCTCACTTAATTCAAAACGGCTACAAAAAGATCGCTTGTCTTGCAAATTCCAGCCATTTATCAATTGCAAAAGAAAGAATCGGGGGATATAAACAGGCGCTTATTGACAATGGATTTTCGATAGATGAAACGATTATAAAATACAACAATCATGGCGGAATAGAACGGCATGAAATCGAAAAAAACATGGAAGAATTAATCAGCCTCGGCGAAAGACCCGATGCTGTGCTGGGTTTAAGCGATAAATTGACAACAGGAGCACTCAGGTTTCTTCAGCACAAGGGGATTAACGTGCCAAATGAAATGGGGCTTATCGGCTTTTCCAATTCTGACCTTACTGAACTTTTAAACCCCTCTTTAAGCATTATCAGGCAGCCTGCATTACAGATGGGTAAAACTGCGATGGAACTTTTACTGCAATTGATTGAAAGCAAACGACCAACAACGCAGTTTGCAAAAAAGGTTTTACATACTGAATTGATTGTGAGGAATTCAACGAAAAGAACCGGCTCGTTAAACCACGTGAAATCAATTACCGCTGCAGTAAACATCGGGTGCTTGCAATTAGCTCACCTGCTTTCGGCCGAAATATTAAAGGCAGTTTTTTTGTAGCCAGCTCAATATCTTTATTTTAACAGCCGTTGCCACGCTCGGTTCACAAGTAGTTTTTCATAGCAGCGTAGCAATTTTTACCCTGAGCGTAGTCGAAGGGTACCCGGGCGGAGTCGAAGGGTACGGGCGTGTCCGGGGGGTCGCACCGGTGTACTCCAAAAAAAGGCGCAGCAGAGGAGAACCACGAAAACACCAGGAACTTTAAGTAGCACGAAAAGTATAAGTAGTTCGAGGGCCGGGTTTATAGAAAAGTTGTGGCGATAAACTCTTAATATTCTACCACTCTCCTTTGGTGGCTACTTTTGAATGCCGCCTCTATAACCTTTACAACCTCTAAACCATCTTCGGCAGTTACAGGCACTGGTTTACCAAACCGTATTGCCTGGTAAACTCCTTCAAAATACGCCATATAATTTCCCTTTGGGGATGCTATATGTTCCCTTATAATTTCACCATTTCTTTCGGTGTGCAGCAATCCTTTTTCGCTTTCAGGATCAACGCCCCAATTTTCGCCAGTTGGAATTTTCCCTGCCTGCAACTCTCCTTCCTGTATATCTGAACGGGTTTTTAAAAAGGAACCTTTTGTTCCGTGCAACACGAAAGAAGGAAAAGGTTCTCTTGCCTGGTAGCTTCCTTTCAGTCTTACTCTTTTCCCCTGGTAATACAGCAGCAACTCGAAATAATCATCTACCTGCGAAATAGGTCGCATGATATAAATATCGCCAAAAACGGCTTCCGGCTTTCCAAACAAATACAAAGCCTGGTCGAGCAAATGTGAACCAAGATCGAATAAAGCTCCTGTTCCCGGTCCCGGAACTTCTTTATGTGCTTTAGGATTTAATTCTTCCTTAAACCGGTCGAAATGAAATTCAGCTTCTACAATTTCGCCCAGCCACTTTTCATCCACTGCCTGTTTAATTATCTGGTAGTCGCTGTCCCACCGCCGGTTATGATAAACCGCTATTTTCTTTTGTTGCTTTGACGCTAATTTTATCAGTTCCTCTCCTTCGCGACTGTCTGTTACAAATGGTTTTTCTACGATAACGTGCTTCCCGGCTTCTAATGCTTTCTTTGCATATTCGTAATGGCTTGCATTTGGCGTGTTCACTATTACGAGTTCGATAGTTTCATCTGCCAGCATTTCTTCTAAAGTATCAAACGATTTAACCGCGGGGTAAAATTGGGTGACGGTTTTCTTGCTTCTTTCAAAAACGCCATACAAATTAAAACCCGGGTGCAGGTTTACAAATGGTGCATGAAAAACCCTTCCCGACATGCCGAAAGAACATAGAGCCGTTTGTATTGGAGAACTGTTCATAGCGTTTGATTTGAACTATTTAGCCTGCTTCTTACTTGTATTGCCCCTATAATCGCAGATAGAAACAACACTTTTAAAAAGCAGGACTCACAAATATTTTTAGGTTGGTGATCTTTTACCCGCCAAATATATAGAAGGAATGTTACCGGGCAGGAAATATATCACCGGCAGTTCTATAAACAGTATGTAAAAAAGCCATGTTTGTTTTTTTACTATAGAGAAAAGATGCCCTAAGATTTTCGGATGAACGAAATGCGACGCAACGATGATGCTATGAAATACAAATGTTAGTATCAAAAAAATGGAGTAAAGAAGTAACATGTCGTTCTTTTAAATTACAAATAGAACAAGCTAAATAGCCAGGAAAAATCAAGAGACCTCAATTTTGAAAAAGGATTTACAAAATGCACCAGGCGGTAAGCGACTGTTAACCACCCAAATTTTCCAGGCATTTGGTTAGATCAACTGCATTTTTAGGATCAAGAATTGGGGCAAAAAGATCTCCGATTTTCTTCACTCTCGCAGGAACTGTTTTAAGCGTAAACTCTTTTGGCGAAAGACCTTTCTTTACTTCGCTCCAGTCTAAAGGTGTTGAAACTGTTGCGCCTTTTTTAGGCCGCATGCTATACACACATGCAATGGTTTGACCCTTGCGGTTTTGCAGGTAATCCATGTAGATCTTATCCTTGCTTCTTTTGCTTAAACTTCTTTCTAACGTTGTAAACTCGGGGATAAGTTGAGTTGCCATCATACAAACAAGGTTAGCAAAATCCTTTGCCTGGTCATAATCATATTTTTTACCCAAAGGCACGTACACGTGCAGACCGGAAGCACCGGAAGTTTTGCAAATGCTGAGGGCACCTGCCTGGTCGAGGATACCTTTTACAACCAGCGCCGCTTCGATCACCTGGTCGAAAGTATTGTTATCGCTGGGATCAATGTCGATGATCATGTAATCAGGATTATCGAGTGATTTTACACGGGAATGCCAGGGATTTATTTCTATACAACCGAGATTAACGAGGTATAACAGGGTGACTTTGTTGTTACATAAAATATAATCAATGTCTTTTTTTACCGAGTCGGAATACAAGGGAATATGCTCTACCCAGGAAGGCGCTTCATCCCCTGCGTCTTTATGAAAGAACCCTTTCTGATTAATGCCGTTTGGGGTTCGAAACAGCGACTCTGGCCTATCTTTTAAGTAAGGAAGAATGAGGTCAGCCATTAAATCGTAATAATCTAAAACATCGCCTTTTGTAATGCCGTCATCAGGGAAAAAGATTTTTGTTCGGTTAGTAGTTTTCAGCTCTGCCTTACCTGTTTTATAGACCTTTTCTTTTTCATTATTTACAACATCTTTAGAGGCTGTTTCAGTTTTCGCTTCGCCCGCTTTTTTCGCGGTCTTTTTTGCCGTGGATTTCTTTGCCGGCTCTTTTACAGGATCAATATTTTTTGCAGCAGCTCTTTTAGCAGGCGCTTTTTTCTTTTCTGCCTCGGCCGGAATTTCTTTGTCAGTGACTTTTTTACCTGCTTTTTTTGCAGGCTTTTCTGCTATAGGTTGCGTTTCTTCATCCATTGTATTACCTGTTTCCATTTCGGCAGCTTTTATGAATTGAGAATTTACCTCTTTTGCCGGTTTATCTTCCCGAAGTCTTAAAAAGATAGGATGTCTTAATTTCCCGTCCGACGTCCATTCGGTAAACTTTATTTCGCACACGTACTTCGGTTCAACCCAGGTGACGGGCATGTTAGTTTTAACCCGTTCATCAAAAGGTGATTTATCTCTTATAAGCGGTTGAAGTTTTGCATACATCTCTTTGAGCAATTTCCCATCGAAACCAGAACCTGTATGTCCTGCATACGTTAGTTTTCCGTTGATCATTGTTCCTAAAACCAACGCACCAAAATATTTTCTTCCACCACGGGGAGCTGTAAAACCTGCAATGATTGCCTCATCAGACTGGTGATGCTTTATTTTAAGCCAGTCCGCCGATCTCTTTCCCGGGTAATATTCGCTGTCTTTTCTTTTCGCCATTATTCCTTCAAGGTTCTTTTGTTTGATTGCCTCGAAAAAATCTTCACCTCTTTCCTCGATATGATCACTGTACTTTATTACCTCGTTCTTTTTCAGGATTTCTGCCAGTTGCTTTTTCCTTTCGATTAAGGGTACGTTATACAGCTTTTTCCCATTTAATTCGAGCAGGTCAAAAACATAATATTGTATAGGGAAATTGCGGTAGGAATCGTAATGCTGCAGCTTTTGAAAATCAGGGTTACCTTCTTCATTTAAAACAACTATTTCGCCGTCTAAAACTGCCTGAACTTTCATTTTTGAAAGTTCAGCTACTACATCGGGATAGGTAGCAAGAAATGAATTTCCGTTGCGTGAATACAGCTTTACATCGCCCTTATTAACTTCTGCAATTGCCCGGTAGCCATCCCATTTTATTTCGTACAGCCAGTCTTCCTTTGAAAATGCCGTATCGGTATCTTTTGCAAGCATTGCAGGAATATAGTCGTCCAGCTTTCGAGAGGAAGGTTCTGCTGGCATCACGACTTTTTTTTTACCGGTTTTTTGCCGGGCTTGTTTTCGGCCAGCCAGGTATTTATAGGGGAATCTCGAGGAGTATCATCTTCGCTGTTGTATGCTTCATCTGTTGCATAACTGTCGCGGTGCTTTATCAGTAACCAGCTTTTTGCGTCGGGATCTTTTAATCGTACCAGCGCAAATTCGCCTTTCAATTTTTTACCCTCTAAAACAAATTTCAGGTTTCCGGATTCAAGGCCCGCAAGCAAAAGTTTTTCATTGTCTTTTGCGTTTCCCTGGTCTTCCAGCGCGGTATAAGTTCCACTGTCCCAAATCTCAACAATACCTCCGCCGTAATTACCTTCGGGAATTATTCCTGCAAAGTCTTTGTAATCGTATGGATGGTCTTCCACCATCATCGCCAATCGTTTATCGTGTGGGTTAAGGCTCGGTCCTTTGGGAACCGCCCAGCTTTTTAATACGCCCTCCATTTCGAGCCTGAAATCGTAATGTAACCGTGACGCTTTATGGCGTTGAACAACAAACGAAAGTTTCGTTGGTTCCTTTTGTTTGTTCTCCTTTCCCGAGGGCTCGGAAGTCTGCTTAAAATCGCGCTTCTTATTATAGGCAGTTAAACTCATAGTTGTAATAATCTGCTGAATCTGTTAAACCTGCATCAAAGCGTGCAGATGCTGTAAAATTTACCAACAACGTTTCCGATGCTGCGGAACCGCCTATACACATCGTTGCAGCACAAAAATTGCTACCCTTCGGCTTTGCCCAGGGTAAACTCGTACGTTCAGTTTAATTCATAGCTTAAAAGCTGAACTGAGCGTAGCAACGATGACGCCATTAAAACAGGTGCCGGTATCCTGCAAACAATTGAACTTTTATGACGCTTTCTTCTTTTTTGTCGTACCAAGGCTTGCTTTCAATTGCGACATCAGGTCTTCAGTAGCACTGTGCACTACCTTCATTTTAGCCGGCGCAGGTTTTGCACCTTTAGCCTTAGCCTGTATCACCTTCATTAATTCTTCGGTGTAAGTATCTTTAAAGGCAGAAATATCGAACTTCGAAGTCAACTGATCAATTAGCGATATCGCCATATCTAATTCAGCTTTCTTTATAACCGGTTCTTCAGGCAGGTTCAATTCTGAGGGGTCGCGGACTTCTTCGGCAAAACGGATCCTGTTTAAAATAATCACCTTATCACGCGGACGCAAAATCGCTAATCCTTCTTTATTGCGCATAACAAAAGTAGCAATACCTACTTTTTTTGTTTTCAACAACGCTGCTCTTAACAGGGCATATGCTCTCGTTCCGCTTTTATCGGGTTCGAGGTAATAGGGCGTTTCGAAATATACGCTATCAATCTCTTCTTCTTTTACAAAGTCCGAAATTTCAATCGTCTTCGTTTTTTTTGCATTAGCTGCTTCGAAATCTTTTTCGTCGAGAAGTACGTATTTATCTTCAATTTTGTAACCCTTCACAATCGCGTCCCACTCTACCGGTTTCTGAGATTTTTCGTTTATCCGCTGGTATTTGATTCTCGAAAGGTCGTTTTTGTCAAGCATATCCAGGTTAAGTTCGCTTCGTTCAGTGGCACTGTACATTTTCACGGGTATATTTACCAGCCCGAAGCCAATAGCACCTGTCCAGATTGATCTCATAAATTATAGTTTTACCAGTTAAACATTTTATCGCTGTCACCCGCTTTCACTGAAGCTGATTTTATTTTGAACGTCCTTTGACGGCCAATATTATTACTAAAGCATTCATTATCATATGCATAAAAGTTCGTGCCTTTTATAAAAGAAAGAAACAGGATTATATAAAAAGGCTTAAAAAATCATTCGAGGAAAATAATCTACACTGCCCTTCTTTTTATTTCATTTACAATCTTTTATAAATTTTTCTCCGGATGTTTCTTTTGAAAAAAAATATTATTATTGCTCTTCCATTTGTTTTCTTACTGGAGTTGTAAGAATATGAATGGCATGATTTTATCTCTAATTGTCATAACTATCTTTACAATAATTCACCCTTTAAATTTTTCAAGATGATAACACCTGTCAAGCAATCGACCGACGGATTAACAAATGAGGACTATAGTTTAGACTACTTTTCAGTCACTTCTGCACTCTCTGTAGATGATGACGATGATATTGTTGACGATGATGATATTGATGACGACGACCTTGATGTTGACGATATAGATGAAGTAGATGTAGATGATGTAGACGAAGATCCTGTAATTGACGACGCAGATTTAGACGATGACCTGGATCTCGATGAAGATGACGACGATGACGAAGACGATGTTATTTAAATCCATAAAAAAAGAGGCGCGTTGTTGCCTCTTTTTTTATGTACAAAATTTACTTCGGCAACGAAATGTTTAGTTACACCTGTTAGCCCTTTTTCTCAGCCAAATACTCCCGGACGTTTTGAATCACCTGCTTTGAATAATCCACCTGCACCTCGTATGGGTGCTTTTCGGGCGAGGTGAGTTTTTTGGTTAAAACAATTTCGTTTTTATACGCAAGCGAAAAAAATGCAAAAAGCCCTTCTTCCTCGCATTCAGGCACAATAGACGCATACCCTGTTATTCCGATCCCGTAATCACTCGCAAACATTTTGCTTACTTCTACTGCCATTGTATGGGCAATTTTTGCTGCTACACAATTCACTTTGCTTCCTAAAATGGGGTCAATATGTAAATGCCTTGCTTTCTGGCCAATATTGTATGCAGTAATACCTCCCTGGAAATATTTAGACGCTTCCACTCCGGCCGAAAAAGCAGCTTGCAAATGCCCAGCGGTAACACTTTCAGCAACTGCTATCGTCTCTTCATTATTCACTAAAAGATCTTTTACAGCATTTATTTGCTCCTCGTTATATATCATGATTTCTTATTGAAGTTGTACTTGTTTAAAAGTAAAATGCAGCCAGTATTATGATAGATAAACTGGCTGCATTTAAGATTAACGCTTTTAATTAAATGTTTTCTGCTGCACTTCCTTCCTGCTGGCCTCCTGCGTTGTCAGCACCGCCATCCAAACCTAACCTGCTTCCTGCTTTAGATCCATTATCCGCTCCGCCGCCCGTATCGCCTTTCACTGTATTCGGGCCACCGTCGTGATGTACCCTTCCATAGTTTGCTTCATCAGAGTCGTTACTACTACCTGAGATGCCCATACTGCCACCAATGGTACCATTATTCATGTTGCCTGCATCCTGGTCTCTTTCTGCATTGCTTTCGCCGGGTGTAAATTCGTTTTCATTATTTATCATAGTTACCTCCTGTTTTTTTTATTGAATTAAAAGGGTAAAAATCCATGCCATGTAAACAACATCCTAGTCCCTCAACCTTTTCCCAATACCCCGCTTACCAGGCTTTTCCATTGTGGGTTCGACATTCCCGCGACAGCTCCTGTTCCTACAATAGCATTCCTGATCTTGTCAATAAAACTCTCGGTGGCTGCCGTGTTTGGCACTTCATTTCTTCCCAGTACAGCCGCTGTCACTACCATTTTCTCCCTCAATACTAAAAAATTACTGGTTGCTTTGTCAGAAAAGAAATGGGCAACATCGTCGTTGGTTGTGGTAGGATTATCAGTGGGACGAACTCTGACCAGGATAAATTCCCTGTCTTCAGCAGCGTCTTGCTTTTCTTCAATAGCCTCTACTTTAACCCAATCAAATCCCTCACCTGCTTTCGATCCCGGGCCCGGGACATCTATTTTAAAATGAAACCCGACCTTCGGTTCGCCTTGTACTTCTCGTCCGCTTTCGTCTGTCAGCCTGAACACTGCGCTTGCTGTGCCGCATATCTTGTCCCACTCATTCACGTTTAAAAGTCGTTTTTTAGCAACCCCAAATAATTGTTGGGCTTCTTCTATACTGCCCGTTTCTTCTTTGGCTACAATGTCTTTCTGATCTCCTTCTACCTTTTCGGGTAGCGGAACGCCTTTCGTTTCTATTTCTGGCATATCTTTTAATTTAGATGTTCGAATACCTATTAAAACAAAAATTCATACCAACCTCAAAAAAAAACGAATGCGTTGTTTTGTTGTGCAAGCGATTTTTTTGTTGGCCTGAATCGTTTCTACTATTTTACTTTTGTTGCCACGCTCGGTTCACAGGCAGTTTTTCATGGCGGCGTGGCAGTTTACCCTGAGCCTGTCGAAGAGTCGAACTCTTATACATATTCATTCTATTCAGCAATTAATTAAACAAACAATATGAAAAGAAACCTGGCACTTGTGGCTAACCTGTTATTACTTATTTCCTGTACTATTTTTTCTACCCAGGCACAGCCAACCCAACAATTGGTAAGAGTTGTAGTTGCTCCTGATCACACTAACTGGACCTATAAAACCGGGGAGGAAGTGAAGTTTTCAATAACTGTTTTAAGAGCGGGCAACCCAATTTCGAATGTGAAAATTAAATATGAGATCGGGCCCGAGAAAATGGACGCTGTTAAAAGTGATTCGTTAATTGTGGCTAACGGGAACATTACTATTAACGGCGGCACACTAAAAACGCCTGGTTTTCTTCGCTGTACAGTTATTGCTGAAGTAGAAAACAAACAATACAGAAGCCTGGCTACTGCAGCTTTTGACCCCGGGACCATAAAACCTACTGAAGAAAATCCTGCAGATTTTATCGAGTTCTGGGACAAGGCAAAGGCGGATCTTGTAAAAATTCCGATGGACGCACGAATGACATTGCTACCGGAACGTTGCACTGAAAATGTAAACGTGTATCACGTAAACCTGCAAAACTACCGAGTTGGCACAAGGCTCTTTGGTATTTTGTGTGTGCCGAAAAAAGAAGGGAAATACCCGGCATTACTGAGGGTACCAGGTGCAGGCGTGAGACCGTATGCCGGTGATGTCGCCGCTGCCGAAAAAGGTATTATCACTTTTGAAATAGGCATACATGGAATACCGGTAAACATGGATCCAAGTGTTTATACAAGCATGGGTTCAGGTATTTTAAGCGATTACCCCAGCTATAACCTCGACGACCGCGACAGGTATTTTTATAAGCGTGTGTATATGGGCTGTATCCGCGCAAACGATTTTTTAACCAGCCTCCCCCAATTCGATGGACAGAACCTGGGAGTAGCAGGCGGAAGCCAGGGAGGTGCGTTGTCAATTGTTACTGCAGCTTTAGACAGCCGGGTTAAATTTTTAGCAGCTCATTATCCGGCACTCAGCGATGTTACCGGGTACCTCAAAGGTCGTGCAGGTGGATGGCCTCATTTATTTTCAAAAAACAATGTTTTGCATAACAACACCCCGCAGAAGTTAAAAACCGTGCAATATTACGATGTCGTAAATTTTGCGAGGTTGTTAAAAGTTCCCGGAATATATTCGTGGGGCTTTAACGATGAAACCTGTCCGCCTACTTCGATGTATGCTGCTTATAATGTTATCAGCGCTCCCAAAACCCTGTTCTTAGCGTTGGAAACGGGGCACTGGACTTTCCCCGAACAGAATGAAAAAACAAACAACTGGATGGTTGAGCAATTGAAAAAACAATAAAGAAAACTAGAATTGTCACTTTTTTTTCGTTGCAAGGAGCGTTAAGCAACGAACGCTTGGAGATTTGCATGAATGCCTGGACTTGCGACGGCTGAAGGTGGACAAGTGCAGATAGGTAGCATGTTCGTTGTAGCAGAACGGAGCAAATTTTAGCCATTTTTCTGATGCCTTGAATTTTCTTTGGTCACTTTCTTTGTTTCAAGACAAAGAAAGTGACACAGCGTGACTGAACAGACACAGCAAGCTATGACGAGACATAAACTGCCGATAACAGTGCGTTTATAAAATTGTGGCTGAACGGTAGGCATTCGACTTTAAATCACTATTTTGCTTTCGCGGTCAATTGCAACTGACGTTTTTCAATTGCCACAACTTCATATACACTTTAAACTAACGTGCACGCATAAACTTTCAAAAAACTTTCAATTACGGGTGAAGCTATTAGTGAGAGAATAAACGGAAATCATTAGTCCTCGAAATCAAGTTTAGGAGAACAAAAATCAACGAGAGGGTATGTAGAACAGTAATGCTTTGTTGTTCTAAAAAATAATAGATGTGCCGGCTGCTATGTCCTGCGTCTGATAATGCGTTTTCCATCTTCAGTCCGTAAGACCCGAAAATTTAGTAAGTTGTTTAAATAGAAAAGTTCTGCTACGTCAGGTATAAATAAAGTGGGATTTGCTGCTTTGCGCAAATCCCACTTTATTTTTTTAAAAGACATACCGAGAATGCCCAACAATGATATTATTGTTAAATGGAGCGTCGCAAGCAAAGCTGCATTTGTTTATGCAGCTGGTAACCAAAAGAATCGGAAGCTATCAATAAACCTTTAATTAGCTGGTTGGTGCCAACAGGTAACCTGCTACTCTAACCATACAAACTTTGTTATTGATTGAGCATTTCCGCCACCGGGCTACACGAAGAAAGGCACATCCGGTAATGCATATTTCTTCATGCCTTCTTCATTTAAATCAACGCCAATTCCAGGTTTTTCAGAAACAGTAATAAAGCCGTCTTTTACCCAATCGCCATCATATTTTACAATGTCTTTCCACATTTGGTTTGTATGAAAATAGGCCTGCCATTCCAGTATCATAAAATTAGGCACTGAGGCGCAGACGTGACAGGAAGCCATGCAGCCAAGAAATGACGCCACCATGTGGGGCGAAAACGGCTTGTAATATAAGTTAGCAAGGTTGGCAATACGTTGTCCTTCTCCCAATCCTCCGGTTTTTTGCAGATCGGGCATGACAATATCTATAGCCCCGATTTCGAGTGCTCTTCTGAAACCATGAGCCATGTAATTGTTTTCACCATAACAGATGGGTATGCTGGTAGACTCGGTGAGCGATTTATAAATGTCTATATTTTCTGTAGGCATAGGCTCTTCAAGCCACATCAAATTGTATTTCTCTAAACGCTGGGCGACAGCTTGTGCCGTTACATAATCATATCTTCCATGCATGTCTATACAGATATCAATTTTAGGCCCTACCGCTTCCCTTGCCGCAGCAACCTGTTCCTCCATCCTTATTAACTCACCCGGACTCATCGTCCAGTTATAGCGGTCATATTTGTTTGGATCCGCTGCCTCGTCGATATCGTATTTAATAGCATTGAAACCCATGCTTACCCCTTTTTTTCCTGCATCCTGGTACTCCTTAACCGGCGGGTTCCTGATCGCATAAAAAACTGTATCATAGTATACCCTAATCCTATCCCTAAACTTTCCACCTAATAACCGATACACCGGTACACCTAATGCTTTTCCGGCAATATCCCAAAGCGCAATTTCTATAGCAGATAATACGGCTACATACATACCGGCCTGTGCTCCCTCAAAAATACCGCCTTTACGTATTTCGTCGAATATGCGATGGATATCTAATGGATTTCTGCCCGTGAGGCGATTACCAAACCTCTTAACCAGGTAATAAGTTCCCGGTACAGCATCCACTCCTTCGCCATAACCTACAATACCCTGGTTAGTTGTTATTTTAATATACAGGCTGTTGACACCTTTGATAAACGCCGGGGTAACGCTTTCGATTTTTAAATCTGAAGGTGGAGAGGCCATTGGTGTTTTTTCAATTGCTTCCTCCATTGGTTTGCCAAAGGTTGCCAGTGGGGCAAGTGGGGCCATTGCAGCAGCCAGCGCTGCCTTAGATAAAAATGATCTTCTTGAAGTTGAGTTTGACATTAGTTGATCTTTTAATGTAATTAGATGAGTGAGTGGTGAGTTGGCTGCAGTGAGCGGCGAGCGCCGAGTGGTGAATAGGCAGTGGTTCATGCTCAATAGTCAATGGTGAATGAGGCATCCATACTCACAACTCACTATTCACCATCATTACCAGGTGCGGTCTTTTAAATATTCCTGGATCTGTTCTTTGGGAACCGGAAGCTCACTGATATGATCGTTCAGCCATTTAGAGAAGTCTTTCTCTATTTCATCACTCCAGCGCGCATCTATCTGGCCAGCGGTATATTTACCCTCCCTTAAGCGCAGGTGTCCAAACATATCCCTTAAGCGTACAACTTCTGATGTCTTTACTACTTTTTCGGC
This sequence comes from Segetibacter sp., assembly GCA_028288485.1. GTDB lineage: Bacteria > Bacteroidota > Bacteroidia > Chitinophagales > Chitinophagaceae > Segetibacter. Next base: position 28,073 of record JAQBNO010000206.1, read on the forward strand.
TAAATGCGGAGGGATAAAGATGACAATGCCGCTCTTTCCTAAAACTACATCGCCCGGCATTACGGTTACCTGCCGGATTCGTGTTGGCTGATTAATACCAATGATCATGGTATTGAGGTCGCCGGGCGGATTGTGATACGAAGGATCGTAACTGGTGTAATACGATGTAAAACCACCTATTTCTTTTAAACCTTCAACATCTCTTAAAGCACCGTCATAAACAATACCATTGCCGGTTTTTGCAAAAATGGCATTCCCAACGTTGTCTCCAATTGTCGGACCATTTTTATGTGCTCCAAACTGGTCCGCTACATACACGTCGCCTTTAACTAACAACTCGACCGGCCAGCTATTTTGACCTTTTTTTCCGGCTTTTTTCCCCCTGGCATCAATTGCTCCCCATACGTCGGGACGGGCGGGCATAAACGTTGCCGTTACGGCTCGTCCAACCAAAACACTGTCTGGATTGATTTGTTGCCAGCCTTCAGCGATCTGGTAACCATAACCTGCATTTTTCATAACTGCCCAGGCCTCTTCCACGCTTACCAGTTTCATGCGTTTCATGAGGTTATCGGGAACCTTCGGGCGACCATCAGGAAACCGTTCCCCCTTCCACTCAGGCGTTAAAAAAAGGAGATCTTCTTTAGAAATCTGTTGAGTTTTCGCTTGCTGATAAAATGCGGAGAGCAGGAAAATAAGTAATAGGAATTTTAACCTTAACATAGAAGATCGTATTGTGTGAGTAAAAATTTTAAAAAACCCCGACGCCCTCAAGGGGGCTTAATAACGCGATAACAGACGACCCAAGAATGCCCGGAAGAAATCCAATTGCCAGGCTCATAAAAGAAAAAATAATCTAAAGCTGCACAACACTTGAACCAGAAACATCCTTTTCATCTTTGGTGGCTTCATTTTCAACTTCCGGCGGCAGGCGGTTGTGCCACCAACTGGAAATTGAAGAACCTGTAATATTCATCATAGGTCCGAAAATAGCAGGTGCTAATCCAACCGTTGCCATCTTACCCATCGTTAAAGCAAGCCCCGAAGCAAGACCGGCATTCTGCATACCTACTTCCAGTGCTATCGTTCTGCAGTCTCTTTCAGGAAATTTCAACAATCGACCCGACCAATACCCCAGAAAAAAACCGGCGGCATTATGAATGAATGTAGCAATGATCAATAAGCCGCCCACTTTTAACAGGTTATCTCTGCCCGCGGCAACCATAACCGTAAGAATTAGGGCGATGCCAACCATGGAAAGAATAGGCATAGCTTTATCGAGCCAACTGAATTTTCCATGGACCAGGTAGTGAAAAAGTAAGCCACCTACAATGGGTATGATCACGATCTTAGTGATGTCCCAAACCATTGCCCAGAAATGTATTTCTACGAAACTGCCGCCCAACAGGTTCATTAATAAAGGCGTTAAAAAAGGAGCCAGCAAAGTAGATATGGTAGTTACTGAGACTGAAAGGGCAAGATTAGCCCTTGCCAGGTACGACATTACGTTGGAGGCCAGTCCGCTCGGGCAACAGCCCACCAGGATAATTCCTGCCGCAATTTCGCCTGGAAAATCAAACAGGTTCGCAACCGCAAATCCGATTAAAGGCATAATAGTATAATGGCAAACAATTCCTACAATAATTCCTTTTGGCATGCGGAGTACCTGCGCAAAATCTGCAAGGCTTAATTCGGTTCCCATTCCAAACATAATTATTTGAAGCAAGGGAATAATAAGCGCCGAAAACTTAAAGCTGCCAACGCTGATAAAATGTTGGGGATAATACATGGCGAGGCTTACCACGGCCAGGATAATTACGGTAAACGATAAACCTCTTAAAAATTTATTTCCCCGGAAACCGATTGCCAGGCAGGTAAAAAACAGCATCAGCACCCAGCCACCCCACGTATGGATTTGCCGGATTGTAATAAAAATATATACAACGAAAAACAGGGCTGCTGGCAAGTAAAAAAAATTATAGATCGATTTATTTGAAGAATTCATAAAGGTTCAAGGTTCGTAACAACAAGTAGTAAGGAAGGTTCCGGTAATACCCGGACTTCTGTCACTTGTGCAATTTGAATTAAAATATCTTTTTTGGGTGTACCCGACTCAACTATTACTATTCGGCTTTACTTGCGTCGCACTCTTCATCATTTTTACCCGCTGGGGGCAAAAACACTGAAAAGCGTGCAGGGAAGTGCCTTCCATTATTGATCTTCTATTAGTTTATTTATCCCACCATACCCTTGTACTAAGTTTATCAGGCCCTTGCCTCGCTATTGCGGCGTTTACATTTTCAGTATCACCGGCAGTTCAGATAGTTTTACTGTTTTTGACCTGTATCGTCACTGAAGGTACCGGTTCGTTGTTTTCATTGGTTACAACTCCTGAAATAGTTTGACAATAAGCTGCTGTAGAAAAAAAATGAAATTAGTAAGAGAGAAGATAGCAGTTTGCTAAAGGCCGGCGCACTGGCCAGCTTAAATTTTAATCTCATAATGGCAAGTCGTTTGGGTAAGAAATCCGGTTACAAATTGAAGATAATACTAAACTGTTAATAAAAGTCAAAGGGTTTGTCCTGCCAGGAAAAAAAAAATAAGGCAACTACCGACGAATTTTACCTGAATCAAAAGACCGGGTTTACGTGGAAATAAAGCGATTAAAAGGCAGGGTGATGAGCAGGCTGTATATATTTTAAGGAATAGGGAAAAAACCGGGAGAATTATTATGGGCCAAACCCAAATACCTGCTTTCGGCAGTAGTTGCGTCGCACACTTTTACTTTCTTACTTCATTGAGCCCCTGTAGAAGCCACGAATAAGCTTTTGAATAAAAGTTTACTCTTTTTCAGCAAATGAAAATTGTAAAAAAAAACTGCAACAAAGTGTGTGGACCTTGTTGCAGTCTTCCTGTCAGCTGTTTAATCGACTATTTTTTTAATGTCAGTATATATCTCGCTATTTCCATGGCGTCTTGTTTAGGAATTTGTGGATGCGGTGTCATTGGTATTTGGCCCCATGCACCTGCTCCACCCGAAATTATCTTTCCAGCCAATCTTTCTAATACCGCCGGACTACTTTTATAACGTTTCGCAATATCCGCAAATGCAGGTCCAACCAGTCTCTGCTTTACTGCGTGGCAGGCTTTACAGTCACTTTTAGCCATTAGGGCCATTCCCTGGCTTGCCGACACTGTTGGCTTTTTGACCGGGGCAGATGGTTTCTTTAGGTTGTCACCCGGCAATTTTCTCACCGGAGCTTTTGGCCCTGTTGGAGGCGTTGTAATCGGCTTTTCTCCGGTTTTCGGTTTTTTCTCATTTTCCGGCTCTGCAACAACCTCTTTCCCTCCACCCTCAAACCTGACCCAATCTACCGAACCGATATTTTTGTTAGGTGTATCGAGCTTTACAAAGAGAAAATACAGGTCATGCTTTCCAGTCACATCCGATACCGGTGCGCTTAATTCAACAAACTTATTTCTAGCACCCGTTGGCTTATAATTTAAAGTGCTGACAACTTTTCCTTGTAGCGAATCAATATGTACCCTAATTGTCGCACCCTTGTCCAACGACGCTATTCTATATGTAACGTTGTCGATGTCGTGCAGGTCGATGTTTTTAAACATAAAATACGACCTGTTGTTAAGACCGGCCAACCCCTGGTCTGTCTTGCGCAGGTTATAAACGTTATCCGCGTCTTCCACCTGCACTTTAGCCGGACGTAAAACCAATACGTCCCTGTTGGTAAGCGGAGTAATAGCACCGCCTTTATCGGTATATGAAGCGGTGAGGATATACCTGCCTTCTTCACCTCCGCCAACGTGTTCGCCTAATATTACAGAACCTTCCTGCGGAAGCGCTTTTTCTTCCCGCTTATTAGAAACTGAAAGAACATATTTCACGATCTCTGTTGCATCTTCTTTTGATAATTGAGGGTGTGCACTCATTGAGGGTTCTCCCCACACACCTGAACCGCCAGTGATAATTTTATTGGCGAGGTAACCCGGCGCATTCTTATCATTTATATACTTTTTGGAAATAGCCATGAAAGAAGGACCGACTGATTTTGCATCCATCTGGTGGCAGGCTTTACAATCGCTGTTGGCCATTAACGACAAACCATAGTTGTAGTTTTCATTAATTTGCTGGTGTCCCATCTGTGCCTGTGCACCGGCAACTTTAGGAATGTATTTTAAAGACACCTTTACATTCTTTTTATCGATTGCACCATCTTCTTTATCGGATACATCTACCTTATAGTTCAACGCGGTGGTTTTACTAAAGAAAAATGTACTGTTGTCTGTAGCACGGATAGCAACCTGCGGTAAGGTGTTGCCCACTTTAATTTCCATCGTATCGCTACTGCTGCTGCCGTTCTGGTCGGTTACTTTTAAAACTGCGTTATAAACGCCGTTGTTGCCAAAGGTGTAGGAAGGATTGGGCAGTGTAGAAATTGGCTTGCCGTCAACGCTCCATTCATAGGTAAGCCTGTCATCTTCATCGGGATCGAAGCTGTTACGACTTGCAAACGTTACTTTTAACGGGGCTAGCCCAATCGTATCTCTTGTGTTTATTTTTGCAACAGGTGCCCTGTTTCCTCCGTTATAGTCGATACGCACTAACCGGGCATCTGTATTATTGATCCCGTAGACTGAACCGTATTCAAGCATATACATTGAGCCGTCGGGGCCAATTTCAACATCAACCGGACGGCGAAAATCGCCATTGGTTGCCATGAAAGGATCCATTCTCTTGTAATTATAATTCTCGTCTAACCGCACGGCAAAAACCCAGTTTCGCATCCAGTCATAAATGAAAAAAGCTTTGTCGTAAAAAGCCGGCAGTTTTGTTGATGAAGTTGAAGCAGCATCATAATGATAGATGGGGCCGCCCATTGCACACCTTCCACCAACGCCTAAAGCCGGAAATTCTTCTGCCAGGTTGTATGGGTAATATATCAAAGGTTTTTGAGGGGCCGGAAGAAGTTTAATACCGGTATTGTTGGGCGAGTTATTTGTCGGGCCGCTTTCATTAAATAAGGGGCCGATTGCTTTTGTAGCGAAGTCCGAATCATTATAGGCTTTGTTGTTACCAACAAAAAACGGCCAGCCAAAATTACCCGGCTGGCGTGCCTGGTTAAATTCATCATAGCCCCTTGGACCGTGGCGGCTGTCCTGGCCTGCATCAGGACCAATTTCGCCCCAATATAGAAAAGAAGTCTCCTGGTCAACAGCAATCCTATATGGATTACGGCAACCCATAACGTAAATTTCAGAACGGGTTCCCGGCGTGCCTTTAGGAAACAAATTACCTTCAGGCACGGTATAAGAGCCATCGGGCTCGGGATGAATACGTAAAATTTTACCGCGAAGATCATTGGGATTACCTGCAGAGCGTTGTGCATCATAAATCTGACGTCCTGGTCTTTCATCCATCGGTGCATAGCCGTCTGATTGAAAAGGCACAGTATTATCTCCGGTACCAATAAACAAGTTTCTGTTTTTATCCCACGCTAATGATCCCCCCGTATGCGCACTAACTTCAAGGTCGATCGGGATTTTTATGATTATTTTTTCGGAGGCTATATCGAGGGTGCCGTCCTGGGAAATAACAAAGCGGGAAATATTCTGGTGATATTGAGAGTCGGTATTCGAAGAATAAAAGAAATAGATATAATTGTTTTGGCTGAAATCAGGATCAAGCGTAATGCCTATTAAACCGTTCAAATATTTTTCTACTGCTTTTACAGGGAAATCGTATACCAGCTTTGTTTTTTTGGCTACCGGGTCGTACATATAAAACTTCCCGCCTCGCTCTGTAAAAAACACACGACCGTCGGGAGCAACCGCTAATTCCATCGGCTCATTCAAATCGTCGGAAAGAATCGTTTTCGTGAAACGGTTATCCTCAGGTGATTTAACTGCATAGGCTTTTGAATAATCTAAAGGCTGGTTATTTCCGATCGCATATTTAATTCCTCCCAACAAATGTTGCAGGTATTGCGTATCAAAGTAGCTTTCTTTGGTGTGACCAGCGCCAGTATAAAAAGCCCTTCCACCGTCAAACTCGTGGTACCAGATAAAAGGATGAGTGTCGCCGTTTTGACCGCCCTGGTAAGTAGTCTCGTCGAGGTTTGCCAACACTTTCAGGTCGGGTTGTATGTTTTTGAAATTGTACCACTCATCAAAACGTTCCCAGTTTTGCGGTAAAACAGAAGAAGCCGGGTGGTTTTTATCTGTAACAATAATGGTAGCTTTTTGCTGCCTGGGATGACTGAGAAATTGAGCGCCCACCAGTTTATTATACCATGGCCAGTCGTATTCGGTATCGGTGGCTGCATGAATGCCAACAAAATTACCGCCTGCCTGTATATAGCGTTCAAAAGCTACCTGCTGGTCGGCATTCAGAACATTACCCGTAGTACTTAAAAAAATGACCGCGCTATATTGTTTCAGGCTGTCTTCAATAAAATAGGCCGAATTGGAAGTGGTATCAACGGTGAACGCGTTCTCACTTCCCAACTTTTGAATGGCCGCTGCACCGGTAGGAATAGATTCATGAAAATACCCCTTCGTTTTGGTAAATACCAGCACCCGCGGCTTCACTACCGGCTGCGAACCGGCAGTATTGGTCTTTGAAGTTTTACAAGCGTAAAAAATGCTGAAGCAACAAACGACAGCAGTTAAGGCAAGTAACAGTTTTTGTTTAGATAACATGATTGTAATGATTTCTAAAGTGAAAAGTTCTTAAATAAGTGTTGCAGGTTGCAGGATACAAGTTGCAGGTTACAAGATACAAGTTGCCGTTACCGGCTACCGGTAACCGATTTGTCATCCTTACTCTTCTGCACGGTAACTTAGTCCAGTACAAGGGTGCCCTTCAACGAGCTCCGGGTATACTCCTTCGGCAAGCTTAGGGTAAACTGCCCCGCTGAACAACGCATTACTGTACAAGCGAGCGTGGCAACGGCTGTTCAAATAGTGATATATCCGTTGGCTCAAAAATATCATTTACAACCAAACGGGTGCTACATCAAACTTTCTGCTAAAACCCTTGAACCTATACCTTCTTTTTTAAAGTGGAAAGATATTCCAGGAGATTTGCGAGGTCTTGTGTTGACATGCTTTCATGTAAGCCCTCGGGCATCATCGACACTTTCAACTGCTTTATTGATTTCACGTCGCTCGTTTTCAAACTTTGTTTAGCGCCTCCCGGAAATTTCAACAAAATATCCGTTTCGGTCTTACTTGCGATGATCCCGGTAAGCGTAGACCCGTCCTTTAATTTCAATTCGTATCCCTCATTATTAAAAGCAATCCCCTCAGAAGGATAAACGATAGATTTCAGTAGTCCTTCTTTCGGGTACTTTGAACCTATTTCTGTTAATCTCGGACCGAAGTCTAAACCTTCGTTGCTTACCTGGTGGCACACAGCACAAGTATTTGTAAACACACCCTTACCACTTGCAGCACTCGCTTTTAACCTTACCAATTCGGGCATCTGTGGCACTTTTTTAACTAGCTGTGTTTTCGCATTTGGTAAATAGGCCGCCGCTTCGTTTCGAACCGACCTGCGCCACGCTCCCTGTACACTCGATACAACATCGGGCACCAAACTCTGGGGAATTTTTTTACTTTTCAATAATTCCAATACCAGGTCTTCAGCACCTCCGCTTCTACCCAACCTTGAGGCAGCCTGCTTTCTTATTGCCATTGGATAATTGGGAGATAAGGTGATCATTTTAAGCATGTCGATCGATTCTTTACTTCCAACCCTGCCGATAGAGGTTAGCAGCGCATTTGTGCGGGTAGAGTCCTTACCTGTTATTACAGTCATTGCAAGTGGACCGCCTCCATATTTCAATAGCAACCCGGCTGCGTCCCTGCCCATCCCCTGCCTGTATTTTGAAATAGCCAATTCAAGAAGCTGCTTGTTTTCAGTTTTCAATTCGTATCGCCTTACCAGTTCAATATATTCCGGCGTTCCCGGTACTGACCGTAACAATTTATTCAACGCATTTTGCGCAATCAATGATCCTTTAACTGTATTAACATCGAGAGCATGCAAAACAAGCCTGTTAATGGAAGTATCGTTGCTATTTGCGGCAATCATGTCGACCAGTAGTTTAGATTTTAAGGGGCCGGGGTTAAAATCGAATGCCCGAAAATACCGTAACCTCGCATTAACCGGAACTTCGCGTTGAGAGGCCAGTTGTGCCAAATACGGCACTGCGAGATCGGTGCGTGAGCGCCATACAATATCTTTTGATGCAGCATTTTGCAAAGGATCTTTTACCCGCGATTTATACGCTGCGAAAAAACTGTCCCATTGCCCGTCGGCACCGATGCCCAAAGCCTCCAGGTACCACCTGTCGCTATTATGTTTACTGGCGAGGGTAGCCCATAGTTCTGGTGCTTCCGCAGATTTATTATGACGCAAGGCTATAGCCAACTCCCGGCGAACCTGGATATCCTCATCGTTTACCAGTTGCCGAACAACACTTATTATATCGACATGCATTTCTCTCGCAGCTCTTATCCCCATGATTTTTAAGTCGGGGTCTGATTGCTGTATTGCCTGGCTAAGATATTGAAGCACATTTGCCTTCGGCATTTTTATCAATGCCCAAAAAGCTCTTGCACGCATTTTCGGGTTAGATGCAGTCTTCCAGGTATTCTCCAGTTCAGGTACTGCTTGTTCACCCATTGCCTGCAACGCAGTCCACGCCTTGAAACGGGTAGCGAGATTAGGACTCTGCAAGGCTTTTACGGCAGTTGCAGGTGTAGAATAATCATGCTTAGGTATATTATAGGCAGTGCCGGGAGGAGCTATCCGGTAGATTCTTCCTTTCTCCAGGTCCCCGACCTGGTGACCACCAACACCCGGGTCGTACCAGTCAGCAATAATTAACGAACCATCGGGGGCAACACATATATCAGCAGGGCGAAACCATTTATCTTTTTCGCCTTTTACAATATTTACCATTTCGGCTGAATAACCGGCACCGTTCTTTTTTACGGGGTACGAGCGCACCACGTTAGTACCGGCATCTGTATGAATCATCTGGTCGTGAAACTGCTTTGGTAACAAGGAACCTTCATACAAGACAATACCCGTTGGAGAACCTCCTAATGTTTGTAAAAGGTTTGGCACAACCCCGGGGTCATTTAAATGCCAGTGGCGAAGCGGAATAGAATCTTCCAGGTTTGTACGGTTTTCCTGCCAGCTTGCATTTGTAATTTCGTCTCTGTAACCGTAGTTGCCATGTTCCATTACGTAATTGATCCTCACTCCGCGGTTTCCATCATCATCATTATCACTTTGCCATAAAGTACCATAACTATCTACTGCCACTTCATAAGGGTTGCGGAAATTTTGTGCCAGCACTTCTACGTGAGAACCATCAGGATCGCAACGCAGCACCAGTCCCTGCTTATATTTCTTTGGGCCGATCTCATCACCTTCCTGGTCAAGCACGGTTTTACCGTTTTTATCCTTCAGCGTTTGTCCTTCGTTACCCATATTAAAATACAGTTTGCCATCGGGGCCAAACGTAAACGCGTGAACACCGTGATCATGCTGTTCGCCTCCGATGCCCTGGAAGATTACTTCTTTCCGGTCGGCTTTATCGTCTCCATTGTCGTCGTAAAACGCCCAGATGAAAGGACTTTGGGAAACCAAAACCCGGTTACCCAAAACACAAATTCCCAAAGGAGCGTTCAGCTCAGATCCCTGGTAAAAAACTTTAGCCGTATCGGCGTTCCCATCCCCGTTATTATCTTCAAGAATGACAATGCGATCACCTTTATCATCGGTCGCATTTCCCGTAATAGCGGGCCGGTAATTATAGGCTTCCGTCACCCATACCCGGCCTCGCTCATCCACATCTATATTTGTTGGATTTTTGAGCATTGGTTCCATAGCGAATGGCTGTACTTCCAGCCCGCTAAACGCTTCGAGGCCGTTTACAGTGTTTTCAAAAGCATCCCGAGCGTCCTTCGTGTTATTAAAAGCGGTGGAGATAAGAAGGCAGCAAAGTAAAAAAGAAATAAGCAAGGCGGCTTTACCCTTGTATTTACCGGTTAAGTTTGTACTCATGTTTTCAATGGCTTTTAAATCGTAGTAGCGACAATTATAGTTGAAGATAAGGATATACACAAATACTTTTCACAACAATATTAGGTCGTTCTTTGAAGTAGATGAAACAGGGTAAAGATTTTTTGGGGGACCAGCAAAAAGTTCTCCTGTCAACCCCGTTGTGTCACACTCTTGTACTTGCAGCTCTTTTTTTCATCAAGTGCAATTTTGCAGGACCGCTTATTTTCGCCGTAGCCTTCCTCCGCTTGGTTGTAAGCTGGTGAATAAAAACGGGTTACTTTTACTATGTCATTTCCAGGAACTCTTTTAAGATACGGCTACAGTTTTTCTTAACCCTTACGGACATCTGAAGGACCCGGACAAACATTTTTACGAATAAAACATTGTCACATCAAAAGAGCACTTTTTACCTTTAAATTACTTTACTTTAGGTTTGAATGTTCAAAAGCATTTAAACCTTCTTAACCAAACCAAGTCAAGTATTCAACGATTTAGGTAATTTCACCCTTATTTTCTCCACAAAGTTCGATAAAAACTTAACTCAGCCATAATGAAAAAGCAATTATCAAGGCGCTCTGCTCTAAAAACTATTACCGGCGGCGCTGCATTTCTTTCAACGGCTCTTTCACTTCCCAGTGCTGCAAGAGCTGAGATCATGAAAGAAGATTTGAAAGAACTGAAATTCAAAGGAAATATCAACCATTCTGTTTGTAAATGGTGTTATCCTAAAATTGAACTGAACGACTTCTGCAAGGCAGTAAAAGAAATGGGAATATCGTCTGTAGAACTGCAGGGACCTGCTGAATGGCCAACGATTCAAAAGTACGGACTTACCTGCGCGATGCCGTGGGGAGCGGGAAAGGGAATCAATGACGGATGGAACAACCCAGCATTGCATGATGAATTATTGGCGAGTTTCGAAGAGGTGATTCCGAAAGCTGCGAATGCAGGATTGGATAAAATCATTACTTTTTCAGGAAACCGCAAAGGTTTAAGCGACGAACAGGGTCTCGAGAATTGTGCAAAAGGCTTGAAGCGCCTGATGAAAACCGCCGAAAAATACAAGGTTACTGTAACAATGGAATTATTGAACAGTAAGGTTAATCACAAAGATTACCAGTGCGACCATACCAAATGGGGGGCAGAACTCGCTAAAATGATTGGTTCGGAAAGGTTCAAATTGTTGTACGACATTTATCACATGCAGATCATGGAAGGCGACGTAATTGCAACTATTAAAGAATATCATCCTTATATCAGTCACTATCATACTGCAGGCGTTCCAGGACGAGGAGAAATAGATGATTCGCAGGAGCTGAACTATCCTGCAATCGTTAAGGCTATTGTGGCTACAGGTTATAAAGGTTTCCTGGGACAGGAGTTTGTTCCAAAACATGCTGTTCCTTTAGATTCATTAAAAGAGAGCATTAAGATCTGCGATATATAGAGAGGTGCCGGTTGAGAGATGACGGATGACAGAACAAGCTTGTTCATTTAACTGGTTTATACGCAAATTTTTATAATAACAAAGGGTAAAAGATGCTACATCTTTTACCCTTTGTTATTTTTATACCCGTTGAACTATTTGAAACGTGAATGCTTATTCGCCTATTTGTGCTAATAACATGTCTGATAGATTTTTGTAAGCCGATACAAGCGACTCGAGAATTGATATTTCCATGTTAATGATGGAAAATCTTTCCGCTTCGCTGTATTCATTGTGATTATCAATTCCTACCCTTGATATTTCTTTTCTGAACCTTAGGAGTTGCGTGTGAATACACTCTGCATATGTACGGTTAATAGTCCTCGCCTGGAAATGAAAATCGTCAAATAACCCTTCAGTTTTCAATCTCTCGGTGAGGCTCTCGAATTTCTTTATCATCTCATTCAAATACGTCTCAGAGTCTTCAGAAAATCGATTCATTAATTCAACAATAGTTTCCTTTTTTGCAGTCATATTATTTAAAGAACGATTAAGTCCGGTTTTTATTTTTAAAATTGCCCGCTTTGTAATCAAAAACTCTGTCAAGTTTCGTATAAGCTCAAATATTAACTACGATTGATTTGTAGTATATGTACTACAAAGATTTGAAGTTTACAGCTACATATGGAACCTAATCTGCAACCTACTTTTGCGGTATAATTGTTACTAATCCCCCAATCAAGCTCCGTTAATTTAGCGGGGCTTTTTTTTTACTAACAAAGGCAAGACGTGCAGCAGTAATTTTAGAACTTTATATAAAAAAAGAGGCTGCAAAATAAGCAGCCTCCTCATGTATTTATAAGATCCATTTGTTAAAACCTGTTTAATTACTTATCATTCTGTACTTAGTGTAAACTCAGGCAATGATAGTTGCTTTCCTCCCTGCATGGCAGACTCATGGGCAAGAATACCAACACAGGTAATGTTTGCGGATTGCCTTGCATTTGGAAAAGGTTCCCTTTTATCGTGAAGTGCAGTAAGAAACTCGTTCACAAGATGAGGATGAGAACCACCATGTCCTGATCCCTGCAGGAAAGACAAATGTACCTTGCTATCCGCATCGTATACGCCACCGGTTGTAAAAGCCTGAATTTCTTCGGGCAACAAGTGAGCATAATCGGGAATCTTTACTTTTTCAGGTTTTTCTCCGGTATGGATAACAGATTCTTCGTGTTCAATTAAAGTCCATTCAAAAGATTTTTTAGAACCATATACGTCAAAGCTTTCGCGGTATTGGCGGGCAGTATTGAACAGCGAACGGGTAACTTCAGCAGCAAGATCAGAATTGCGGAATTTAATATGGCAACTCTCAATGGCAAAAGGAGATCCGTATTTACTGATCAGGTTTTCATCTATTCGTCCTGAGCCATAGCAGGAAACATTTTCCGCATCTGCTTTTGCCAATGCTACTACCGGACCTACACAATGGGTGGCATAATGCATCGGTGGTAATCCTTCCCAGTAACCCGGCCAGCCTGCCATTTCCTGTTGGTGCGAGGCACGAAGAAACTGCAGTTTGCCCATTTCACCTTTTTCATACATTTCTTTTACAAAAAGAAATTCGCGGCTGTACACCACTGTTTCCATCATCATGTATGTGAGGCCCGTTTCCTTCACCGCTTCTACTATCTGGCGGCATTCTTCAACAGTGGTAGCCATTGGTACTGTGCAAGCTACATGTTTCCCGGCCCGTAATGCTGCAATAGATTGTTCAGCATGGCTCTGAATCGGCGTGTTGATATGAACAATATCCACATTCGGATCTTTCAGCAAATCGTTGTAGTCGCTATACCTGGTGTCAATTCCGAAAGCATCACCAACTTCGTTTAGCTTTTCGGTACTTCTTTGGCAGATTGCATACATATTAGCGTAAGGATGGCGTTGGTAGATTGGAATAAATTCTGCTCCAAACCCCAAACCGACGATAGCAACATTAAATTTTTTTTGATTCATCTTATAAGTTTTACGAATGCTTCAATAATAATCAGGAGATCTTTTAGTTTATTAAAAATAGTGAAGAAGTTGTTAATGCAGCGTTTTGCCGCTACCCGATTAAAATTCTCTTAGTCGCCAAATAGTGAAAAAAAGTATTCCGAACGACGTAACGACTGCTTTATAGTAATAATTAGGCCCGGCTAAAACCAACGCATTATTGTCACCCTCAAGTAAGTCTTATCGTTCAACCACGTATTGTTTCCATAAACCAGTCAATTCGTCATTGTTCCGGGTACCGGTATAAATCACTATCCTGTAGCGAACAATTTCAGTTTCTCCTTTGTTCAATTTCCAATCACCCATAATCTGTCGCGAAGGGCCCAGCCCATATTGCGTATCAGTTCTCCAGGGTATTGGGAAACCTTTGTTATCAGGATGATCGAAAACAGCCATATGGCCCCAATCATTTCGCCCTTCGACCGCCACTCCTACATCGGCCCAAATAGCCCGTTGCGCCTCAATTTCCATATTACGTTGCCCGGCCGCATTTACTATTTCAGCAGCAGTTCCTTTTTTCCAGGGCATTCTTAAAAACAAGCCGCCAACATAAAATTTTCCAAAAGTTATGTTCGTTTTTGCTTCACCTCTCCATTCAAGATCGAGCAGGTATTTACCGTTTTGTTCCTGTAAAGACCAGTTACCGGTTTCAGTTAGTGTGGTGTTTCCTTTTTCGTCAATTAAATCGTACACTGTCTGCCATTTAACCTGCCGGCCTTTTGCCGTAACTACGCTGGCAGAAACCTTTCGCCAATAATCACTTTGATATTTCATAAAATAGTCCCTTCCATTTACCAGTTTCAGCCCCCAGTAAATGCCTGTCTGATGCGGGTGATGCTCCGGGCGATACTCAGTAAGTACGCCGTTACCGTCAGGTGCAATGATCGGATGGAGATAAGGTCTTTCGCCTGGCTTTGCTATTTGTGTAAGCAACGACTGTTTGCCATTGGCGCTAAAGACAGAAATAGCTCCCGTCTCCTTGTCCTGCCTGACCTCGAAACTCTTTTTTGAATTGTTTCCTGTTTGGCTGTTATTATGCGTGGTACTACATGCCGAACTTAATACAGCAACAATTACGATTGCTACGACGGATTTGATCATACTTACTTTTTACTTCAGTTCCCTGATTTTAATACTTCGAAAATAAACGCTCTTTCCACGCCCTTCCAATAGAATATGACCTTTGGGGGCCATTCCAAAAGCCGGAATGTCTTTGTATTTGCTCTTCGCTACCAGGTCAAGATATTCAGATGATCCACGTTTGTATTCGAGAATCTTGTAGCCATTTAAATAGTATTCTACCGCGTTATCGGGAAACACCTTAATCACGCCTTGATTCCATTCGCCGGTCCTTTTAGTGTGAAGACGTGTTTTTTGGGAGGCAAGCAGGTCTGCAAGCGCACCAAGTGTTCGATTGCCTGTTACACCCGGCATTGAATCATCCACTATCTGGTATTCCAATGCTGCCACTGCAGTAACCTTCGAAGTTTCTTTGTTTTGCCCCAGGTCTCCTACAAAATATTTAACTCCGCTGTTTGCACCTTTTGTGAGCTTAAAATCAAATTTTAATTCAAAAGGGCCGAACTCTTTTTTAGTCATAATATCCCTGCCATCGACAGGCTCGCCTTCCGGGGAGACTACCACACTTAATTCGCTGTCTTTTATCTGCCAGCTATTATCAGGGAACCGGGATGTATAAGCATCTCTCCAGCCCTTAGTTGTTTTCCCATCCCATAACAGGGAATATCCATTTTTTTTCTCCTGGGCGGACAAATTATTGGGAATGGTATTGACAACAAATATTTCGTCAGGAGGTGAAGGTTTAATATTGCTGGTTTTTATACGAATGTTACGAAAACGTACCTGGTTACCACCCGGGGGATCAGTTGGATTATTCGCATGTAGCTGAAGACCGATAAATCCGGAAGGGATCTCTGCATCTTCAAGATGAGAAATCGGAATACCGTTCACCCAGGTTCTGATAGTAGTTCCAAAACATTCAATTCTGTAATTATTCCACTGATGATTTTTATAGGCTGCTTTACCGGGAATGTTTAATTCGGTAGTGTATAGCCAGTTCCTGCGGCCGCCTTCATCATAAATACTGCCACTCCACTTTTGAGGCTTTGGATCTATTTCCATCTGGTAGCCATGTACCCGGTAGTTAAGATAATCGGCAGTGCTGCGACTACGAAACTGAACACCTGAATTATTCATTAATGTATCTATTGATACTTCAAGTTCAAGGATAAAATCTCCGTATTCTTTTTCTGTACAAAGGAATCCGTTTGGCTGGCCATGAACATCCGTTCCAACAATAACACCATCCTTTACTTCCCATTTATGCTTACCGTTAAGTTCCCTCCAGCCGGTCATGTCCTTGCCATTAAAGAGAACCTGCCAACCATTATTTTCAGGCTGAGCGATACAGCCAAAATGAAATAAAGTAAATATTAATAAGGCAAACTTTGCTGGAAATTTAAATTTTATCATTAGTAAAACCTTTTAGGCGAAATCAATTCAATAATTATAACCGCGTTCCTATGTAACATCATACCCCCTGCCGCGTAAATTTGTTGATTGCTGCACGCTGTACTAAATGTACAAGTGTGCGACGCAACGATGAAAAATAGTAGCAATACTGCACGGCCCATAAAAACTACTGCACGTTTTTAACGATGCAAAAGTATTATGGCGCAGGCAGAAACTGGACTCACACTTTAACTGCCCTTTATTACCTTGCTATTTAAGCCTCGCATGTTTTACTTTTTATCAGGGAGTGCAAAGGCCACATATTTGTCGCCGGACTTGGTTCTTTGTTTACCTCCACCACCGCACGCTATCACCAAAAATTGCTTCCCATTTACCTCGTACACAGTAGGGGTAGCAATACCGGCAGCAGGCAGGCTTGCTTCCCATAACAATTCGCCTGTTTTTTTATTGAAACCCCTGATCTTTTCATCTCTTGTTGCGGCGATAAATATTACACCTCCTGCCGTAACTACTGATGAACCAAAGTTTTCACTTCCCGCGTGGATGCCTTTTGCCTTTAATTCGGGGTAGTCGCCGATGGTTTGCTTCCATTCTACTTCGCCGGTATTTAAGTTAATTGCTGAAAGGTGTCCCCATGGTGGTTTTACTGC
This sequence comes from Segetibacter sp., assembly GCA_028288485.1. Taxonomy (GTDB): domain Bacteria; phylum Bacteroidota; class Bacteroidia; order Chitinophagales; family Chitinophagaceae; genus Segetibacter. The sequence goes on from JAQBNO010000206.1 coordinate 44,793, forward strand.
CGGGTAACCCTCTTTAGTCAAAAACTTACCGCCGCTCATCCTGTACGGACTTTTGAAATTTGGAGGAAGCTCTTCCCTGTCGGAAACACTAAACCTTTGGTTTTGTTTTGCTTTCAGATTAAGCACATAAGAAGCTATAGCCGTCTTTTGTTCTTCCGCCAGGTGCATAAACGGAGGCATATTATTTCGCCCTGTTGTAATCAAACTTTTAAAAGACGCTTCGTCGTATTTTATGCTGCGGTTTAGATTGCTACCTTTTTCAATTCCTATCAAAGAAGGATTCGCGGCTAATGCAGGATTTGTTTCTCCCCCTCTCCTGTCTACACCGTGGCATCCGGCACACTGCGCTTCAAACAACGATTTGCCGACTTGCAGATTGGTTCTTACCGTTGCCCTACTGGTTGTATCCGGTTTATTAATATCCGACATTTGTACTACCCATGGCGATTCATTTGCATTCACATACATTATGCCCGTAGTAGGATCGTACGACGGTCCGCCCCATTCTGTTCCTCCATTCCATCCCGGGTTTTGTAAAGTTCCCTGCACAGATGGGGGGTTCCACATGTTGTCGGTTTTGTAAGACCTGAATTTCTTTAGAATATCCTGGTAGGAAGAATCCGGTATTCCGTCTTTAAAAAGATCGGCTTCAGTTATTACCTGTCGAACAAAAGGCTTAAAGAAAGTTGGAATCGGTTGTGTCGGCGCAGTTTTTTCACCGGCAAGGTCAGAGGTTGGAACAGGCTTTTCCTCGATTGGGTGAATGGGCTTACCTGTAACCCTGTCAAACATATAAATAAAACCGGTTTTACCCACTTGCACTACCACATCTACCTGTTTTCCGTCTTTTTTTATGGTAGCCAAAATGGGATGAGTAGGAATGTCCCAGTCCCAAAGATCATGATGAACTGTCTGGAAATGCCACCGCAATTTGCCTGTTGCAGCATCTAACGCTAATACCGAGTTTGAATAAAGATTATTACCCTTCCTATTGCCGCCATAAAAGTCAGGTGTGGCAGATCCGGTTCCCGCAAATACCATCCCTCTCGCTTCATCGAGGCTGAAACCACCCCATACGTTGGCTCCTCCAACATAGGTATAAGCTTCCGGATTTTCCCAGGATTCATAGCCCGGCTCTCCCGGTTGTGGAATAGTATGAAATATCCAGCGTTGTTTCCCGGTGTGTACATCATAAGCCCTGATATGTCCCTGCGCAGATTGAGCAGCTTCAGACAAACGTGAACCGACAATGATCAGGTCTTTATAGATAATTCCAGGGCTGGTGTTGGAGATATGCAGATCATACTCGTTTTTCATTCCCAACCCCTCATGAAGATCTACAATTCCATTATTACCAAACGATGTAATAACTTTCCCTGTAAGCGCATCGATGCAATACAAAGCATGACCTCCACCGGGGGTATACAAAATCCGCTGATCGTCTTCCGAGCCCTTATAAAAGGCTATTCCCCTTGAAATTTTAGTAGAATAAGCGAAAGGCCCGCGCCCTATATTTTTACCTTTCTCGGGAACTGTTACCGGATCATATACCCATTTCTCTTTGCCTGTAGCGGCGTCCAATGCAAATAGTTTAAGCTGGGGATTAAGCCCGTAAAGAATGCCGTCCACAACTATCGCATTTGTTTTCATATCGGTAGTGTTTGTTGCCGATGCCTGGCCCGAGGAATAGGTCCACGCTACCTGCAGGTTTTTAACGTTATCCGTATTAACCTGCGTTAAAGAAGAATACTTTATATTTTCACTGGTGCCACCATAAACCTTCCAGTCTTTGTATTTCTCGTCGGCTTTGGAAGTACAAGATGCTGCAGAAAATAAGATCCCAATGGAAACAAAAAGCAGCTTTGTATTTGTTATTTTTAAAGGAAACATTGTTGTAGTTAGTTTTTTTATAATCAAAAGTTTGCACCCTTCACCTTATACACACTTGTTATAGCTGTGTATTGTTTTTTTGTGATCCAAACTTTATTGCTACTATTTTTCATCGTTGCGTCGCACCCTTGTACCGCTGGCTTCACCTGGGCGGCCCGTTGTACAATATGCAGCAAAACGCAAATTTGCAGGCTTTAAGTGCAGGAACGTTACCTTTCTAATCATACTTGTTCCGGGGCTTAAAATTGGCAGCAGCAATCATATATTCATCCAATGCGATGATTTGTTTTTACTGCTGCCAACTCTCTGCTTACCCGAAAAGCATCAATTAGTAACCTGGGTTCTGTGTCAGAACAGATTGTCCGTCTTTTTTAGACAGGTCAATTTGCGCCTGCGGAATTGGTCTTATTTCGTGCTGGCCTACCAGGAATGTTTTATTTAGAAGTGAAGGCAGTATTTTACCATCTACTTCGAGGTACTTGTTAAGTACTGGTCCCGCAATACCCCAGCGAACCAAATCAAAGAAACGTGCACCTTCAAGCGCGAACTCGAGGCGTTCCTCGTGGCGGATAGCCAGTCGTGCAGCTTCCACGTTTGCGAAATCTGATGGATACGGTTCAACCTTGTAGTTGGCTGCCGGTGTACCATTGTCGAACTTAACAACATTGGAGCCTTTAGCGCGGTTACGTATCAGGTTTACAAGCGTTGTAGCATTTCGTAGTGATCCTACTTCTGCTTCACATTCTGCAAGCCATAGTATTACATTGCTCAACTTGAATTTTCTGAAGTTGTTTGCATTAGCCCCCGGACGTTGCGTTGTGCTGGAATAAATATTTTTTTCGGCTTTTAAATAGGTCGACTTCTTCGACATATACGGACCGCCGTTATTAGGATCACGAATCCAGGAAATAGTGGGAATGCCCCAGTCAAAATCCGGAACACCAGGTCGTGCTACCGTCCAATCGAGACGTGGATCAACAAATTGCTTATAAGGAACAGTTTGTCCTGTAGGGTCAAATGGAAGTATATCAGCGGCACTGTAATTAGTTGCGTCAGCTTTTAATGGAAGGCCGTTGCCATCTACCCTGAATGCGCTTACAAGTGAATGTGAAGGCTGGAAGAAATTGCTGGATGATTTAAAAGACGACGAGTTTAGTCCATCACCAAGATTTGCGTTACTGGCGCCGAAGCCGTCATTAACTGAATACTGAACTTCGAAAATAGATTCAGCATTGTTGACAGTGGCGATAAGAAAATTTTGAATAAAGTCAGGAACGAGTTTAAATCCTCCGTTCGTATAAACATCCTGTAGTAAAGGCATTGCTTCAGCAAACTTCCGTTGGGCGAGGTAAACACGGGCGAGATAAGTTTTTGCAGCCCATTTTGTTGCACGTCCCTTATCCACCCATGAGTTAGGGAGATTATCGATCGCATATTTCAGGTCGGTCACGATTTCGGGCCAAACAAGATGATCATTGGGAACCTCTGAAGGATTTACCGTGTTCTCGTCTATATACGGCACCTTACCATGTACATTCGTTAATTCAACATAGTAATGGGCCCGCAGAAACCTGGCCTGCGCCTGTGCCTGCAATTTTTCCAGGTCTGTCATACCAGTAGCAAGTTTCGCTGCCTTCAATACATCATTACACCGTACTATACCGTCGTACTCCAGCATCCAATGACTGTTAACATAAGTGTTGTCAGCTGTTAAATAAAAGCCGGCAATATCATTGATCAATGCCTGGTCACCTGAATTGGACCCTTTATAAGCATCACCACCGGCAACACTTCCCCAAACCCAGTTAGAAACTGCGGCCGGCCATCCCTCGGCCTGCGGGGTTTTATTATTTACGCCATCTACATCGGCGTACGCACCTATTAAGAGCAGATTTACTCCGTCCTTGTTCAGCAACGTTTCAAAGCTGGCTTGCCCTTTTGGCTTAAGCTCGAACCAGTCTTTTTTACAGGAAGTAAGGAAAAGTGTAAAACCTGTAATGGTAAAAAGAAATATTTTTTTCATATAGTGTATATTATAATACTATGATTAATTAGGAGGTTTGTCTTTATAATTTCATGTTGAAACCGAACATGAAAATTCTTGAAGTTGGATAAACTGAATTATCAATTCCCTGTTCAGTAACCTCAGGATCTAAGCCGCTGTATTTTGTTATGGTAAAGAGGTTAACTGCCTGGAAATAGACACGCAGGCTGCCCAGCTTCAGTTTAGAGAGCATTTTAGGAGTTAATGTATAACCTAGTTGAAGGTTTTTCAAACGTGCATAGTCTCCGTTCTCGATAAAGTAGGTAGATGGCAATTGCATGTTTGCATCGTTATTGATAGTAATTGGCACAGTTATATTTGCACCGCTCGCATAACGGTCAGGTGTCCAGGATTCGTACAAGCGCTTTCTCAGGTAGTTACCATCATTACGGATGAAGAGCATGTTGCGACTTACAGAATTTATGATCTTTCTTCCCTGTAGGCCCTGTAAAAACAGGTCGAGGTCCCAACTCTTATATTTAAGGTCAACATTAAAGCCATAAGACAAATTAGGATTGCCATCACCAAGAAAGGTACGATCTGTCGGAGTAATTTTTCCGTCGCCGTTCACGTCTTTGAACTTAAATACACCTGGCATGCTGTACACGTCAACCCCGGCAACATTGGGATTGAATTTCGGAGATTTGGCAACCTCTTCGGCAGTATTAAAAATGCCTTCAACAATATAGCCATAAAACGACTCCAGTGCCTTTCCTGTAACAGTAGCAGTATTGAAACTTGCTTCAGTGGCATTTCCAAAACGGATCTCGTTAGGATTACCGTTCAGCTTAACTACCTGGTTTTTGTAATGCGAGATATTGGCATTCACTGTATAACTAAAGTCTTTACTTGCCCGGCCGCGATACGTCAACATCAGGTCAAAACCAGTATTCTTCATTTCACCAATGTTAACATTCGGCAAAATTACTTCACCCCAGGTTGCAGGTTTAGAGTCAGAATAAAGCATATCTATTGTAGATCGGCTGTATACATCTAAACTTGCTTCAAATTTTGACTTAAACAACGATACATCAACACCAACATTCGTTGCTATACTCGTTTCCCACCTTCCGTTTGGATTTCCCAATGTTGACTGGTGCATTCCTGCTGTTGCAGCGCTCCTGCTTGAACCGCTGATATTGTAGTAAGATTCAAATCCATTTGCAATAAAAGTCGTATAGGCATTATAGTTACCCACATTATCGTTACCGTTCTTGCCCCAGCCTGCACGAAGCTTCAGGTCGGTTATCCAGTTTATGTCATCCATAAAACCTTCCTGCGAAATTCTCCAACCGGCAGAAAATGCGGGGAAAGTACCCCAACGGTATTTGCCTACGAACCTTGAAGAGGCGTCACGGCGAATCACTCCCTCCAAAAGGTACTTTCCCTTATAATCGTAGTTTAACCTGCCGAAATAAGAGAAAAGCCTGTTCTGGTCGAAGGATCCCGTATTAACCACATCTCTTTGACCAGCACTTAAAACCATATAATCAAGATCTGTAAATGCGAAGGTTGAACGGCCACCGGAAACAAATTGGGTGCTGTTATCAACCGCCTCTGTACCGACTAAAACATTAAAATGATGATCGTCTTTAATAGTCTTCAGATAATTCAATGTATTTACCCAGTTGTATTGTAAACCGGTATTCGAGGAGGATGTGAGATTGCTTACCAGTTGGGTTTGGTTAAATTCAGGATCTATAAGGGTACGGTCTAATGATTTTCCTTCATCGAAACTAACACCGAACAAAGTTTTGAAGATCAGGTCCTTGGTGAAGGAAATTTGTGCATAAGGGCTGGCCTGCATCAATAATCTCCTGTTATAATCATCATTGTTTCTTATCAATTCAGCTACCGGGTTACGCTGGTTACCCGTCGAAGGGGTCTTTGACCCTGCAAAGTTTCCCCTGATGTCGTAGATAGGCAGAAGCGGGCTAATGCTCAGCACAGCGGTTGCTGGTGCTGTTCCCACCGTGCCCTTTAAATTAATGTATGTACTACTAAGGCTTACGCCAATTTTTGCCCAGTTGTTCACTTGAACATCGGCATTTGATCGGAGTGAGTACCTTTTAAAGCCTCCGTTTGTTGCTTTATTAAAGGCATCTCCACCATAGTTTACAATACCCTTTTGGTCCAAATATCCGCCAGAAATGGAAAAATTACTTTTACCTGCAACTCCTCCACTTACCGAAAGGTTATATTCCTGGATGGGCGCTTTTATAAAAACTTTTTCATACCAATCTATTTCTCCCTTGTTCGTCCTGGTTATTCCATTATAAGGGGTTGGATAGCTATAAGTGCTTTCGTCAACCTCGCCTTGCATTTTGCCTGCGGGAAAGATGTAGTCGGGAAGTCGCGGTGTTGCACCAACTCCGTATTGTGCATTGCCCCAACCAGCATCGCCGGGTCTAAGACCCATGTTTTTAAATTTCTGCCAAAGGTTTTCTCCTGCCTCCTGCGAATTCATTAAATCAGGACGATTGGTTTTCTCCTGAATACCATAACGAACATCAAAACTCAAACTAGGCTGTCCGCCTTTACCACGCTTTGTTGTTACTACGATAACACCATTTGCAGCTCGTGAGCCGTATATCGCCGAAGATGAAGCATCTTTTAATACTGTCATAGACTCGATGTCGTTTGGATTTATGTTATCCATACTCGTTCTCGGGATGCCATCAACAACGTAGAGCGGGTTATTATTTCCTAAAGAGCCATAACCACGTACACGCACAACAGCGGCAGCACCCGGAGCATTATTATTCGTAACAGTCACACCGGCTGCCCTACCTTGTAGCCGGGAAGCAGGATCACCTGTTGGAATAGCACGTAAATCCTCTTCCTTAACGGTAGCGACAGCACCGGTAAGGCTTTTTTTCTGTTGTACACCATAACCTACTACTACAACTTCTTGTAGTGCTGTTCCTGCAGTGGCCATAGCCAGATCAATTACTGATCTGTTATTAACAGGCAATTCTTGTGGGGTAAGTCCGATAAAAGTAAAAACCAAAGTACCATTGCGGTTTGGAACGTTAATAGAGTACTTCCCATTCACGTCAGTTGATGTAGCGATCTGTGTGTTTTTTACCGCTACACTTGCACCAGTAAGTGGCTTGCCGTCCGGGTCCGTTACTGTTCCCGACACCGACAGGTTTTGGGCAGACGTTTGAAGGGAAGTACTGATGGTGAGTAAAAAAGCGATAAGAAGACTAAGGTGTCTTTTGTGAAGAAAAAGCCGTGGTTTTAAGTAACCCAAGGCAGGGGGTTGAGGGGTAAATTGTTGTTTCATATAAAACGCAAGTATTAAGTGGCAATGTTAGGGTTGTAAAGGAAGGTCTTTTATAATAGACCCGATTACTCTATAATATCAAGTTCCGACTGTTTTTTATCTCGAATTACAATCTTAATAACTATTATTGGTTAAATAAGTGTCATAAAGACACGCGATTTTTGCAATACAAGCATGTTAGATTGCAGGGGTTTTTAAAAAAATTGCTTCCCTTTCGCGGAGAAGGAAAAATATATTACCAGCACACTCGACTCCTTTTTGCCGACAAATAATCTATTCCCCGAGCTACGTTATTTCCTGGCCAAACAGCCGCGGATACCCCGAAACAATTTGTCGTCTTCGTAGTGAATAATTCCGAACGAACTTATCTTAGAAACTGACTAAGTTTTATTTTTGGTTACGAGCAGCCGTTTTTTATGGCGTCAACGTTGCGTCGCATTACGTTAATCTGCACCGCACCTGGCACCCCTTGCTTCAATGCAAAGTCTATAAAACGGTTTTAGACCGCTTCTTAGGGAATGAGCGTGTAAAGAGTAAAAATCACTTGAGTCTTGAAAAAGGGTACTGAGTAACTTTACTTTCAACGAATCATAAGCAAAGACAGGATAGATGGGTTTTGCGCAGCAACGATGTCAGTTGCAATAGAAAGATTCCTCCTGCATCCGAATAACATGGCCGTTGCCTTGCCGGAACGAAAAGTGGGCATTAAAAACGAGGATCTATTGTTAAGAATATTTTTACTAGTGCAACAGGTAAGAATGTAAAAATACCTGTACGCAAAACTCTTTTACTGATGTAAGTAAACCGGGGTTTTATAAATTACGCAATAAACAGGTTGCGTAAAAAATGAAGGCCTTCCGAAGCAAATCTGTCCTGGCTTTCGGCCATTGGATGCCAGAAGCATACAGCGCCGGCAAGTTCTTTATTTTCAGGCGTAAAACTTTCTATGGAAACCGTTCCTTTATAATTGATTGCTTCCAGGCCTCTTTTATAAGCATCCCAACGGGTTTGACCGGTTCCGGGTGTACCACGGTAGTTCTCTGAAACCTGGAAATGAATGAGTTTGTCACCTGCGCTGATAATTGCCTTTTCTACATCCGGCTCTTCAATATTCATGTGAAAGCCATCGAGGATTATTTTAGCAGCTGGATGAGAAATATCATCTATGAGGCGAATGACATCTGCTGCAGTGTTAACCAAATCTGATTCGAACCTGTTCAGCGGTTCTAATGCGATCTCAAGGTTACGTTCCCCTGCCATCCCGCAAACCTTCTGCAGGTTTTTTACTGCCAGTTCCCATTCCTTTTTTCGTTGTTCGGGAGGAACCATCCTGGCTTTACCTACAGCGGAATACATAGGGCCGGCCAAAAAAGAGGTGTCCCACGCATTACATAAATCGAAACACGAACGGAGGTAAGCAAAACAATTTTCATGAATGGCAGGATCTTCATGTGTAAGGTCGCGTGTAGGGCCAAAGGCCGCACAAACTACTGCATGCAAACCGTAATCTTTCAACCCTTGTTTTACAGCTTTTGCATCAATTAAAGCCGGGTCTTCCACGGCAATTTCAACTGCATCAAATCCCATGTCTGCAACCTTTGAAAATATTGCAGGTATAGATTCTGTTGTAAAAGGTGAGGTCCAGAGCCAGGTTGTAACGCCAAATTTAATTTGCAGGGGCATGATGTTGGTTTATTAACTAAGTGTTGCGATTGGTTGTTTGTCGGGCGACCAACAACGGCAAAGCTGTACAAGTGAGTGACACAACGATGTTGAAAAAGGATTTGAAGCTTGTTCAACAAAGTCACTCATTATATAAAAGTTCTTGTTACCAGGAAATTTATTGTGCCGGATGATTGTGGTTGGTGCGCCGACCAACAAGGGCGGAAAGGTATTTTTTCTTATTGAACATTGATTATTGAGCATCGAGCATTGAAAATTTTTTATTTAATTTTCAATGCTCAACACCCAGTTTTCAACACTCATCGTATAACATTAATCTAACTTGTTTCTATTGTGTTACCCTTAAAATACCTTGCATAATTCTCCAGTGACCAGGGAAAGTACAAACGTAAGGATAGTCGCCCGGTGTTTTAGGTACTGTAAAAGTGAGGGTAAATTTACCTCCTGGGTTAACAAGCGGAGTGGCTTGCAATACCTCTGGCATCCTTGGTACATAATTCAACTTGGTACCGTTGGGATCCATTGCCAGCTTATCGGCTGCGACCCCTACTTTCTCGGTTGTTTTTGGTTTTATCAACACAAGGTTGTGCTGCATATGATCGGGATTTTGGAAAACGATCTGGATTGTAGTACCGGCTTTTGCGGTAATTAAAGTTTGCCTGAATTTCATTACATCTTTAATTACACTTACAACAATTACTTTTGAAACTACCGGTTTTCCGGCTGCTGCAACGCTCTTGGGTGAGCCAGGTGTAAACACCTCGAGTCGGCCACCGGTTAAAGCCGCACGGATCCTAAAAGTATCGGGGTAGTCTCCTACCTTGTCTTTACCAAGTTTGTCTTCAACGCCAACCCTTAAACCCTGCTTGAAAGGCACTGTAAACAATCCTGAGGCGAGTGTGTTTGCAACTTGTTTACCATTAATTGTCAGTCCCATTGCACCCTCTTTCAGCAAAGTTGCCCTGAAGGTTACCTTGCCTGTAGCTGGTAAGCTTTCACTGTTTAAGGAGTATGACTTTCCTTCCTGGTTTACCTGGAAATACAATTTATTTTCCTTCAGGAATAGGCCATAGCCGTTCAGTATATCGCCATGAGCTGCTACTAAACCCTGGTAAGGAAGATCCCTGAACTTTGTTAAATCACCTGAGATATTAATTTCCTTATTCGTTACATCGGGCGCTTCAATTACCGGTGCAGCCGGACCTCTGCGTATCGTAAGAGGAACAGAAGTAATCCTGTTGAGCATAGCCAGGCGCTGTGCCAATGAAGCTTCACCGATGTTGGTGGTGGCAGTAGCTACTCCTCTCCTGGTGAAGGCAGCCGCGAAACTGGTTTGATTGTTGGCAGCCGCTGCAGTAATAGCATATTTCAACCAGGTATCTTTTTCATTTTCTGGTTTCAGCGCAACATTTACCAGTGCTTCACCAATCTCCGCAGCAGGTTTCATATCGGCTAAGGCAAGGATTGCAGCCATTTTAACTCGTCCGTCGGCATCGTCCAGAACCTTTGCTCTCTGTATTGCAAGAAATGTAGCTGTGGTTCTTGGTAAAACCTGTAAAGCTGCCCTGCGCACACCTGCAACCGGGTGAGATAATGCTTTAACTGCCACATCTAACGCTTCTTTGTTGGTACCGTCCAATGCTTTTAAACCGTGCATGGTCCAAAGTGCATGAACAGCCGACGGGTTAATTCCTGCTTCGTCTGCTTTTGGATTTCTAACCAGTTTATATAATTCAGGCAAAACAGTCTTGTCACCATTCTCAACCAATAAACGTTGAGCGGTTGTGCGCCAGAACATGTTATTATTGGAAAGTGCGGTTATAAGACCTTTAGAATCGGTTTTGCTTAAAGTAAGGGTATTCTTCTGGTCTCTTTCTTTATATACAATACGGTAAATACGGCCACGTTCGTGGTCCCTTAATGGATTAATATAAGCATTTCCCTTACCGTTCTGCGCCTGGTATCCACCGCGATCAGGTGAAGGAGTTGGATTATGCTGGATAATGAAATCGTACCAATCGGCAACCCAAAGAGAGCCATCAGGACCAACTTCTGCATGTACGGGTCCAGCCCAATCGTCGCCACTGGTAAGTATATTCCATCCGTCTCCATCTTCTTTAAAGCCTGCTCCGTCCTGCTTCAGTATGGTTCGGTGAATGACCCGACCAGTAGGTTCATTTACAAAGGCCACCCTGTTCCAATATTCCTTTGGGAAGTTCCTTGCAGTATACAGGTTATGACCTGCTGCTGCAGTGAATCCGCCCTGTACATCTACCTGGCGAAGATTTTTTGTTCCAACGTGCATTTCATAGTGCGCATCCAATTTTTCAACGCCGGATTCATCAATTTTACCCATAGCGAGGTACTTCCGGTCGATACCATAAAAGCCTGTATGTGTGTTATTTGCTGTGGAAATAAACACATCAAAATCTTCTGAAAAACCAAGGCCCCAGGTATTGTTACTGGTGGTAGAAAGGTATTCCATTTTTTTACCGTCGGGTGTGAAGCGGTAAAGACCTGAACTGAACCTCATAGCACTATCGCCTACTTTACCATTAAAGCCAGAATAACCAACAACACCCCAAATTTTATTATCCAGTCCGTAGTGAAGGTTAGATGCCTGGGCATGGGTATCATCTTTACCCCAACCGGTAATAATAGGTTGCCTGATATCAGCTTTATCATCGCCATTCGTATCCTTCAGGAATAGAAAGGAAGGAGCATTGCTGACAACAATACCGCCGTTAGAAAATACAAAGCTGGTTGGAATGTTTAATTTATCGGCAAAAACGGTAAATTTATCTGCCTTGCCGTCGCCGTTTGTGTCTTCACAAATTTTAATACGGTCATCTCCTGTATCACCCTCTTTTATCTCGTTAGGATAATCTATCGTTTCAATCACCCACAGTCTTCCTCTTTCATCCCAGTTCATGAAAACGGGGTTCCTGATGTCGGGTTCAGAAGCAAACAATTGCAGGTCAAATCCAGGGGGAACTTGCGTTAAAGTCATAGATTCCTGGGGTGTCAAAGGGGACTGAAATTTTGGAGGAGGATTACGACGCTCGTAATTCGGGATTTGTGCGTCTTCAGTATAAGTTGGTTGAGCTATCTTAAAAGCTGCAAGATTGGCTTTCGCCTTATCTCCTACGGCCCACAAAATTCCGTTCTTCACCAGGCTTAAAAATCCGGGATTGTTAAAAGTAACCTCATCATGACCATAAGCGGTATAAAATACTCTTCCGTCACCATAAGGTCTAACCCAGGTATAGGGCTCGTGATGGTTGCCCTCTACCCTTTCAGATAATACCTCGATATTCTTGCTGATTTTGGTATGAACATAGGTTTCATCTTTGGTCATAAAAGCGTTGATGCCTTTCATAACCGCGTGCTCGGGTTTAACAATCACTGCAGGAAAAGAATCTACTTTATGGGTAGAAAACTGTCCCCCGATCATTTCTACTACCTCGGGTGAGTTACGGAAGCAGTAAGAAGCGCAATGAAGCGGAATAAACCCCTTACCCCCTCTTACAAAACCAAGCAGCGCTTTTTCCTGGTCCTTGCTTATTTCATCATAGTTCGCATACAAAACCAGCCCGTCATAATTCTTCAGGTTGGCTTCATTCATCGCGTTTGGATCATTTGAATAAGTAATATTTATCCCGTCCTTAAAATATTCCTTGTTTAATATATCAGCGAGCACCTGCGAATCGTGGTGTTTGCTTTTATGACCCAAAAACAAGATTTCAAGGCGACGGGGCTTATCAGTATCTATATTTCTTGCTGCGATAAAGCAAATAGAAAAAAGACAAATAAGACCTAAGAGGAGACGTTTGTGTATATTCATGGCAATACGTTAATTCGTTATAGCGAAATTAGACAGCGAATATCGGGAAATTGATTTACAAAAGATGTTATGATTATATCAAAAATTGACTGTATTTTGTCATTAAATTAATTGAATTTTCAGAATTAGAGAAAACATTGAAAACTGCCCTTCATAAATCTGCCATTCCGGAGACTAAAATATTTTTAGTAAGAGACCTGCAGGAAAAGCACTTCGATGCAACCTGGCATTCCCATTCGGAGTACCAGCTCTTCCTGGTGATTGAAGGATCGGGCACTCGTTTTATTGGCGATAGCATCAAACACTTTGGCCCGGGAGAACTGGTGTTTACCGGCCCTCATCTACCGCATCTATGGCGAAGCGAGGAAGCGTATTTTGAAAAAAACAGTGAACTACAAACAAGGGGAATTGTAATTTACCTGAACGAACATTTTTTAGGTGAAGACATATTGGCCAAAGAGGAATTCGTGCACCTCAAAAAGCTCTTCACAAAATCGATGCGGGGACTCGAGTTTTACGGCAACAAAAAGGAGCAGGTAATCCAATTGATGAATGAGCTAACTCAAATGCAGGGAATTGAAAGTGTTATTCATTTACTTCAAATTCTTACCATTCTTTCTTCAACCAAAGAATATCATTATATCTCCCCGCTTACCTATCAAAGTCCGCTTAAAGAATTAGAAACAGACAGGATGAACCAGGTGTACGAATACATTTTTAAAAACTACCGTAAGAAAGTGTTGCTTGAAGATGTAGCCGCTTTACTTCACATGACCCCCACTTCTTTCAGCCGTTATTTCTCATCTATAAATAACAAGCCCTTCTCCCGTTTTCTTTCAGAGATCAGGATCAAACATGCGTGTAAGATGCTGAACGAAACCGAAGAGTCTATTTCAAATATCTGTTACGATTCCGGCTTTAATACCCTTTCCAATTTCAACAACCAGTTTAAGGAAGTTATGTCGAAAACGCCGATGGAGTATAAGAAGGAGTTTAGGAATCTGTGAAGTAACGACCTGGTCTTTTTTGGGGCGCCCGCATTGCTAATTTTGTTCGACATCGTTGTGTCACTCACTTGTACGGCAGAGGTTTTTTGCAGCAAAAAGAACAGCCGATAATGACGTTCCACTTCCCGGTAAGTATATTAAAACGAAATAAAAAAAGAGACGCGAAAAATTTCTTCATTATAATAATTTACCTAAAACAGAAAAACGACGAATATGTACCTGACCGAAGTGGCGAAGCTATATAGTGGCAAGTATAGCGAATGAACTGTGTAGCAAATTTTTAATGATGCAAAGGAAATAGCGGGCAATGAAAAAAGGAACGAATACACTGTTTGCGCCACAGTCTTGCCCCCCACCTTATGGAAAATGGAACAGATATAAGAGTTATACAAGATCTTCAGGATATAACAACCTGAAAACTACCGGGCGCTATACGCATGAAAGTGTAAGAAAATCAGTAATCTGCAAAGCCGCTTACACAGGTTAGGGAATAAGAACACTATTGGGAAAATGATACGGAACTATTGCCCCATGCTTTCAAAGAGTGACGTAGAAAATAAATTGCATGAAATAAAACCTGTACTGGTTGATAAGTTTCTGCCGCAGATTACAAAGTTTTATCATCAACTTTCTCTAGAATACGGATATACCGTGTTACCTGATGAACGAGTAATAGTAACGTTGGGATATCAATATGTAAATTCTCCGGGTAAATTGAATGATGCAATTGAGTTGCTAGAAATGAACGTTAAAAGCTATCCGGCTTCTTTTATAGTTTATGCTATTCCGGGAGATGCTTATGTTAAAAGAAATGAGAAGAATAAAGCAATTACTATGTATAAAAAAGCAGTTGAATTAAATCCGAAAGATGAAGACACAAAAAGGAAACTAAAGTCGTTGGAATAAAAAAGCAGCAGCGAACAGGAGTAGTGCCAATAGTGGGGCTGGAGTCATTGGGGTAACACTTCAATTTATTGGAGTAACATTAATGATGTTCCTCGGGTATCCCTCTATCGGAGAGATGGCTATGCCTTTGCTCCCTATCCAGATAACTGTTGCTGTTTGGTTGATCATTAAAGGCTTCAACGAGCCCATGCTAAAGGCCGCCGTCTGGAACACTAAATCAAGTTGACGACAGGAAAACCGCGGGCCACACTTGCATTTATTGAATGTTGGCTAACGAACATATTTTCAATTATGTATCTTTAAGCTGGCTGCAGTGTGCCTGCAAGCAGAAGTAACATGTAGGCGAACACCGCAGAAACACTTTAAAGACGCCAGTAATGTCGATTCACCCATTCCGCTCATAACCATACGACAAATGAACAAAGACATAGAAGCGTATAATAGCAAGCAAACCATTGAAGACAGAGAGATTTGCAAAATATTATCAGCGGAAATTAGCCGCAACTTGCCTGAAGCTGAAAACAAAATTTGGCACGCTCATCCTGTCTGGTTCCTCGACGGGAACCCGGTGGTCGGTTACAGCAAATTGAAAGACGGTATCCGGTTAATGTTTTGGAGCGGCCAATCATTTGACGAAGATGCTATACAAAAAGAAGGGAGTTTTAAAGCTGCCGGAATCCGTTATACATCTGCTGAACAGGTAAACAGGGTTGATTTGAAACGCTGGCTTGAAAAGTCGCAACAAATACAATGGGACTACAAAAACATCGTTAAGCGAAAAGGAGTTTTAGAACGACTAAAATGAAACCGAAAGAACATATTCATCATCATAAAGACGGTTCAATTTGGGCAAAAGGACAAATGCTGAATGACCAAATGCATGGCTATTGGGAATGGTTTCGCAAAGACGGTGTTATTATGCGCTCAGGATATTTCGACAATGGCAAACAAGTTGGTGACTGGACAACTTATGACAAGAACGGCAAAGTTTATAAGGTGACAAAAATGAAGTAACGCGCCGATTCAATAGAACTTTAATAATCAAAAGAACACGTGCTGAAGTGGAAGTAACAGGCAATGCGCAACCTGCCTGTTCATTTGCCGCCGGCAATTCAAACAGTTGAGTGGTACAGAATTACACACTTCTTAAATCGATGAATCCGGGCCTTTAGTTGTGTCTTCCAGTTGAATAATGGAGCAATCAGGCCATCTTTCGAAGTCTTATTCGTGCAATTTATTGAAGATGCTTTCGGTAAATATCAAAAGGGATATACAAGTAGTCATTAAAGCCGACTAGAGCAAACGCCCTGTTCCCGAACAATGGTTTATCGAAGCGTGAGAGAAATCCCTTAACTTTTTATCTTTACTCAACAACGTTGTTGGTGAAGTACAAAGGCTATCACCCAATAAACACTTGTTCGTACCCGCAATTCAGCTTCAATGCAAGACATTCCCATAAGGCAAATTAGTGCAACCCAAAAAAGCCGGCTTTCTCACGCAGCTTTACTATATGTGATCTTGCTGCGCTGCTTGCCGGGAAAGACATGGTGCAGGAGCTTCACAGACATGATTTTTTTTATGTTCTTGCTTTAAAAAAAGGGACCGGTAATCATGAAATCGACTTTGCTTCCCACGACGTTTGCGACAAAGCGGTTTTCTTTATGAGACCCGCGGCAGGTACACCAGCTAGTACTAAAAGCAGAAAGTACCGGATTCCTGATGCAATTCAGGACTGATTTCTATTGTTCGGAAGACAATGGGTCACATGAGCTATTACGTAAGAAGTATTTGCACAAAATGTGAAAAGTCGCCACACGATGTGCGGATGAACCTAATCCCGCAGTGGCGCACTGGGGTCAAGTTGATTATAAAAGCCGCATTGAGAATACAAAGTACAAGAGTGCGACGCAAGAAAAGCATAATAGTAGTAGCTCTGTCTGGCCCATAAAAAAAATCCTTAAGGTTAAGCTGATGGGCCGTGGCGGGAACGATGATTCCACGAAAAACTACTGGCGGTAACCAGGCAAATAAAATTAAGGTAGCTTCTTACAGGCATAAAATTTTCAACATTTTTTATGCGCCTGGTTATATGGCTACTGTTTTTCATCTCTTAATAGTGTGACTATTATTCGGTTGCCGGACAGTAGAATTTCAATTAAACATCGTTGTGTCACTCACTTGTACGGCAAATTTTTATGGCACTATTTATAAACTTTAACCATTGCGGTCGACCTCAAACTTCAAAGTATCTTTTTCCTAACTTCAGCAAATGACTACAGAGGCAATTATAAAAGAAATTAATAAGCTTGATGAAACAGACAAGTTATTTGTGATTGAAAGAACAG
>JAQBNO010000044.1 GCA_028288485.1 Segetibacter sp.
GTTATCCTGTTGGGATAAGAAAAGCTTAAGCGATAAGAAAAATCGTTTTTGTCATTTTCTTATCACGCATTTGCCAATGCCCTGTCGAGGTGAACATAGCCGCCATCTACATGAATGATTTGACCGGTCGTATGGCTTGACTTTGGGGAAAGCAAAAATACAGTCGTGTTAGCAATTTCCTCTGCTGTTGTCATCCTGTTTTCCAAAGGTATTTTTGCATAAATCTCTTTGAGTTTTTCATCTGGATTTGGCAATGTTTTTATCCATGACTCGTATAACGGAGTCCAACATTCGGCCACCACAATTGCATTTACGCGAATTCGATATTTCAATAATTCAACTGCCCATTCGCGGGTTAAAGCATTGCGGGCACCATTGGACGCTGCGTATGCCGAAGTATTTCCCTGGCCGGTTTCCGCCGTCTTGGAAGTAATATTCAATATGGCCCCTTTTGATTTTATTAATTCCGGTAATGCATAATGAGCAACGAGGTAATAGTGAATAACGTTTTTGTGCAAGGAAGCCAAAAAACCTTCATAGTCTCCCTTCTCTAAACCGACGCCATCGTTTACCCCCGCATTGTTGACCAAGCCTTCAATACGTCCGTATTCTTCAATCGTCGCTCTTACAGCTTTTTCACATTCTTCAGGTTTCGTTAGTTCGGCTACCACCTGGAAACATTGGCCACCTGTTGAAATAATTTCGTTTACCAGTTTATTATTGTCTTCTTCACTTCTGCCGACGATAACCGGGATCGCCCCTTCTCCAGCTAAAACTCTTACAATACCTTCACCTATTCCTTTAGCTCCTCCGGTTACAATAATTACTTTATCTTTTAGTTGCAGGTCCATTTAAATAAAAATTAGAGGGTGTTTAAACTTTACAAGTGACTACCCTTGATAATCTACTACTTTTTGCCTGGAAACTCCCAATCCGTCAATACCTAATTCCATTACATCTCCTGCACGTAAAAATACTTGTGGGTTCATTCCCAGACCAACTCCTGCAGGTGTACCTGTAGAAATAACATCGCCGGGAAGTAAGGTCATAAAACGGCTTACGTAAGAAACCAATAAAGGCACTTTAAAGATTAAGTTGGAAGTAGTTCCATCCTGCACCATTTTGTCGTTTAGTTTCAGCCATAAACGAAGATTACCAACGTCTTCAATTTCATCTTTGGTCACCAGCCATGGACCAATTGGTGCAAAAGTGTCGCAGCCCTTTCCTTTATCCCACGTTCCCCCTCTTTCCAGTTGGAACTCACGTTCGCTGATATCGTTATGCAGGCAGTAGCCCGCTATATATTCCATTGCTTCGCTCTCTTCTACATAAGACGCCTTTTTACCAATCACTATAGCCAGCTCGACTTCCCAGTCGGTTTTTTTAGAATCACGGGGGATTATTACATTATCATTAGGGCCACATAATGCCGTAGTTGCCTTCATAAATATTACCGGCTCTGTTGGAGGTGTTGCCCCGGTTTCTCTGGCATGGTCAATGTAATTCAAACCGATACAAATAATTTTCGAAGGCCGGGCAATTGGGCTGCCCAGTGGAACATCGGCAGCCAGCTTTGTCAACTGCCCTTTATTTTGTTCAACGAATTGCTCCAGTCGCGACAGCCCGTCGCTTTCAAAAAACTGTTCGTTGAAATCTTCCGCAAAAGAAGAAACATCATAATAATCATCGTTCAGCACGATGCCCGGCTTTTCTTTATTAGATTCTCGGAATCGGATTAATTTCATATAGACTGCTTTATTGCTTTTAGTTGTTTAACCTTATAAATCCACCGTCAATCGGGTAGTCGCTACCGGTAATAAAAGACGCTTCATCTGAACATAAATACAAGATCAAATGAGCGATTTCTATTGGTTTTGCCATGCGGCCTATCGGCTGTGTCTTGCTGAGCTTTTCAAACATTTCCTGCTCTTGACCGGGATAATTCTTTTGTAAAAAACCATCTACAAACGGCGTATGAACGCGGCCGGGAGAAATACAATTGCAACGAATTCCTTCATTTATATAATCTTTAGCCACCGACAAAGTCATAGCAACAACAGCACCTTTACTCATTGAATAGGCAAAACGATCGGGAATACCAACGGCGGCTGCTACTGAAGCGAGGTTTAAAATAACCCCTTTACCCTTTTGCTTCATTAACGGAATGGCTTCATGTAAGGCATTATAAATGCCTTTTACATTTACATTAAACACCCGGTCAAAGTCTTGTTCTGGTGTTGTGTCGGCTCTGCCAATATTTGAGATGCCGGCGCTGTTAACCAAAATATCAATAACGCCTATTCCTGCAAATATCCGGTTTACCTGTTGTTGATTAGTTACATCGCAAACATGTATTTTAACGTCGTTACCGTTATTTTTTATTTCTTCTTCAGTTGCTGCAAGAGCTTCTGCGTTTAAATCAACCGCATGAACTATTGCGCCCTGGCTTGCAAACAATAATGCAACAGCTTTACCTATTCCACTTCCGGCACCAGTAATAACTGCGTTTTTACTTTCGAGACTGAACATAGCAACTATTTAAATTTTATAATAAACCCCAACCCCTAAAGGGCTTTAAACGATGATGATTGAGCCGGGTCGATCTTGCTGCCGCAGTACAAGAGTGCGACGCAACGATGTTTAATAGCAGCACAATTGCCCGGCTCATAAAAACTACCTCAACCTAAAGAAAAGCTATTCCAGCTTGAAAAAAATGTTCAACAACAACTTTCAATGTTCAAATTCGGCGAAAAAGGTTCTACGAGCGGTAATTGAAAATTGAGCATTGAACATCGAAAATTATGTGTTCAAAAGCCTGCACGTTCTAACATTTCTAATCTTTTACCTTGTACCCTTTCCAGCCATACCAAGCTACAATCAGGAAGCAAAATAATGGAACAAGGTAGGAAAAAGAGGTTGAACTTTTATCGGCCATTAAACCCATTACATAGGGCATCAGCGCACCTCCTACAATAGACATAATGATAAACGATGAAGCTTTTTTGGTATGAACTCCAACATCTTTTACACCGAGCGCAAAGATGGTTGGAAACATAATAGACTCAAAAAAGAAAATTGCCATAAGCGCATAGACCGAAAAAAGAGACTTACTAACTACAACTACTAGTGATAAAACCACACTGGCTAAAGCATAAATAGTAAGCAGTTTATTTGCTTCAATCTTACGCATTAAAGCGGTGCCAACAAAACGACCTATTGTAAACAATATCAGGCTTATTGAAAGCAGGTACGAAGCTCTTTGATTATCGATTCCATTACCGCTTTCGGTGCAATAGTTAATGAAGAGGGCTGCAATGCCTACCTGTGCGGCGACATAAAAAAACTGGGCAATAATTGCATTGGTAAAATTTGTATGCTTAAACAACGGTTTTGATGCAGTACCGGCAATGGCATGCGAATCTTCCTCTATAATTTCAGGTAACGGCGTTCTTACAAACAGACCTGCAATCACCAATACAACTACACCAATGATAATGTATACAAGTTTTACAGAGTCGAGGTTTCCTCCTTGCTCATTGTCGCCAAAAAATAACGCGGCACCAATTATTGGACCTATAAAGGAACCCACGCCGTTAAAGCTTTGAGCAAGATTTAAACGAAAAGCTCCACTTTCGGGCTTCCCTAACACCGATATATAAGGATTGGCTGCAGTTTCCAGACAGGTAAGCCCCGAAGCCAGAATAAACAAAGCAAGCAGGAAGAAATTGAAATTTAGATTTTCAGCAGCAGGATAAAAAAGAAAAGCTCCGGCGGCATATAAAAGCAAACCGATAATGATCCCTTTTTTATAGCCATAACGGTTCATGAATAAACCAGCGGGCAGCGCAATTAAAAAATAAGCGCCGAAATAAGCGCCCTGTAATAAAGTGGACCTCGCTTTTGTAACGTTCAGGGTTTCCTGGAAATGTTTGTTTAAAACATCCAAAAGGCCATAAGCTGTTCCCCATAAAAAAAACAACGAGGTTACGAGGACAAAAGGAATAACGTAACTCTTACCAGTGTCAGTTGCAACCGTTTTAGAAGCAACAGAAGTTAGGGCCATAGCAGTCGTTTAAAGTACGAAAATTTGTTTCATCAACATCGAGGATCTATGGGTGTTGCTCTTTCAATATTACTGTTCATACACCGCGATAAATTTCTCCTCGGGTTTCAAATCTACTGCAAAAGAACATCTCTTCGCTCGTGTAACTATAATTCGTGTTTATCTAAATCTTAAACCCTGGCATAAGTATAAAGAATTTTGTTACGAGCTAAAATCTTTGTGCAACAACTGTTGCGACGCATTACGTTCATCGGCATCTCCTTGTGCAACTTTAGCTTTACTTGCAAAGTGTTGGTAAAACTACAGCCGTTTTTACAGCCGGTGACAAATTAACGGTATAAAATTAAATGTACCTTTTTATTTGAATCATGATTTTAATTTAGCTGCTAAATCAGCTCGCGATCGACCGGTAAATTGGGCACCCGCAGGCGTCGAAGCTGGTGATGATATTTTTAAGGATCTGGCTTACTCTACTGATTTAACGGCGTTTACTTATTTTTCAGAAACGGCAGGATGCAGTAAAATAGTTGTTACCAGCCGCAGGCTGGCGACTGTTTTTTCCATTACTCTTCTTGCTACTGACATAGGATGCTTTATTCGTTCTATTGCAGCAACACATCCTGCATTTCGGTTCTCATCCATGATCGACGGGTCTAATGTTACTATCCCATCACGATCGGGGTTTGCGCCCAAACCGACACAGCAGTTGATTGAATTTTCAGCAATGCCTTCGGCCCACGTTGAAATAACAATTGGTTTATTCCCCTTCCTTACTGCTCCAGAACCCGTTGAACTTAACAGGCTACTTACACCCGGGGAGGAAAGTTGAATAAAACCTCTTCGTTTGAGCATTTACAAGATTTTAAAATTGAAGTATTCTTTTGACAATTGAAAACTAGGAATTTGAGAATTAAGTATGGGGATTATTTGCCAGTTACAATCACAAGTTCACCTAAAAGAGTATATTTAAACCATCAATCAGTTTCAAGACATTGACGTAACAAGCCACCACTTCTCAACAAAACTTGCTCATGAAATATAATATAAACCTTTTCGTAGTATGCTTATTACTAAGCATACCAAATATGTTACAGGCGCAGTCTCCATCAACCAATAGTGCTCCGCTTCGCTTAGCAGTAGCAGGAATAACGCACGGCCATGTACCCTGGATCTTAGGAAGAAAAGGCAAAACAGACGTCACACTTGTCGGCATTTATGAACCTAATGCTGAATTAGCGCAACGGTACGCTAAACAATATAACCTTAGTACAACTCTATTTTTTACCGATCTTAATAAAATGCTCGATGCGGTAAAGCCCGAAGCAGTCGTAGCATTTGGATCTATTTATGAACACCTTGCGGCTGTAGAAGCGTGTGCTCCAAGAGGCATTCATGTAATGGTTGAAAAACCGCTCGCCACTAATAACGACCACGCGAAAAAGATGGTGGAACTGGCGAAGAAAAACAATATTTACCTGCTGACAAATTATGAAACTTCCTGGTATCCTTCTACCCAGAAAGCTTATCAATTAGTAACAGATAGTAATTACGTCGGAAGCATAAAAAAAGTAGTCTTTCATCACGGCCATGAGGGACCCAGGAAAATTAATGTGAACCCGGAATTTTTTGATTGGCTAACTGATCCTGTTCAGAATGGTGGTGGCGCATTAATAGATTTTGGCTGCTATGGTGCCAACATAATGACCTATTTAATGAAGGGACAGGATCCTGTTTCTGTAACTGCTGTCACCCAACATTTTCAACCCGCTGTGTACCCAAAGGTTGATGATGAAGCTACCATTATTGTTTCCTACCCAACTACCCAATGTATTATTCAGGCTTCATGGAATTGGCCGTTCAGCAGGAAGGATATGGAGGTATATGGTGAAACGGGTTATGTAATTGCGGTCGACAACAACAATATGCGTTTAAGAAACACGCAAACAAAAGGCGAACAAAGATTGAAAGTTACGACCAGCGAAGTGCCTGTTTATACAGATCCGTTTTCTTACTTTGCCGATGTTATAAGGGGTAAGATAACAGTTGCCGGAAACGGTCTTTATTCTTTAGAAAATAATGTAAAGGCTGTTCGTATTTTAGACGCTGCAAGAGAGTCTGCTAAAACAGGAAAAACGGTTTTCTTCAAGAAGTAGACCTTTTTGGTTACCGGCACCATATATTTATTGCATATCCTTGTCCGAATCGATCCCTTTGGTGATGTCACTCATTTGTACTTATATAACTATACAAAAAATTAAAAAAGGCTGTGGTTCCTGTAATCAATGTAACATGGTAAAAAAGCTTCTACTCGTATTAATAATTGCCGGATGCCCGTCGGTCATTCTGCGTGCACAACATGAAAACCATCACTCGTCGCAAAAGGTCAATACCGTTTCCGGCGTAGAACCACAACCATTACTTGCCCAGGCGGTTCGTTTACGTGAGGCTTTAGATTTTTTGGGCAGTTCATTATTAGCCGAAGACAAGAAGAGACTTTCAGCATTGCAGCACCTGCCGCCGTCACAAAAGGTCGTACAACAAATACAGCAGATCCTTGATCCCTATTGCCTGGCAATGGTGAATATAAATGCGGAGGCCCGGGTTAAAGTTGAACGAGGCGCAGCAAAAGCAACATTAATGCAGAACGGCTGGGTGAGTTTTTTGGTAAAGGTAAATAATGATGCACGTGTTACTGCACAATTACAGGTAGAGAGCCCTAACGCCGCTACTCCCCTGTACGAATCTTCTTTTGCGCACCGTGTTAGCGAAAAGAAAAAGCTTTCGCCCGGGCAGGTGGCCAACCGTTTTCTCGAATTGCAGCTATACCGCAGCCGCCCAATGCTTCCGAACCTTTCAGGATTGCAATTGGAGTATGCCGTGCTACAGATCTACAGCAAAGATGCAGGTGTGCGTGAAGCAGAAATCGGCTTCAACGTAGGCCACGGAACGCAGGATATTGGTTTCCGCAATACGATCAACCTGCTTTTGAATATTAGCCCGTCAGTAAAGGTATCCCTGGATATTAACGACGAAGACGGTACTCCGGCAATGGCTTCTTTTATCATTACAGATGGTATCGAACGTATTGTTGATGATAGCGCAAATACTTTGTCAAAAGCAGGTTTCCGATCAACTGCTGCACAATTGGAATACAGGTTGAACGGCAACGCAGCAAACTATAAAGTGCCTCGTAAACTAACGGGCATCTATCCACTTCCCGGCCGCAGAGTTGCTGCTTTTGACGAATATCCCGATTTCTTCTTTCAGCCGCAAGTGTATAGGTCGAACGGTGAGCATGTGTTACTTCCTCCCGGTAAATATAACGTTGCCTTTACACGAGGGCCGGAATACATTCAACAAACAAAGCAGATTGTGGTGCCTGCCGGGGTAAAATCATATACAGCATCGTTCCAATTAAAGCGGTGGATCAATATGGCAAAGCTCGGCTGGTATAGCGCCGACCATCATGTGCATGCTGCCGGGTGTAGTCATTATGAGAGCCCGGAAGAAGGTGTTAAGCCGATGGATATGTGGCGGCAAGGCCTGGGTGAAGACCTGAATGTAGCTGCTGTATTAGCATGGGGACCGAGCTGGTACCACCAGAAAACATTCTTCACCGGCAAGAACGATCCCCTTTCCACGGCTAAAAACATTATGCGTAACGATGTTGAAGTCTCTGGATTTCCATCTTCGCATGCCGGGCACATTGTGTTGTTAAGGCTCAAGGAAGACGATTACCCGGGAACAACAAGAATTGAAGACTGGCCGAGTTGGACTTTGCCTGTTTTGAATTGGGCAAGATCGCAGGACGCGGTGGTCGGATATGCGCACTCCGGCTGGGGGCTGGAACCATTGGAGGCTACCAAAGCTTTGCCTAATTATATACTACCAAAAATGGATGGGATTGGGGCAAATGAATACATTGTAACGGTAACGCAAAATGCTGTGGATTTTTATGCCGCCGGTGACACCCCAGCTCCCTGGGAATTGAATATGTGGTACCATACCCTGAATTGTGGTTTTACGCCAAGGCTCAGCGGTGAAACCGATTTTCCCTGCATTTTTGACGAGCGTGTAGGAATTGCGCGCAGTTATTTTAAACCTGCTACTAACCTCACCTATGATAGTTATGTGGCGTCAATAAAAAAGGGACGCAGTTATGTATCGGATGGAAATTCGCACATTATTGATTTTTCTGTAAACGGAACTGAAGCCGGTGTAGGTGAAAGCAAACTGGCATTAACTGGTAAGCAGGTAGTAAAGATCAACGCTAAAGTTGCGGCTAATCTTTCCGCCGAACAAGACGAGCCCGGTTCATCTATTGCTCAACGACCATTGAACGAACAACCTTACTGGCATATTGAACGTGCCCGCATCAGGAAAACACAAAAAGTAGGTGCGGAACTTATTATAAACGGTGAACCGGTAGATACCGTTGAAATAACTGCCGACGGAAAATGGAATGATGTTTCTTTCAGTTACGCGGTAGATCATTCGGCATGGATGGCGTTGAGAATTTTTCCAAGTTCACATACCAATCCTGTTTTCATCGAAGTAGATGGCAAACCAATACATGTTCAAAAAAGTGCGGATTGGTGCAGGAAAGCGGTGGACCAGTGTTGGAAAATGAAGCAATCGAATATCCGGCAGGAAGAACGTGCGGCGGCTAAAGCGACTTATGAAAAGGCGCGTAATATTTACGATAAGATCGTCCTGGAATTTTCAAAATAATAATTGCAAGAGTGCAGCTTTGGAGGTAAACAGTACCATCATGAAATCTCCACGCGTTTCCCGGTTTCCATTGCTTTGTAGATCGCTGTTAGAATTTTCACATCCTGCAATCCCATTTCACCGGGTACAGGTGTTGGTCTTTTATCTTTGATCGCTTTTGCGAAATCATCCATTTGTCTTGCCTGTTGGTTTACTCCGGGAAAGTTCATTTCGCCTTCCGCCGTTTTACCTTTCAGACCCCTGTAAGCATAAGTAGGCGAAAGCTCAAACCATCCTTTTTCAGCTTCAGCCCGTAACAAATTTGTTCCTTTCGAATAACTGCACATGCATTCTGCTTTTATGCCCCCCGGAAATTCCATTTGCCAGAAAAGCGTTTCCTCAACATCCTTAAACATTTCCTTATCCGTTTTCGGCCCTTCCTGTGCCGTAACAGCAATTGGCTCCAAACCTGTTGTGTATCGTGCCCCCTGTATGCAATAAACTCCCAGGTCCATTAGCGGACCTCCTCCTGATAATTTTTTATCAAGTCGCCATCCCGATGTTCCATCCATGCCATTATCTGCCTTTATCTTTTTTATTGCACCATATACTTTTTTTTGTCCAAGCCGCATCATTTCCAAATGGTATGGATCAAAATGAAGTCTATAACCTATCGACAACATTTTGCCTGCTTCTCTTGAAGCCGCTATCATGTTTTCACATTCTTCAACCGACACAGCCATTGGCTTTTCACAGATCACATGCTTTGCTGCTTTTGCTGCCCGTATCGTGTATTCAGCATGCATTGAATTAGGCAATACCACATATACAATATCTATATCGGGATTGTCTTTAATGGAATCGAAATTCTGGTAGTTATATATATTCTTGCCCGGTATATCATACTGTTTCTGCCACTTCTCTGCCTTTTCAGGAGTGCCGGTAACAATACCAGCGAGATAGCAATGCTCAGTTTCCTGTAGTGCCGGTGCCAATTCGCCGGAACTATAACCACCGAGTCCTACAAGCGCAATACCTAGTTTATTTTGTGCCTTTTGATTCCCCGACTTTTCTTCCTGCTTTTCTTCGGTGTTAGTGCCGCAGCCCATTGTTGCAGCCAAGCCATTTATGGCAAGGGCAGCAAAACCAACATTACATGAAAAATCGTAAATAAATTTTCTCCTCGTGTATCTATCGAAGTTGTAATTGGTATACATAGAAAAAGAGTTATAAAATAATACTGCAAAAAATCAACCACCCACTCAAAAGGATTAAGACGGTTTGGCGGCCAGCACGGTCTCGTTTTTCAACATCATTCCCGTGAAAGGGACAGCTAGTTTCACTCACTTGTACTTATGGATTTTGGAGATTGGCTATTGTAAAGCGAATACTATTCAAACGATATCGACGATTTTAAGATCATTGATAAATATTATTACATTCATGCTAGCAGGAGTTAGAAATGACCTAATTTTTGTCTTGAAAAAGTAACTTCTATGCCACTACAATAAACAACTAGCAAATAGAATACGAGAAGCTCTTGCAGCGTTACCTGACGTTGAAGAAAAGAAAATGTTTGGAGGTGTAGCTTTTATGGTGAACGGGAAAATATGTGTTAATGTAAGCGGAAATGACCTGATGTGTCGTATAGAGCCGAATTGCATGAAGCGGCTCTTGAAAAAAAACGGGTGTCGTGCAGTATACATGAAAGGACGGGAATACAAAGGTTTTGTTGGAATAAGCGAGGAAACAATACAATCAAAAAAAGAGCTGGACTACTGGCTAGAACTTGCACTTGATGTCAGTAAAAGAGCGAAAGCATCGGAGAAAAAAAGATAATTTATCCCTTCCCAACACGAGTAAATAAAAAAGAGAAAAGCATAATAGTAGCAGGAACGCTGAACTGATTGTACCCCTTCGACAGCTCGCGTCAAGAACTGGGGCGCTGCTATAAAAAGCTACCGACGAACCGAGCGTGGCAACGATGTTAAATCAAGGAACTGTAGCTGGTCCCAAAAATCTTCAAACCTTTTTACCTACAAACTATCCGATACTGCTAGCTGCTGAAAATGTTCGTGTCCAGGAACTTATTCCTAAACTTACCGTGCGGGTCGTACTCGTGCATCAGTTGTTGAAAATCGGGCAGCTTTTCATATAACAACTTGAGCCGGGAAGGCGATACAGTAAAGAGCTTGCCCCAATGAGGCCGGCCATTAAAAGGTGCCAGCTTTTCTTCGATTAAGGGAAGGATCTTTCTTACCGCAGGCCAATTTTGTTTCCAGGTAAAGTGAATGGCCATACTTGGTTGTTTATAACACGGGCTCATCCAGAAATTATCGGCATTAATGGTCCGAATTTCGGAGATCTGCAGTTGTGGAGCAATATAGGTGCGCAATTCATTAATGGCAAGAAGCGCTTGATAACCGCTTTCATAAGGAACAAAATATTCAGATTGCAACTCTTTTCCGCTACTCGGCGTGTAACCCATTTTAAAGTGTGGCATTCTTTCGTACCACTCTGCGGGAACTCCCATTTGATCGGTGCAATTAATTGGTGACATGGTGCCAATTGGATGAAGGTTCTTTTGCGCAAGTGTAGCGCCAAAAAAGGTGGGCTCTGCTTTAAATGCTGCACCGTCGTCCACCTTGCGTTTTATCCACACCTGGCTGAAATTCTGGTTCTTCCAATCGGTAAACAAACTAACGCTGTAACCCGCCGATAGCACCTCATCCAAATGCTCTTCCAATTGCTTAAGCGCCAAATTTTCATACACGTTTTGCCGCATCATGAAGGTCGGTACGATCTTAAGCGTAACTTTTGTTACCACGCCAATTCCACCAAGGTTTACAACTGCTCCATCAAACTTTTCGGCATCATGTTCCTTTGAAATTACCTGTACGTCTCCTGCAGCGGTAACAATTTCCATGGCGGTAACTGCAGTTGCCAGGTTGCCGTTTTTTACTCCCGATCCATGAGTGGCAGTTGCACAGGCACCGGCGATAGAAATATGAGGCAACGACGCAAGATTATGCAATGCAAAGCCTCTGCTATGAAGATAGGGAGCTAGCTTACCGTAAGCAACGCCAGCCTCAACGGTAATGGTACGTGCTTTTTCATCCAAAGAAATAACATCATCCATTTGTTTAACGGAGATGAAATTATCGGCAGAATCAGCTATGCTGTTGAAACAATGACGTGAGCCCAGCACCTTTATTTTATTATGTTTTTTTACGAGTTCCCGGACCTGTTCGGTGGAAGTAGCAGGAAATAATCGGTTCGTACTGTATTCATAGTTGCCAGCCCAGTTTTTTAGCTGACCGCCGTCCTCCCCGTCAATTGAAGGCGAAAGTGCATCACCGG
>JAQBNO010000063.1 GCA_028288485.1 Segetibacter sp.
CACCTTTTGCTGCAATAACATGAAGTTGATATTCTCGCTCTTTAAACGGCAGTTGTTATACTTCCGGGAGTAATAATTTTATTTTGATCAGCACTGGCCAAAGCTGCAAAACACAACTCGAGGCTCCTCAAATTATTTTCCGCACTGTTGACCGGTTCCCGGTCTTCTTCAATTGCACATAAAAGCTCTCCCATTGTTCCCTGGAAACCGTTTTCGAACCAACTGCCTTCCAATGGAATTTTAACTTCTCCATCTTCGGTATACAACTCCATTGTCGGCTGATTGTTTAATCCTGGTCCGCGGCTTCTTAATGTACCTTTTGTACCAACAATCGTCGTTACATCTTCTTCACCCAGTTTTGTGTGCGCATTAAAAGCCATTGTCACCTGCGCCTCTTCATACTTTATGATTGCTGCGCCTAATGCTGGCGGAGTATACATTTGTTGGCTATACCTGACTGCAGAAGCATACACACTTATCGCTTTCTGATCGTGCATAAAACTTGATGCGATATCAAACCAATGAATGGCAAAATCGAACAAGACCATGTGAGGCATGTTTTCAAAAGCCTGGTTTCCTGTTATCCATGTCTGGTCCCACTGAAGAGAGAAGTCAACGGAAAGCGGTCGGCCAATTAATCCTGCATTAATTGCATTTCGCATATAACTGAAGTGAGGCGCCCATCTGCCGTTTTGATTTACAGCAAGCTTTACACCGTTTGCTTTGGCGAGTTCAACAAGTTCTTTACCGTCCTTAAGGTCCAGTACAAATGGCTTTTGACTTAACACATGTTTTTTAGCTCTTAATGCGTCCCTAACAATTGGAAGACGATCTTTTGGATGCGGTGTTATATCAACCACTTCAATATGGTCTTGTTCTAACAGCTTCTTATAATCATTATATACTGTTGCTCCTGGAAAATACTGATCTCTTTTTTGTGCTGCTTTCGACAGGGAATGATCTGCAATAGCTACAACATTCAACCCGAAGGTTTTATAGTTTTTAAGATGAAAATCACTTATTCCGCCTGTGCCTATTATTCCTATCGCAGGATTGTAGCCTTCAGGTTTTTTAGGAAGATAGTCAATGGCCGGGGCAGGAATTGTCTTAACCTGTTTTTCCGGGCTTAAGCCGTAATCATCATTTTCCGAACTCATGGGACAATAGTTTTATCAGTTAATTTATTAGGTTTTCTGGTTGGCTTCTGATCGCTTTCGTTTGAAATGCTTGCCGGCGAATGTATATACTGCTCCCAATCGTACTTTGTCACATCATGGTTTCCGGCCCTGATGCGATGACCAATTCCTCCGAAAACAGGTTGATGCAAAGCCGGAAAAGTATCGGCAAAAAATTCTTCAGTACCTAAAAAACGATAAACAGGATTTGCGGCTTTTGCCGTTAAAAATTTACCGTATGGATCTGCTCCTTTATCCAGTTCGGCACTGGCTATATAAACAGGGCGGGGAGCTATAAGGGCAACAACCATATGTTGGTCAAACTGCAAACTGCTTTCGTTACGGTTATACTTTTCAAAATTGATACAGAACCAATGGCGGTTTCCCTTGTTGAGCAGCTCCGCACCATCGCCTCCAAATTCGTTACTTATCACCATTGCAAAACGGTTATCCTTTGCCCCGGCCCCAAACAGCCGATTTTCCCATTCTTGAAAATCCGAATAACATTACTTTTTTTGCATCTGCTTTTCGGTCAGTTTCGACAAAAGAACTAATGGAGTAATAAAGGATGCCCGTTTATGAGCTTTCATCATTTTTCGGAATTTATTTGTAAGTATACCTGTCTCTCAATAAATCCATCATATACTTATTAACTTCCCATTGATTGGTTATAGGCTGTTGCGTAAACGGTAAAGACACCATATACGGATACGGTCCAAACTCAGGCGTGATCGTCACAACAGCATCCTCCCCTTCTGCCCGCTTTCTTTCTATTATCTTATCCCACCATTCTATATGTTTATTAACTGCCTCCTGCCATTCAGGAACACGAGGGTCGGGAACCTGTGGTCCTTCGGGATAGCCAACTCGTGCATGAATGTGTTCTGTTCGTGAAATCGCAAGGTTTGTTGCTTCCTGCTGGTCTTCGAGAAATGATTCGGCAACATTTACCCAATGGGAAATATCAAGGGTTATTTTTAAATAAGGAATCCTGGAAAGATATCCTTTGGTAATATGTGCAGCAAATGGAAACTTGTTACGGTGGGTTTCGTGATAGACAGGTACGCCTGTACTGGTTGCATGTTCTACCGCAACATCGATTAGTTGCTTGTTTTGTTCGAATGTAAAGAAGTCTTTGCCTGTTTGCGAATCTATCTTTAAAGCTTTGAATGGTTTGACCAGGTCTAACCAGGCTGCATATCGTTGATAATGTTTCGAAAAGTCGGCATCGTAAGTTCCATAGTGCTGAGGTATAACCTCTAGTCCGTGCTTTTCCAGTTTTTCCCATACTTCTTCCAGTTCGTCGTACGTAGTTTCATTAGGGATGCCGTATTCAATACCATTATATCCAGCTTTCTTAACATTTATCAGGAACGTATCCCAGTCAATATTTTCGCAACCCCAGCGCGGACAGAAAAACTTAAGTTTCATTAGTAGTAGTATTGTTAGCAAATGACTGTAAGATATTAATTCCAGGTGTGCCTTTTACCGCCTGGAAACATAGAGTTCACATAGAATAAACCTGCAGTGTTTACAAAAGCTTCGTCAATCTCATGTCAAGGCTCAAGCCGCCTGGCTTCGTGATTGCAACAGGACTCCATAAGCTTCTTTTTCGCAGCGGCCGACTTCGCATGTTTTTGAATGCCTTCTCCGCCGCGGCAGACCGGAACTGAACCTCATGATGTCCCTTATGCAATGACTGGTGTTGCACTTCTTTAATGTCTGGTGTATACATCCGGCTCCTTTTAAATTTCAAAGAAACAAAAGTGAAATTGTTTAATTGAGGCACGGCTTCAGCCTCCACGAACCTTTCCTGCACCAGCACCCTTCAAAAGTACAAGAGTGCGACGCAAGGATGTTTAACCGGAGTTACTACGCCGGCTCCAAAAAAAACGCTCTCATCAAGAAAAGAAAAAAGGGAAGGTATGAATACCTGTCCCCTTTTCATCTTTAAACGAAAAACCCTATGAGCTTCTTTATTGTCATTTTTAGTAGCCCTGGTTTTGAGGGATAGCTGCGCCGCTGTTTGCAACAATTACTTTTTGCGGAATAGGATATAACTCATTAGTAGGCTGAACGCTGGCTCCGCTTCGCGGATTGTACGCTTTAACCCGCTCAAATAGTTTGCCCATACGTGCTAATGTAACACGACGGGGTTCTTCAATATATAACTCTCTTGCACGCTCGTCGAGAATGAAATCGACGGTAGCCATACCTGAAGTAATTGCACCGGCATTTGAACGGGCACGAACTACATTAATATCGTTGGCAGCAAGTTGCAAATCACCTTTACGTATATAAGCTTCTGCACGTAGCAGGTAGGTTTCGGCAAGGCGGATCATATACCAGTCTTTGAAAGTACGTCCATAAGAAGCACCCATTAATGCCTCCCCTTCAATTTTGCGTAACGTAGGGTAATGGTCATACATGGTATCGGCCTTCGGATTGTTCGGGTCAACCCTTTTACCGAAATATGCGGAGGCGGGATTGTTGAAATAAAAATCGCGGCGGATGTTATTACGTGAATTACGGATGTCGTTAGGATCGTTCCAGACACTGTAGAGGAAATAGCTGGTACCGCGAACCCAACCCACGCCACGACCTAAAGAATCTGCTACAACCGTTCCTGCTTTATTATCCGGGTCTTTCAGGTTCCAGTAACGGTTACCGAATGCACGTAAAGTAGTATTACCCTGGTTTGCCAGCGCAATACCACCGGGAGTTTGAAATTCCATCTGTACAGCCCAAATCGTTTCCTTGTTTGCCGCCAGGTTTTGGTTTCTATCGCGGAATAAGTCGGAGTAAGCATCGCCGGGCTGGTTAAGCCAGTTACCAAAACGAGAAGTCATTAAACTGTGTCGTCCACCGGTAATTACTCTTGTTGCAGCTTCAATAGCTTTATCGTAGTCTTTTAAGTTGATGTTTACTTCGGTTAATACATGATTTGCAGCGGCTTTAGCTATACGGCCGGGCAACGAAGCAGCATTAGGTAACCACTCGCGTGCAAACTCCAGGTCTTGCTGGGCAAATTTGTACACTTCTTCGCGTTTAGCTCTTGTAAAATCTCTTTTGTCTTCGGTATATACCCTGTCTACGATAGGCACTCCACCGTAAAGGTTAGCGAGGTAATTGTAAGCATAAGCCCTGAAGAACTTTGCTTCAGCTACTATTGCATTTTTTTCAGCTTCGCTTGCCCACGTTACTCCTGGCTTTTCTGCGCCTTCAATAATGGTGTTTGCCCTTGGTATCATTTTCAGGTAAGCCCAATCCCAAATATCGTTTACCGAGTTTTGAACAGGGGTGAGCCATGTAGGATAATTGATGAAGTCGGCGAGGCCGTGGTCGCCTGTTGTAAAAACATCAGTACCAATATGCATGGCCCACATCTTTGCACCATCCTGGCCGAAATACAGGTCTCGTGCGCCTGAATGCAACGAAATGACAGCACTTTCAAATCCGGCTTTGTTTGTCAGTGTAGCCTCGGGGTTCATGAAAGCCAGCGGTATTTCATCGAGTATATCTTTTTTACAACCTGTTTGTGTAATGCATACTGACGCTGCTACCAGTAGCCCCAGGGCAATTCTATGTATGAAAGGAACCTTTATATTTCTTGTTTTCATTGTTTGTGTTTTTGTAATTACCATGGTTTTAGAAACTAACATTAATACCTGTGGTAATGGTACGCGGTGTAGGATAAAGCGTAGTAACCGTTCTGTTGCCACTTTCGGGATCCGGTCCCATCCAGTCGGTTTTTGTAGCCAGGTTTCTTCCACTAACATATACCCTCAGGTTGTTGATTTTTAAACGTGTTGTTACAGACTTTGGAAGTTCATAAGCTAATGAAACATCCTGCAGGCGAATAAAACTGCGATCAACATAATACTGAATACCTAAAGGATTGGTGAAGTTTAGGCCGGGACGTGTATTTGACATATTTTCAGGGGTCCAGTAACCTGCATCAAGGAAGTTAACAGGGCGGCCAGGGAAACTACCTCCGTTAGTTGCATTACTTACATCCAGCAAGTTGAAACTTGATATATGGCCTTGCACTGAATTAACAAAGACAGACAATGAAAAACCGGCATAACGGAAAGTATTCGTTAAGCCCCAATTATATTTAGGAGAAGTTTGACCTATTATTTCCCTGTCGGCATCTGGTGTTATTTTACCGTCGCCATTCAAGTCTTTTACGCGAATCCACCCCGGTTTGTACCCGGTAGGCAGCACATCTTTTTCCTGGTATATGCCGTCAAATACATAATCATAAGCCACTCCGATGGGGCGCCCGATAAACCAGTTATTCAGCACATCATGATCTTCCCTGCCATCTCCATTTCCATCTTTATAATTAATATGGTCGATGCTGGTTTTATTAGTTGAGAAAACTGCGTTAGTGCTCCATTCAAATTTCCCGTTTCGTATATTAACCGAGTTAATGCTTATGTCAACTCCCTTATTTGTAGTTTGTCCGAGGTTGATATATTGGTTGCTAAAGCCTGTGGTAGTACTCACCGCCTGCCTTTGCAACAAGTCGGTGGTTTTGCTTTGGTAAAATTCTATAGATCCGCCTAAGCGCCCTTTTAAAAATTCATAATCTATACCAATGTTAGCTCCATCAGTTGTTTCCCACCCAAGAGAAGATTGTGGCATAAATGCGGGATCAGAATATACACCTGTATAAGTTGAGCTTCCATCACCAAATACATACTGGTGGGTTATAAAGCGTCCTAAAGACTGGTAAGGTCCGCCTGCAATATTACCAACACGACCATATGATACTCTCAATTTCAGCAGATCAATAAAATTAACCTGCCTTAAGAATTCCTCATCAGAAGCAACCCATGCAAGAGCTGCTGATGGGAAGGTTCCATATTTTTTGTTCTCCCCAAACCTTGAAGAACCATCACGACGGGCAGTTAGGGTAAGAAGGTACCGACCTTTAAAGCGGTAATTCAACCGAGCCATAGAAGAAACTGCCCGTGACATTTGCGCATCGTTGGCTTCATTTGCAGTTGTTTGAGTTGTACCAACGCTTAAGTTGTTATAACCAAGGGCATCATTAAATAAATTTGATGCTGCTGCACGGGTAATATCGTATTGATCCTGGTTCTGGCCATACAGCAAGGTTATATCAAAAGCATTGTCTGTATTAATTCTCTTGTTATAAGTAACAATGTTTTCGTACTGCCAGCTGGAATTTTGCTGGTTAAACCTGCTTGCACTTCCCTGGTTTATGTATCCTGCGCCAGGACGATTGTAAATAGGAATTGCGACATAGTTTTGCTCCCACCGCAAGTTAGCGTTGTAGTTAAACCTGTAACTTAACCCGGGAATAAACGGTAGATCTATCACTGCAAAAGGCGTTGCAGTTAAGCTGCTTACCAAAGCCTTATTTTTTCTGGTTAAAGAATTAAATAAAGGATTGAATTGCAACTGGTCAACAACAGGAAAAGGAACAGGTTCTGTTTGAGCTGCATCATAGAACAATTTAGCATAGGGGCTTAATGAATAAGCCATTTCCATAGGAGGTCTTATTCCCGACATATCCCTGCGGCTAAACTGGCTGTTTAAACCAATCTTCAACCAACTTGTAACCTGGTTTTCTATGTTCGACCTTACAGTAATTCTTTTTGCGTTGTCGTTTATTATTAAACCCTTATCGTTTACATACGCACCAGAAAGAAAATAGGAAGTCTTATCGCTACGGCCCGAAATGCTAAGATCGTAAGATTGAACCCCTGCATCCTGCGATACTACATCCCACGGATCAACTGTTTTACCAGCTTCAAGCATTTCAACTTCTGTAGTTTGCAGGTAATCTTTAATTTTTGTTGGGTCAGCAACCTGGTTGAATGCCCTCCTGAAATCGAGTATTCTTCGCAGGTATCGTTCGGGCGTATATAACTGCATCTTCTTACTCCACCCCGAAGCACCATAAAAGCTATTAAAACGAATGGTAGGTTTTGTAGCAGTGCCTTTTTTAGTTGTAATCAGGATTACACCATTGGCAGCCCTCGTACCATAGATTGCTGCAGAACTTACGTCCTTAAGGATTTCCATTGATTCAATATCATTCGGATTGATGTCAGAGTAATCTCCGTTAAAGAAAACGCCGTCAAGAATAATCAATGGATCATTGTTACCACTAAGAGACCGTTGACCTCGAATTTGAATGGAACCTCCCTGACCCGGACGACCATTGTCAGTAAACTGAACGCCGGCAACCCGACCCCGGAGCGCTTGTGTAAATGAGGTAGTAGGTGTATTGGCGATTTGATTCATGTCAACTTTCGCAATAGCACCAGTTACATTTTTTCTTGATTGCCGGCCATACCCTACAACGATCACCTCGTCAAGCTTGTTATTTCCGGGCACCAAACTTACCGCAACAACCGACTGTGCTCCCGGTGTTACTTCCCGGGTTGCAAAACCAATAAAACTGAATACTAAAACCGATTGAGGAGTCGGTACATTAATTCTAAACACACCTTGGTTATCCGTTGTTACCGTTTCAGTAGTCCCTTTTAAAGTAACGCTAACTTGCTGCATGGGCTCTCCTGCCTGGCTGGTTACTTTACCTGAAACGATTTTTTCCTGTGCAAACAGGGCAAAGGAGTTAATTAGAACAATCAGAAACGCGGACAAGCATTTCCATGAGGGTTTACCTTTCATATGGCAAAATCTGTATTTATGGGGTTAAAAACTAAAACAATTCGTTATTTCGGAACCTGTAGAAAAAGTACTTCCCTCTTTTGCAAATAAGCAAAACAGGGTACGCAATTCTGATAGAATATTACGTAAATCTACCTAACAAAGAGAAATTTTTAAATCGATTTAAAAAAATATTTGTTTGCTTTTTTCAAATATTTTTTTTCGTCCTGTATCACCCTTCGTTGATAACCTTTTGTTTACCCTTCGGCTCCGGTCAGGGTACAATGGGCCGAGCCGTAGGGTAAACAAACTGCTACGCTAAGTTCTATCGAAGAATTAAAAGTTGAACTGAGCGTAGCAACGATGATTCTTATAGAACAAAAAGCTGGTATCTAAAAACTATTAAATATCAAGACAGCAAAAACGAGTTCATTAGTAGGATGTTCAGTAGAATTATCGTTGCTTCCGGCAAAAAAACAGTCAACCTGTTAGTAACTGTTAGATGACAGGAGGCGGTTTATAATACCAGCACCCGTTTTCATAGCATCATCCTTGCGTCGCAATCACTTCATCTGCAAACCACTTTGCAGCTTAACTATTGCTGCACTGAAAAGGCATAAAAAACAAATGGCGAAGTAACAGTAGCCATAAAGCTTAATCAAGGAAAAATGAAAGGAACCCGCTGTTTCGTTCCTTTCTTGAATTTTCTTTGGTTACTTTTTTCAAGAAAAAGAAAGTAACAAACCGGCCATAAAAAAGGCTTGAAATTAGACAGCGATTTGGAACAGTGCCCAGGTAAGTGGCACTGATTTCACAAAAAAACAAGTTGCTCTACATCCTCTTACATGAGACCGGACTAACTCTTACTTTCCCGA
Source organism: Segetibacter sp. (assembly GCA_028288485.1). Lineage (GTDB taxonomy): Bacteria > Bacteroidota > Bacteroidia > Chitinophagales > Chitinophagaceae > Segetibacter. The sequence goes on from JAQBNO010000063.1 coordinate 8,702, forward strand.
AAAATCAAAATACAAAATCATCTCCAGCCAGCGTTTTGGGTCTTTTTCATAATCATAAAAAACGTTCTTCATCCCCATCGGGCCGCTGTTTTCTGTCTTTTGGGTTTTGGTTCCAATGCCGGGAATGCCTTGTAAAAAAGATATATCTCCTGTTGGAAAATTAAGGACATAATTTCTCCACTGGTCTTCTTTATAAGCAGGTGTAAACAGTCTGAAAAATAAATCTTCGTTAGGGGTAAATACTTTAAAAGGCTGGCCTGTAGTGAGAAACTTACACCAGTACATATTACTGTGGTAACCTTTGAATTCAGGATAAATAAAAGGAACTTCACCTGTTTCAGTATTGTTATAGTCTTTTTTCCAGACACCAAATTTGTTGCCTTTCAAACGATTCCTCCAAACGCGGTACGGGCCGTTGCCCATATACTCCACCCCTTTCATCTCACTTTCCGGAAACGAAAAATTAACACCGACTATTGAAGTAAAATAGTCTCCTGGAAAATAATTGACTTTCATCTTTACAATTCCGCTTGGATAGATCGTCCATTCCAAAACATTGTAGCTGTTTTTCCTGTCGAAAGTGGATGATATAATTAGATTATTACCCTCGTATCGGTTGGTAAAATTTTTAAAATTGTTTACGCCTTCCTGTATTACCGGACCATTGGTAAAGAGGATGTTGCCTTTGCTATTTTTTACGCTCACCAGTTTACCATTTATTTTATTGAAGGCAACAGTAATCCCATTTGCAGTAGCGGTAAAAACGGTATCCTTTTCAAGCAACTGAACCTTTTCATTTCGATGTTGAGGAAGCAAAGTTTCTACAAGATCAGCAGGGCGGGTTATAGGAAAACTCCAGGTAAAAATTTCTTTTTTATCAGCACCAAAAGCTGTTACATATAAAACATCGTACGACTTCCAGTTTTGCGGTAGTGATAACTGGAGACTTCCTTTTTGAAGTGGCTCAATGCTGGGGGGAGGAATTGTGCCCGTTGCTGCTGGTTTGGAGGTATCCTGCAAATTTTTTAGCGTCCACGAAAAACTACATTGGTTTGTATTGGTAAAATGATACCTGTTTTCCAAATTGATCCTTCCATCAAAACCTTCGGTCATTTCGCGGCGTTCAACATGTACCGGGCTCCATACTTCTTTGATTGTGAAGTAACTTCCTTCCTTTTGACGGTAGGGGCCGACAATGCCATCCGGACCCCGGTTTTTATCGGTATCGATTGAGTCATTTTTGTCTTTTCGCACAACTCCCTGGTCTGCATAATCCCAAAGAAAACCACCGGCATTTAATGGATTGGACCACATGGCTTCCCAGTAATCCTCGAGTCCTGCCCCGTGACCACCATCGTACATGCCGTGCAAAAATTCGGTTGGCATAACGATGTTCTTTCCATGGTCGTAGTTTCCTACCCCGTAATTATACTCGCGATAATGTTGCGTATCAAAACCGCCAAAGGCTTCCCATGGATGAATGACCGGACGTTTCTGCATATCGGCTTCAGCAAACACAGGATCAAGCGCATAATTATGGCCGCCCTCGTTTCCGTTTGCCCACATAATCACGCTTGGGTGATTTCCATTTTTAGCAACCAGGGCCTTTGTAAGTTTGGTACCTGTTATGGTATCGTAGTTACCATGCCATCCGGCTAATTCATCCAAAACGTATAAACCAAGCGAATCGCATAATTCGTAAAAATGTTTGTCACCAGGATAGTGAGACATTCGCACCGCGTTCATGTTCATATCTTTCATTAACTGAACATCTAATAAACTCAGCCTCTCGCTCATCGTTCTGCCCGATGTAGGCCAGAAAGAATGACGGCAAACTCCCTTAAACTTCACCTTCGTTCCGTTCACATATACCCCGTCTCTTTCCCTTACTTCTACTGTCCGAAAACCAAAACGCTCTTTTGTCGTATGAACAGGTTGACCATTATTAAGCAAAGTATATTCAACCCTGTAAAGGTTAGGACTTTCGGAGGTCCAAAGCTTGGGCGATGAAACTGTAGTGTTTACGCGAACAACGGAATCTCCGTTGTTTATTTTTGCTGTGAATGCGTTACCGACCGGTTTTCCGTCCAACGTATACAACTGTGCAGATACGGCGTTTGAAGAACGGACATTATCTATAAAAACGTTTGAAGTAAAATTACCTTTCGAATCAGCGTTTAAATCAACTCTTTTTATGTGTGCTGCCGGAAGTGCTTCTAAATAAACGGGACGAAAGATGCCGCCAAAAATCCAGAAGTCTCCTCTCCTTTCAGCCTGGTTAACCGATTCATTAGCTGAATGTTTGGCAACTGTTGCTTCCAGTAAATTGTTCTTTCCATAGTTCAGCAGATTGGAGATATCGTATTTAAACCGATAATAAGAACCCTCATGAACAGGCCCGGCAGACTTACCATTTATCTTCACTTCAGTATCCGTCATGGCTCCTTCAAACACAATATCAATCACCTTCCCTTTCCAACCTGCAGGAACTTTAAAAGAGTACTTGTACAACCCCTTCTCCATACCCCGGTCTTTGTCTTTGGCAAAGCCATAATTGTATTTACCAAAACCCTGCAATTCCCAATTCGATGGAACAGGTATGGTTGTCCATTTACCTGAATTACGACCTTCGGTACAGTAGAACTGCCACTTTACTGTGTTGTCTTCTCCCGTTCCCGATAAGTATTGAACCAAGGTTTCCTGGGCCTGCAAATTGCCAAAAGCAAGAATTGCCAAAACACTAAAAACATACACCAACAAACATCTCATGTCTACCTGATTTACAACTTTTAATTTATCCTTTCACGGCCTTCAGCCATGCTTCTGCCATTAACCTTGCTCCTGCAACCGAGGGATGAACACCATCATTGGTCCAGTAAACGCCTGGAGCAGAACTTTGTGCTTTATCAAAAACACTTTGGTAAGGAATGAATACAGCATCAAAACTATCTGCAATTTCACGTGCAGCTTTCCGGTATTCATCAAAGGCAGGAAACCATTTTTCATCCACAGCTTTGGTACCCGTTACAGCAAACGGCTCTCCTATAATCAACTTTACATCTGGAAACTTTTGCTTTGTCCTGTCAAGTAAAGCCCTCAGATCCTTATTATAAACATCAACGGTTCCTTCATACCTGCCGAGCAGTTTATGCCAGAAATCGTTCACACCAATCAATATGCTCAGCACCTGCGGTTTTAAATCCAAAGCATCCTTTTCCCAACGTTCTGCCAACTGGTAAACCTTATTTCCGCTGATGCCCCTGTTATAAATCTTCAGGTTTTTATCCGCATGTTTAAACAACATTTCTGCTGCTGCAAGCATTGCATAACCATTACCTAAAGCAGATGCATTGTTAACACTGCTGTCGTCCTTTTTTCTTCCCGCATCGGTTATGGAGTCTCCCTGGAAAAGAATCACCTCATCCTTTTCAATGGTTACTCTTTTTTTAGATGTTTCTGCTGCGAAAGCAGTGGAAATAATCTGCGGAATACTTAAACCCATAGCGGTTACCAGGGAGGTATTCTTTAAAAAATTTCTACGCGAAACTTCTTTTTGCTGCTGCATATTTTTTATTTGTAGTGTTTTTATTAAACCCGGATCGATGCAGGTAACTTAATCTCCGTTGTTCTTTTAAAGGGCATTTTTTGGGTTCAGGCTTTTTGAATATAATGTAGCTCCGGTTGTGTCACTCACTTTTACTGTAACCATTCTATTCAGCACCCCATTCAACTAAACTTTATCTAAAATTAATACCCAATCATTTCCTTCTTTCGGTTCTCCCGGCGGATTAAACGCTGTTACTCCTTTGTTCAAAAAAGCACCTATCTCTTTAGTACTCCCATCAACCGGGCTGTACCACGTTGCTTTTACACTTGTTCCGCCAATCTTACCCATGTTAACTTTAAAGTTCTTACCTGTATAGGCATAAATGAAAGCGTAGTTCTTACCTCTTGTTGCAAGTAAGTAATCATACTTTATTCCTTGTTTGCCTGCAATCATTGATTGATCCGGCACCCTTTCGAAATAGGGGCGCGAAAGCAGTAGATTTTTCAAATGTTTCATTTGCCCGGCACCCGGATGATTGATAGCATCAAACCAATAAAACCGGGAACCAAAGGCTTTTCCTTTATCAGTTGGTTTATGAAACTGCATGATGCTGTTGTGACCATAGGTATATCCACTACCTCCTGCAAAAACACTCCAGTAGCCATATCTTCTAACATCCCTGTCCTGCCAGTAAGGTAAAGTGGTGTCGTGTAAACCATAGGGGATTTGTTCATAAGAAGGTTCACCATCTAAAGTGGGCTTTACAGGTTTTTTGCTGTAATCAAGGTTGATGAACCTCCAGTTGTCTTCGCCAAAACGGTGAGGTTCCGACATGGAAGTGTCCTGTGCATAGTTGCGGTGGCCCGACTGAAACATGTTAAAATCCAACCAGTCTTCATTATGAAACCACGAGGAAGAAGTAGTGCGACCGCGCGGATGAAAGGTTATAAGATGATTTGGATCTTTTTCATTTAGAGTTTGTCCGATGGTTTTCCAAACATTCAAAGAGTCGCTGCCTTTAATATCCCCACCATTTATCCAGATAATATTGGGTTTGTTCTTGTACCTGTCCGCGATCCAGCCCGCGTATATTTTTGCTTTTTCCGTGTTTACTAAACCACTTTTTACATTGCCACCCCAAACAGGTACCAGTCCCATATAAATACCCCTTTTTGCAGCTTCATCAATTATAAAATCAATGTGGTCCCAGAAATCGTATTGAACAGAGTCTGAAAAAGAATTGCCTTCAGTTATTTTAGGAGTTGCTACGTTCCTTTTTATAAGGGCAGTATCACCATAGGCATTTACCGCGCTAACGCCATGTATCAAACTTACCTGTATTACATTGAAACCTTTTTGTTGCCTGTCTTCCAGGTATTTTAGCGCTTCTTCCCGGTTAAGTTTAGCAAACAATAACCAACCTGTGTCGCCCAACCAGAAAAACGGTTCTCCGTTTTCTTTAATGAAATATCTTCCATCTGCCGAAATGCGCAGTTTACCCACCGTTTCAACTTGTGCTGTTGAAGAAGAGGCCATAAGTATAGCAACTAAAAAAGCAAGATACTTGCGATGAATCATTTTCGTTATAGTTTTTAAGTCATACCCATTCTGTAACCAATATTCGTCATTACGAGTGCTTATTTCCGATCCTTGGAATAGTTCATTGAAAATGACATGGCAAAAAGCCCTTATTACAGTAAAACGTTGCCGTCATTTCGAGGAACGAAGCAATCTGCTCTTACAATTTAATAGGCTTTCAAACTTCAAACAGCAGATTGCTTCGAAAAGCTTCCCAAGCCTGCAATGACAGGTCCGTTTTTGTCATTCCCACACAGGAGGAATCCCGGTCGCTCTAAGAAGATTCCTCGTACCTCGGAATGACATGCCGTTTGTTATGCTGCCGTAGGAAGCGTCCCAGTCGCACTAATAATGAACCTCATTTTTCATTTCTGCGTTCATCCGCAAGGTGGTCATTCCAATAACCCCTTACTTTGCCGAATGTTGTAACCTCAGTACAAGGGAGTGACACAACGATGTTGAAAAAAGGAATTCTGCTGGCTCCCAAAAACCCTTCACCGTTATTCACCATTCACTATTCACCGCTATTCACCATTCACCCTTCACCATTCACCATTCACAACTCAAAACCTTACTGCACATCCAGGCTATTCACGCTCACCCCTTCCGCATCTTTGGATGTCAGCCTTACTTTATAATTGCCTGCATTTATCATTGAACCCGATGAACTGTTAATGTAATTGTTCTTTGTTGGCCTTGTTGGTGTAAACTCTACGTTCTCTTCCCGCATCAAGGTTCCGTCGGCCATTAACAATTGCAGTTTACCGGTAATGTTTTTAGTATGCGGATTGTTATACGAAATAGTGAATGAATAAGTATCAGCCGCCCCGACGGCTATATTCCATTCAAGTACATTATTTGCCGATGCCTTTTCAAATATGGCGCGTTCTTTCCCATCAACTTTTCCTTTGGTTAGGCCAGGCCCTTCAAGACTTGCGTTTACAGCTTTGTAAGAAGTGACAGTTTTAAGATCGTAAGCAGGTTCTATATTAGATGCAGGTACAACGGTAACCGTGTACATCGATGCATTGAGCGCATTGTTTCCAAGAGAGACAGTGCTGCCTTTTGGGAACCTTTTTCTTAAAGCTATAAACTCTTGTCCCACATTATTTTTAATAACCGTCTTTGTGTCTTCAAAATCTTTAAGCCATTCCGGTCTTTGCTTTATCGTGGCATCGAGGCCGATAAAAACATCTGCTTCAGTGGTCACATCAAATTGTACCAATTTAGATGTCTCGCTTGTAATCTTTGGCGTTCTTATCCACTCTGCTCCGTAAAAGTTGGAAGGAAGTGAACTAAAAGCAATTTTATCGTTTGTGTATAATGTGTCACCTGTATTTAACCACTCTTCCGGCGACCATGCATTATTTGTTTGGTTGCTGGTTGGCTTCACGTTAGTTATGATAGATGGAGACCTGGGAGCGGGTTTTAAAGCAGCATTTGCTGTTGCTATAGCGATAGCCGAAATAACGGCCTGGCCGGAAGCGGCACGAGGGAAGGAAATAACGAGTTTACCGCCTGTAACCTTTGCCCTGACTACTCTTTTTAAAGCAGCATCGTGGCCTACTTCTTTCCAAATATCGACGTCATTCAATTCTGTTTTCCCGTTTACAGCAACATCAAAAAGACGCCAGCCTGTACAATCCATTCCACCGCCGGTTCCTAACCAGGGTTCGGTAAAATATAACTCAACCCAGTATTCTCCATCCTGAACGGGAAACTCGTAACTCAGCTTTTCGCGGCCATACCTGAATGACTGGAACAACTTCCAGTCCATCGTACCTTTTACAGGGTCATTGGTTTTTCGTTGGCTTGCAAAATAAGAAGGCATACCGGGAAAATCTTTTGTCCAGGAAACGGAGCCCCAGGTATTGTTACCAGTTTTGTTACGGTCAGCCAACCAGGTGTTACCGTTCCTATCAACATAATCAGGACCGCCACAATTTACCCGGTACAAATAATTAAGATTAGGCTGCGGGGCTATAATAGGTTTTGAATCTTTTGAAAAAAGATTAAAGCCAGGTGCCTGGGGCAAATGGTTTAAAACAATATAATCAACTGCCACTTCTTTCCCGTTTACATAACCTACAGCATACAATACATTATAACTGACGTCTACTTTATCCCATTGAAAATGGGTTCCAATACCTTGCCTTGTTCTCCTTCCCAAGGATCTTGTACGAACATCGTTGAACAATTCTACTTCATCACAATTGGAATAAACCGTGATGCTGTCTTTCAAACCGGGTTTAGTCCACCTGTCGGGCCATGTATGCGACACTATATAAACCATCGGCTCTTTTTCTTTCGGTGCATAGTTTGAGCGATACATGTAAAATACATCAAGGGGTTCTTCCCAGGGAGTAAACAGGCCCTTGTAATTGACAGGCCCTATCCTGTCCGGTTCTCTATAACCCTCTCCGCCCTGCACTCTTCCGGGATTGTCGTGCGAACTAAATAGCCACATATAATGACCTGCAGCTTTATCTCTCACCGTCTCTGCAAGCCTTACTTTCATTTCCATCAGTTGTGTCATCCGGTCTTCGCTGTAAACGCCGTTTTGATTAAACGGCCCTTCTGTATGCAGGTCCAAAGTTCTCCATGCTCCATACTCACCTATTAAGATCTGTCGCTTTACATCTTCAGCATAGGTCGTAGGGTCGCCGCCGTACGTTCCTGTCCAGTTTTGCGGTACATCCCAGTCGGTTCCTGTTCCACCATTACAGGTAGTTACAAGCCGCTGAGAAGAAGATGTGGGGTCAAGCAGTCTTATCAAATCAGTACATTCCTGTGCAAATTCCGTTGGTAATTTGCTTTCATTTTGTAATCCCCACATTACAATGGAAGGGCTGTTCCGTCTTTCTTTTACCCACTCTGTTAACAGCTTTTTGAAGTTGGTTTTGAACTCGGGCGTATCGTACCAGATATGTGCCCCGTTTTGTGTCCACCATAGTATTCCCAAGCTATCCCAGTAGTTATTATATCGAAGGTTGTGCGGCGAATGTCCGTCGCGAAAAGCATTAAAGCCAGCGGCTTTCATTTGCATCACCCTCGTCTTAATTTGCTCTGCACCAAATGCATGGCTCTTACCTAACTGGTGTTCATACTCGGCAATACCATTAATGAACACAGGCTTGCCATTTAGGAAAAACTGGTTAGTCGAAGAAGCTTTACCTATCGGCCAGCTTATCCATCTTATTCCATAAGGTATTGTAAGTCGGTCAACTACTTTCCCGTTTTCAACTACTTCAGATACTACATTGTATAAATAAGGATCTTCCAGTGACCAAAGACGGGGATTACTGATGACAGGAGGTTCCTGCTTTATTAAAGCAACAGTTCCAGGAAGCACTTTCTGGTTTGTTCTTGTTTCAATAATCTTAACCCCATTTTTATTTTCTAGCCTGTTTACTACAGTTATGTTTTTTGCAACTGCTCCATAGTTTTTAACTTCTGTTGTTAAATGTAACTGAGCAGATGCGGAGGAGACAGTGGTATCGTTCCAAATATGAACACCAAAAGGTTCTATACGAACGGGGTCTGTTATTACCAGGTGAACAGGACGCACGATGCCTAATGGTTGTGAACCTTCAGAAAAACCGCGTTCATCTGAACAGCCGCCGCAAACCCAGGGAAGGTCTTTGATGTTGGCCGGGTGGTCAGCACGAACGGCAAGTATGTTAGACTTGTTGTTTAAGTTTATCTTATCGGTAACATCAATCGTAAAAGTCGTTCTTCCACCGGCATGATAACCGGCTTTTTTGCCATTCAGCCACACGGTGGCATAAGAACCTACTCCTTCAAAGAACAGGAAATAACGCTGTCCCGCTTTTTGCGGTTTTACTGTAAATCTTTTGCGATACCATGCATAACCGTGACGATTTCCATGTCGCATTCGCCGGTAACCATGATAGTCGTCCCAGTTGTGCGGAACGTCGACCTGCTTCCAGTTTTTGTCATTAAAGGTTGTTTTTTCAAAACCATCAAAAGCAGTTTTATTATTATCATCAACAACAGAACGCCAACCTTTATCGAGAGAAATATCTGTTCGAAGATTGGTTTGGCAAAAAGCAGTTGAAATACCAAAGACGATCGATAAAACAGTTACGACAAACGCCGTGGTCTTTTTATTGTAAACTGAAATGTTCCTGTTCAACACATTCATCCTAAATACTTTTAAGCTCCACATTAAGTCTGTAAGTTTTCCCCTTTTCAGTTTTGATTTCTGTTGTTTTGTCACCATATTTTAGCAGGCAATCGTTACCGGTCTTAGACAAAACTTCCACCTGCTGTAGTTGTCCTTTTTGCCATGTAAGGTTCAAAACAAATCCGCCTCTTACACAAATACCTTTGATTTCACCATTAGGCAGAGCTGATGGTAAAGCAGGTAACAGTTCAATATATTTTGTATGACTTTGCACCAACATTTCTCCTAATCCGGCAGCGCCTCCAAAATTGCCATCAATCTGGAATGGTGGATGTGCATCGAATAGATTGCGGTAAACGCCGCCCCTTTCACCTCCTGATGCGCCTTCAGCAGGACTAAGCAGTTTATTCATCATCATCATTGCATGGTCTCCATCTTTAAATCTTGCCCACAAGTTTACTTTCCACGCTAAACTCCAGCCGGTACCTTCATCGCCGCGGTACAACAACGACTGTCTTGCAGCTTTCATCATATTTGCCGAATCCCAGGTAATATCTGTTCCCGGGTGTACCCCCCATAAATGAGATACATGCCGGTGTTTCTCCGTTGTATCTTCAACATCCTGCATCCACTCCTGCAGATTTCCTAGCTTGCCAATTTTATTAGGCGCTATCTGGGCGATCTTTTCTGCCAGGGTTTGTGCAAACTCTTTGTCTGTATTTAAAATGTCGGCGGCCTTTATGCAACTTTTAAACAAATCCCTGATGATTTGATGGTCCATTGTTGGCCCCGCTACTAGCCCCCGATGCTCGGGTGAGTTTGAAGGTGTACTGATTAAATAACCGGTAACAGGGTCTTTAATTAAGAAGTTTACAAAAAAGCTGGCCGCATCTTTCATTATTGGATATGCCCTTTTTTGCAAAAATTCTTTGTCCTGCGTAAACAGGTAATGCTCCCATAAATGGTAACTCAGCCATCCTGCTCCTGTAACCCATACACCATGATTGGATGCGTTTATCGGAGCAGTTCCCCTCCACAAATCGGTGTTGTGATGCAGCACCCAACCAGGTGCACCATAATGGGCTTTTGCGGTTAATTTTCCTGCTTCTGCTGCCTCATCAATTAAATTAAACAGGGGCTCGGCACACGCAGATAAATTCAACATTTCCGCAGGCCAGTAATTCATTTGAAGGTTGATGTTAGTAGTATACTTACTGCCCCAGGGCGGTGTTAGTAAATTATTCCAAATGCCCTGTAAGTTAGCCGCCTGGCCTCCCGGACGGGAAGAAGATATCAATAAATAACGGGCATATTGAAAATAGAGGGTAACAAGAGATGGATCTGAGACGTTGTTATATTTCAGGATCCTTTCATCAGTCGGTAAATCCTGGTTATTGCTGCTTCCAAGATTTAACGACAACGTATTGAAGTACGACTCATAATCTTTAGTATGAGTTTCTTTTATAACCTCGTACTTTTTGCCTTTAATATTTTGTAAAGCTTGTTTAGCAATAACACCGGGGTTACCAGAAACATCTTTGTAACTTTTAAAACTGGTAGCAGCTGTAAGATAAAGTGTTACTTCATCTGCACCCGTAATCGATATTTTATCATTTGCTGAAATTACTTTGCCGCCAACAGCAGTTACATGCAAATAACTTACACCATTTAAAACACCGTTTCGAACCTTTAGAGACAGCCCGATTGTGTTGTTATCTATTCTCTTTGTGGAAGAAAGTTTATGCGGACTTTCAAGCAATGCATCCAAATTGAGCATGCCCCCCTTACTGGCTGTAAGATGCATAACAACGGCATTACCCGGAGCTGTTGCTAAATATTCACGGGTATAAGTAACGCCGTCTTTTGTATACGAAACACGTGAAACCGCATTGGTTATATCCAGTTCGCGGCGATAATTAGTAACATTGTTTGCGTTTTTAAAACGCATATATACATCGCCAAACGGCTGGTAACTTGCTTCGAACTGCGGAAATGCAGGCGGATTAGTGTCTTGCACCCAATACTTCCATGTTGTGTTTAATTCCAAACCATTTTTATTACTTCCTCCTTCAGGGTAAACAAAAAATGATTTAGCTGCGTTTTTCACGCCTGTTAATCCGCCCTTGTCGTACCAGTTAATTACGTGGATAGCTATTTGATTCTTTCCAGCCTTAAGTACCGATGATGGTATGACGTACCTGCGATTGCCCGAGATGCCTTCTTTTGTCCCGATTTGTTTTCCGTTCACATAAGTAAAGTCAAGGTCTCTGATGCGACCAAGTTCTATTACCAAATTTTTACCCACCCAGTCCTGCGGTAAATTGAAAGATGTTCTGAACCAGGCTGCTCCATCCTCTCCCTCAAGATAGGTTTCTTCCCAACCCTCTGGCGTTGGCAGTTTCATTTCTTTCCAGGCTGCGTCGTTAAACGAAGTAGCTGAGGGGGCTGTATTGGAACGAACTTTATTAAACCAGGCATTTTTCAACGAATCATAATCATCTTCATTACTCTTCCTGCCCATGAAATGTTTTGCCGCCATATCTTCCGCTTCCTTTTGCTTGCCCTCGAAAAGCAATTGGCGAATAGGTTGAAGATAGTTAACGGCACCGTCGCGATGATGTGGACGTGGGCCATCGGTCCATAGGGTTCCTTCATTAAATTGGACCCTTTCCTCACTTACTCCGCCATAAATCATCGCTCCCATCCTTCCGTTTCCTATGGGTAAAGCATCAGTCCACTTTTGGGAGGGCTGTTTATACCATAGTTTCAAATCCCGCTTTACAGCCTGACCTCTTGTATTAAAACAGGTTAAGGCGAAAACCATTGCTAAAAAGCTACTTATTTTCATATGGTAAAAATAATTTCGATTAAGAATTACTTATTTTTTAAAAGTCGTTGGATAATCTGTTTCTGACCGAACAATCACCCGGTTTTTGTTCAACTCCTTCACGGGCAAAGAATAAGCTACCTTACCTGTAGCCAACCATTCAGTAGCCCGGATCAATATGGTTTGAAAGCCAAGGCACCTATAACTTACGGGGTACTGTTCGCCCTTCCACAAATGGCCCATACTCGAATTATATACCCTGCCTTTTCCGTAGGTAACCACCCATTCTACCGGCCATATTTTATTAGTTGCAGTATCATAAGCTGAAGACAAAACGGTGAGGTTTTCAGCTGGGCCACGGGCATAAGTGTACAATTCCATCGATGGAGTTATCCATTGTTTTGGAAAACCTTTATGAATTGGATGTTTGGCAACAATGTTTACAACTGCATCAAACCGTTTTCCATGATTGGTACCGCTTCCTTGTGCCGGCGGAATACGCATAATCTTATTTTTTTTATCCAGTTCAATTGCATAACCTGTCTCCTTTGGCCGCCACCCGAGGCCGATCATTTTATCATATTCCTTCCAATGTGAGAAAGCGTTGTTTGCAGAATGCAGGATATACAATCCTCCGCCCGACCTTACATATTCTTCCAAACTCTTTTCTACTCTTTCCGGCCAGCGGAGTGTTTTGTTTTGAATATTATTCGAATTTTGAATAATAACATCGTACTCACCAAATTGCGGATTCCAACTCCGCCATCCAGTATCATTAGGTGTTGATGGTGAAGTAGAAATCTTAACATTGAAAAGACCGGTTTCTTCCAATATGTCTTTTGTCAGTTTACTTGTCTGTTCCCAGTCATGATTGCTAAAACCATCAACAACAAGCACATTAATTTTCTGATGACTTTTTTGTGTCATAGCATTAATGCTAATAACACATGTAAAAACAAGAAAATAATATTTCGTTAGATATACCTTCATCTTTCTCGAGTTATAAAGCTTGTTAGGGGAATTTTTTATGGGCCTAACATTATGCCCTCAATCAACATTCTTGCGTCGCACACTTGTACTTTTTGTTCTATTATCATCCCTTTTCAACTTGTTAACCCGGCACCGCACGAAGACCAAAGCCGAAGCCTTCCCCATTCCCCCGGGGTACTTCCTCATCCGTCCAAATCATTCCTTTTTACCTTCTTTTCATTCAAATTACCAGCATCACTATCTACACATTGAATACGAAGAGCCATATTCCTGCATCTTCAACAACACATGAACAAAGACCAATAGAATTACCCTAAGATGAACGAAATGCGACGCAACGATGATAAACCGGAGTACTAATGCCTGTACCAAAATTCACAGGAGTTCTCACTATCAAATATTTGATTTTCTCTTATTCCAGTGTTTTCATTTTAGCATCTAAAACATCCCGGTTTAATTTCACTTTTATCATTCCTAAAGGATGAAACCTTTTTGATGTATTGATAGCTGCATATACAATTGTATATACATCATTTCCTTCGTCTATGAGGCACATTGGGGTTCGCATGATATCCCACCATTTATCTACTTTGGTTGTAAAAGGGAGGTAGTGCGCTTCGGACCAATGATAACCGTCTTTCGACACAGTATAGGCAACCATGTTAGGTAAATGATGTCCCCATCCTTCCGGGCCGCCATCGTAAACTGCCAGGTACAATCCGTTGAGCATCTGGTAAACAATAGGGTTTTCAACAAACCAGGGATGAATGCTTTTTATGGGATTAATGGTAGTATCGAGCCTTGTCCAGGGCCCTTCAAGCGACTTAGATTTTGCCAATCCTACAAACCAGCCTTTGCCCATTTTTGCCGGGTAATCTTCTCTTTTAAGGTAAGGGTAGGCACCAGAAAAAAAGCCCAGCCAATGATCTTTAACAGGGTAAGGGAAAAATGAAGCGACTCCCTGTCGGCCTTCCCATAGCTGTGTATCCAGGCCCGGCTCCATGATAATCTTTCCCTCTCCATAAGGGCCACCAATACCTTCGATGCCCGCTGTTTGCGATTCTGTCACCCACATACGGCCAAAGGAATGGTTAGGCGAAATTTCTTTGGATACCGTATAGGTTAAATAATAGCCATACCACCTGTTCTTCTCCTTGTTAAAAACAGGATTAAATGACCAGATAGCGCCCCGGCGATCGTTAAAAGGATTATCATCGTTGGTAACAGCATACGTGCCGCTGGCCTGGTAAACAGTTGATTGACGCGTCCAATTAATTGCATCTTTACTGCTCCAATGACCAATGCGTGTTTTTACCCGGTCGAAATAAGCTTCAACCCCTTTTTCGCCTGCACGTTCAGTCGGAAACATATGATAGGTGTCACCAACTTTTACACAGGCGCCTGCTTCAAAACCTCCCTGTATACCTTCGGTTCCCGGCATACCTTCATCAACTACGGGTTTACCAGGTCCGCCAATAATTTCAAACAACGGCTTTTCATCATAAAATCCTTCCACAATAAATGGCTCCCATAAACGACCGTCGGGTAGTTGAACATCACGGGCTGGGATAGTTTGTTTTGCGTCAATTACACCTAATAAAGTAAATTGGGTATTTGGTTTTGACAAGTTGATAGCGTGTGTGCCTTTGGGATAATTTATAACATACACATCAATTGCCGGTAAGCCTGTAATCGTTACGGCGTTTTTTAAAACCGGTTCGGCCTGCAGTTTACCTTTTCCGAAATCGAGCGTAGAAAGGTTTAAGATAACGGGATTGCTACTGTCTCTGCTTATGCCTACCAGTAACCTAACGGGCCGACTAAAATGAATCTTTAAGGGTTCGGGTTGAAAACCCGGTTTTCCATTGTAATAGCCTTTGATGCCTGTTAACCCATTTATTTCAGGAGCAATTTTTACAATGCTGTTTTTCTTTGATAAAAACACATTTGCAAACTCTGCGGTTTTAAATGTTTTATAGACCGGTGATAATATTTTAAATGAAGCTTGTCTCCATAGTGCCGGCAGCTTTTTTGTTCCGTGTTCTTTAAAAGATGCTTTTTGCGCAATTGAAGCGTTAGCAATAAATAGAAATAATATAATGGCTTTGACAGCTTTCATGATAAATAATGCATGGATTAATATTAGCAGATTTTAAAATAAAACAAGCTGAAAACCGGCCTATCGGTTAAAAATTTAGAGAGAGCGCACCTTAAAGCGATGAAATTTATTTGTATAAATAATAGCTGTTTCGACTTCATATGGCATTTGATTGTACGCGGGAACAGAAGAAAGTACCTAACAAAGAAAAACTTTTTAAATCGATTTAAAAAGTTTTAACGGTAATTTTTAAAAAAATTGTACAATTCCATTTAATAGTATTAAAACGATTTAATTTCGGGTACAACGTATATAAAATTAATTTTACAGTTCAAGTAACACAATGAGTAGAAAGCGAATAACCATTTATGATCTTGCTAAAGCCTTGAACATTTCTGCTTCGTATGTTTCCCGGGCCCTTAATAACGACCCTTTTATAAACGAAAAGGTTAAGGAACAGGTTAAGGCAAAAGCTGAGGAACTGAATTACCAACAAAATGCAAATGCTTTTAACTTAAGGAAGGGCATTACAAGAACAATCGGCGTAGTTGTTCCAAAAATTAACGAGATATTTTTTGCCAATGCTATTGCTGGTATTGAAGAAGCCTGCTCAAAAAATAATTATAACCTGATCATTTGCCAGTCGGCAGAATCATTAAAAAAAGAAATAAAGGCTGTAGAAACGCTGATACAGCAAAATGTTGACTGTATCATTATCTCGGTTACCATGGAGACCGATTCAAGCGAACACCTTCGACGGGTAATCGAAAATAAAATGCACCTCATCCAGTTTGATCGGGTAAGAAACGATGTTGACAGTTTCAAGGTTGAAAATGATAATTTGCAAGCTGCCTATATCGCAGTGCAACATTTAATACAACAAGGATACAAAAAAATAGCCCATATAGGCGGACCAGGCTTCCTTAAAGTTTTTAACGACAGGAAGCAGGGATATATGAAAGCGATGCAGGAAGCAGGTTTAAAAATACCATCCACCTACATGACAGAAGGAGACCTGACTAAAACAACAGGTCATAGTGCCGCAACCGCCCTCCTTTCAAAAAGTAATCATCCCGATGCCTTTTTCTGTTCATCCGATAATATTGCTTTCGGCGTGTTGCAGGCTGCTGCTGCAATGAAAATTAAGGTGCCACAGGAATTAGGGGTCATGGGTTTTCAAAACGAACCGTTTGATGAACTGTTGATACCCAGCCTTTCTTCTATAGAGCAAAACAGCAAGGAACTGGGTAAACATGCGGCTGATATATATTTCAACATTTTAGCTTCTGCGAAAACCCCTTCCGTACCGTCAACTGAGGTAATTCAATGCGCTCTCGAGGAACGCGATTCGACAAGAAAGAATGTGGTATCGGCTACAGCGGAGAGTGCAGTTTCAATGTAATAGTTTTATTCGATGATGTACTTTGTTTGCAAAACTATTTAGCTTGTATCGTTATCAGTAATATACCGACTCTGTTTTGGTAACAAGCAAAATAACTCCTTTCAACATCGTTGTGTCACTCACTTTTACCGGACCATTCTTCATTCAGCCTTTTTCATCTAATACCTTCAACAAACAACGGGATATTACAGAATGTAAGACCATGAAAACCAGTTCGAAGATTTCTCGAATTAAACCAACTCCGTTTGCTCCGTTCTTACAACCTTATTACCACCTATTGCAGTTTGCCAACCAGAATAATATTCTTTAATCTTTTTATTGCTTTGGCGCGGAGAAACAATCGATTTATTTGTGTTCAAACTTTTTAGATGTTCGAGGTCGCGGAAGATACCTGCTTTCAGTCCGGCCATATATGCTGCACCTAATGCAGATACATCTGACTGGCCAATATTCACAACCTCCTTACATAATAAGTCTGCCAGGAATTGCAATACAAACTGGTTAGATGTAATTCCACCGTCTACCATCAGTTGCTGTAATTCTATCGCTGTATCTAATTCCATGGCCACAATTACATCTTTTATCTGGTATGGAATAGATTCTAAAGCAGCCCTTACAACATGATTTTTGTTTGTGCCAAAAGTGAGGCCCGATATTTCTGCTTTCCGGTTCATATCCCAATGGGGAGCGCCGAGGCCGCTGAAGGCAGGTACAAGATAAACACCACCATTGTCAGCAACAGCGGTTGCCATTGTTTCCGTTTGTTTGCTGTCAGTGATTAATCCTAATTCATTTTTCAACCATTCAATGGTTGCTCCGCAGGTAACAATTACGCCTTCCAAGGCATAATTCACCGTATCCTCTGTACTCCAGCAGATGGTGCTTATCATGCCGTTTTTTGACTCTTTAAGTTCTTCTCCAATGTTCATGATTATAGAGCAGCCTGTGCCGAGTGTTGCTTTTGCAGTACCGGGTGTAAAACATCCTTCACCAAAGGCAGCGGCATGAGAGTCTCCGATCATCCCGGTGATATCTATTTCATCCGGCAACAAGCCATTAAAATCTGACCGGCCAAATAAAGCTGACGATGTTTTTGTTTCGGGGAGATTGAGTGCAGACAGCGCAAACTTGCTTAATAGTTCCTTGTCCCAATCAAGTTCATTTAAATTGAAGAACAAGGTTCTTGATGCATTAGTATAATCGGTAAAGTAACTTTTACCACCGGTTAATTTATACAAGAGCCATGTATCTACAGTACCAAAACACGCCTTTCCATCATCTATCGCTGTTCTTACCTTTTCATCATTTTCATACAACCACACCAGCTTACTTCCCGAAAAATAAGGGTCAATGATTAACCCGGTTTTTGACTTAATCATTTCTTCAAGACCTTCCTGCTTCCATCGCTCACAAACAGTTATGGAACGCTTGCATTGCCATACAATTGCGTTGTACAAAGGTTTACCGGTATCATCCCAAACTATAAAGGTTTCACGCTGGTTAGAAATACCGCAGGCTTTAATGTTTTCCAGGTTTCCACCTTTTGCCTTAAAGTCATCCAGGCATTTCGCAATTGAGTCCAATACATTTTTGTAGATATCCCCAGGGTCCTGCTCAACAAAACCGTTATCTGTATAAAATGTTTTTAATGGTTCCAAACCTCTTGCAAAAGGCTTTCCTTCTTCATCAAAAAGTATGGTTTTTGTACTGCTGGTTCCCTGGTCGACAGCGAGAATGTATGAATTAGTCAATGCTGGTGAGTTGTGAGTTGTGAGTTGTGAGTTGTGAATCAATGTCGTTTACTTAAGCTAATAATTTAAGACGCTAATTAATCTCCAGCCTTACTTCATGCCGGGTTTGAAAAATCAAGAAACGAACGATAACAGACCGTTCCTTTTATTGTTCTACGATATAGCCTTAGTGCTACTGCGGCTGCGACATTTGTTTTTCATGCGTATTTTGATTAACACGATTATCCTTTGCCGGCGTCATTATACCCCTGCGCACGCCGGATATTTTCGAGCCCGTTGCATCGATTACGCATCGAATAAGTAACACGTTCAGTAAACGATGTTGAATGGACAATGGCATTGGTTTTTACTCGCAATTGACATTCACCGCTCACCTATTGAATGTGATTACCCGGTACAAGAGTGCGACGCAACGATGTTTAATAGTAGCATATTTGTTTGGCTCCGAATCATTTACTTATTAACTCTTGACCTTTTAACTAATTAATTACTTTTAATCATTTTTCGAATTCGCTTTGTCAATCATTACGGCCAAGAGGATAACGAAACCTTTTACAACCTGTTGCCAAAAGGGTGATACGTTTAAAAGAACCAACCCATTATTAAGTACCCCGATAATAATTGCACCGAGAACGGTTCCCATAATACTTCCCCTTCCGCCCGACAAAGAAGTACCGCCAATAACAACGGCGGCAATGGCATCGAGTTCGTAGGTGATACCTGCATTTGGCTGTGCCGAATCGAGCCTTGATGTAACTATAATACCACCTATTGCGGCTAGTCCGCCGGCAATGGTATAAACAGCAATCTTTATTCTATTAATATTGATGCCGGAAAGTTTAGCGGCATTTTCGTTTCCGCCTATCGCGTAAACATAACGGCCAAAACGGGTTTTATTTGTAACGACGACTGCAGCTATAACGATGATGCCTGAAATCCAAACCGGTAAGGGGATACCTAAGAACCAGCCTGTACCCAGAAAAGCAAAGTTTTCGCCAAGGCTGGAAATTGGAAAACCTTTGGTCCATAACATGGTAAAGCCCCTGGCAATGGTAAGTACGGCAAGCGTGGCCACAAAAGGCGGCACTTTGAAACGGGTGATGGTCCAGCCATTGAACGCACCTAGTAAAGCACCTGTTAATAAGCCGGCGACTACTGCACCTAATAATGTAAAACCTATGTAAAGATTCCCGGCTGGTATTTCAATTCCGTTTCTAAGCAGGCCGGCAGTTATGGCTCCTGCTAACGCCAGTACAGAACCTACAGACAAATCTATGCCGGCAGTAAGAACAACGAGGGTCATCCCGGTTGCAATGCAGATGTTTACTGAAATCTGGCGCATGACGTTCCATGCATTATCAACAGTAAAAAATTTATCGGAAAGTAAACTGATCGTCAAACACAGTATTACCAATGCAATCAACGACTGGAACTTTGCCAACGAACTACCATATTTTTTCATGTTGCTTTCAGGGGTCGATTTTGCTAGGGCTTGCATGTTTTTATATGGTTTTTGGGATAGCTGCTTTTAAAATAGTATTTTCTGTCGCTTCGCTTACGGGTATTTCGGCTGTTATCGAACCTTCAGCCATCACGAGAATCCTATCTGATACAGCAAGAATTTCGGGCAGCTCAGAAGAAACCATGATGATACCTAAACCGGCATCTGCCAATTGTAAAATGAGTTTATATATCTCGTTTTTGGCATTAATGTCAATACCCCGTGTTGGTTCATCCAACATTAAAACTTTCGGACCTTTCGCGAGCCACTTCGCCAAAACGATTTTTTGCTGGTTTCCCCCGCTGAGGTTTTTTGCCATTTGGCCATGAGAAGAAGTTTTGATCTTTAGTTCTCCTATGTATTTTTCTGCCAGTTCAGCTTCTTTATTTTCATTCAAAAGTCCGCCCACCTGTAAATCTTTAAGTGTAGTGAGGCTGATATTTTTCTTTACATCAAGCCCCGGCACCAAACCATCTTTTTTCCTGTCTTCCGGCACCAGCGCCAAACCTGCATCAATTGCATCAGCGGGTGATTTGAACTTAACTTTGTTTCCTTCGACAAATATTTCACCCTCAAACCGTTTTGGATGTAAGCCAAATAATGTCTCCACCAGTTCTGTTCGGCCTGCACCCATTAACCCAAAAATTCCAACGATCTCACCTTTTCCCAAGGTGAAAGAGATGTTGGTCAAAATGTTTTCACCCGACTTTCCGCGATGCTTCAAGCCAATATTTTCAACCCGTAAAAGTTCTTCTCTATGCGCATATTGGGCAGCTTGTTTTCTCATGACCTTTATCTCACGGCCCACCATTTTTTGAATCAGCGTATCGTTATTCACCCCTGCCATTTCACCACTTTCAACAGCACAGCCGTCTCTCAAGACAATAAACGTATCTGCAATTTTGAATAGTTCATCCAGTTTGTGTGATATATATACGATGGTTTTATTTTCTTTTTTCAGGTCGTTAATAATGGCAAACAATACTTCCACCTCATGCTCGCTGATGGCAGAAGTAGGTTCATCCATGATAATAACTTCCGACTCAGTCAGCAAAGCTTTTGCTATTTCAACCACCTGCTGTTGACCAACCTTTAAATCGGCTACTAAGGCATCGGGTTCAACATCCAATTTTAATTTTCTTAAAAGGGACTGAACCTTCTGCCTCATCGCCTTTTTGTCTAAAAACCCCCAGGTATTTATGATCTCGCGACCTAAGAAAATATTTTCTGTAATGGTTAAGTAAGGAATGAGATTCAGCTCCTGGTGAATAATGGCTATTCCGCACTCCTGGGCGTCCTTAATGCAGGTAAAGGACACATGTTTATTTTTATAGAGAATTCTTCCTTCGTATTCGCAGTACACTCCGGAAAGAATCTTCATTAAAGTAGACTTCCCTGCGCCGTTTTCTCCTAGTATCGCATTCACCTTACCTGCATGCAGTTGCATGCAAACGTTGTTTAAGGCAACTACTCCCGGAAATTTTTTAGTTATGTTTTCTACGGCTAACAATCTTTATGGCTTTAATCAGGTGACAAAGAAATATGACTTACTGTTTTACGATCTTCAGACCAACCGGTACTACTTCAATTTCTTCAAGACTAACATGCGCCTGGTTTAATTCTATAGCTCCCGCAAATTGAACCAAGTCTCCTTTTTTTACCCGCGATTTAAATGGAGGCAACACTTCGCTTCGGATAATTTTATTGATCTCGGCCGATACGTTATTAAAATCCATCGTGTTGTTGAATTCATTAATATTGATTAGCCCTGATGCATCTCTCACCGCATTGCCAAAGACGAATTCAGTCGCAATTTTAATTTCTTTTTGCGCCGAATCGTTTTTTAGTAATAGTGATACAGCATCGTCCCCAATTGCAGTTATTACACCTTCGCCTTTAACCAGGAAATATTTTATGTTTCCAATACCAAGGGCGTGAGAATACTTCTGAAAAGTTGATTCCGGTTCTGCATGTACTTTTTGAATTAGTTCCTGCAGTTCTATCGCATTGCTTAGTTGAGGAGTAAGCTTAACAGTAAGATAATTGCTGGCATAAGTAACAGCGTCAAATTCTTTCGACACAGCCGCTGCCTTTACTTCGTCTAATTTTTTAAAATAAACAGAATTGTAGGCTACTACCAGGAGTAGTACAATAGCTGCTATATTTTTTATGGCTTTCTTTTGCATGCAAACACGTTAGTAAGGTTTATACGTTATGGGGCGAGAAGTAAACTGCTAATTTTTGCGCTATTTCTTTTGTTGGTCCGGCTCTTTCTTGCCATAGGCAATATAATCGTCCACATTTTTTTCTGTAACCAATTCAACAGCAACCGGCATTTTTTTAGGGAAATCTTTTTTCCCTTTAAAATACTCGTCTGCGTAACGTGCAGCGGTTTCTGCCATTACCTGGGGAAACTGCATGGCAGTCGCTTCAATTTTGCCGTCCTTAATGGCGTTAACTGCGTCCTCTGCCCCATCGAAGCCAAATACTTTTACATGGTCAGCTTTCCCGGCTGCTACCAATGCCTGGTATGCTCCCATTGCCATTGCGTCGTTGCCACAAAAAACAGCATCAATGTCTGGATTAGCCTGTAAAATCGATTCTAATACTTCCATCGCTTTGTTGCGGTCAAAGTCTGCACTTTGTTGAGCAACCATTTTCAGGTTAGGATAATGATCTACAAGACTATGAAACCCTTTTGAACGGTTCCAGGTATTGTTGTCGCTTACCAAACCTAGCAGTTCAACATACTTTCCCTGTTTGTTCATTTTTTCGACAAAGTATTTTCCTAAAGCAACGCAGCCGGAATAGCTGTCTGAAAGAATTTGTGAAGTAGCGCCGTCTGTTGTGTTCACCTCGCGGTCCATGCAAAATACCGGTACGCTTGCGGCTTTGGCTCTCATAACATTCGCCACAGAACCTTCGGCGTCAGTTGGATTGAACAGTATAGCGTTAAAGCCCGAAGCTATTGCATTTTCAAAATGGTCCGTTTCTAAAGATGTGTTGTTTTGTGAATCGAAGATCTTTGATTCATAGCCTAATTTTTTTGCCTGTGCCGATGCTTTTTCTGCAAGGAAAACGAACCATGGATTGTTAAGTGTAGAAACAATGACTGCAATTTTTTTAGGCTGTTCCGATGTTGTTTTATTCTTACAACCCCATAGCAGGCCAAACGAAAAAATGAGCAGTAAAAAATATTTTTTTTCTTTTATCATGGCAAGTAATCGTTAGGGAATCGTAAGACTTTTCGTAGTGTTCTTCGTGCTTCGTAGTGTACTTCGTGTTCTGAAAGAGGAGCACAAAATGCACGAAGTGAACACAAAGTGCACAAAGGAAAAGGCCGAACTAATTTCTATTTTTTAACTTTAGAAAGTTCGTCAAAGTCTTTCTAAGAGCTTCAATGCAGCCTCTGCAATACCTTTTTCAGAAATACCATAATGACTTAATATTTCTGTTTGAGAACCTGTGACCGTATACTCGTCGGGTATACCCATTAATTTAAACGGATTATGAAACCTGTTCTGCAATAAATAAGAAGCACAAGCCTCTCCTAAACCTCCGTAAACACTATGTTCTTCTACTGTTATAATTGCTTTTCCAGATAAAGCTACATAAGCCAACAAATCATAATCGAGCGGTTTAATCGTGTGCATGCTGATAACCGTTGTAGTTATGTCAAATTCAGACTCCAGTTTTTTTGCTGCCTGTAATGCAGGATACACTGTTTCACCGTTTGCAATAATTACAAGGTCCTCGCCTTCTCTTATGATCCGCCCTTTACCAAATGCAAAATCGCTTTCTTCTTCCGGGGTTAATAACGGCATTACTTTTTTTCCAAAACGCAGGTATATGGGCTGCTTTAATTCGGCCGCCTTCCTGATTGCCTGTTCTGTTTCAAAATTGTCTGCCGGTGCAACGATGATAAGGTTATTAATTGCCCGAAGAACGGCGTAATCATGCAGGCTATGATGGGTTGTTCCTAAGGCGCCATAACTTACTCCTGCACTTATACCAACCAGTTTTACGGGGTTATCGGAATAAGCTACATCATTTTTAATTTGCTCCAATGCCCTTGCTGTAAGAAAACATGCAGGCGAAACGGCAAATGCTTTTTTACCTGCAGAAGCAAGCCCCGCAGCTACGCCCACCAGGTTTTGTTCAGCTATTCCTATTTCAACAATCTGCTTAGGAAACTTTTGACCAAAAGGAGCGAGTTTTCCAGAACCACGTGAATCGCTCGTTACAGCAACAATGTCTTTATCGTTAGCAGCTAATGCTTGCAGCGTTTCAGAAAAAACTTCCAGGTTAGCTTTGTCAATTCCTATTTTTTCAACAGTAAGTCCCACAAAAAATGATTTAGTTATTAATTCTTATAAATCTGCTAAAGCACCGTCCAATTCCTCCATTGCATTTGCATACTGGTCGGGCGTTGGCACGCCATGATGCCACTTCAATACATTCTCCATATAACTTATTCCTTTGCCTTTAACCGTATGTGCAATTACAAGGCTGGGTTTATCTGTTGCAAAAGGCAGGGCCTGGAAAGTTTCTTTAAGGGCCTTAAAATCATGGCCATTTACATGGCGAACTTCCCAGCCAAAGCTTTCAAACTTTCCATCTATAGGGTCGGTATTACATACTTCTGCTGTTGTACCTGATATTTGTAATTTATTATGGTCTATAATAGCACAGAGGTTATCGAGTTTATAATGCGCAGCCGTTAATGCAGCTTCCCAATTAGAGCCTTCAGGCAGTTCGCCATCACCTAAAAGAGTGAATACACGAAAGTCTTTATTATCCATTTTTGCAGCGATAGCAGTACCCACACTAATTGGTAAGCCATGACCAAGGGCACCTGTATTTTGTTCTATACCATGCACCTTTCTTGTAGGGTGACCTATGTAGTGTGACTTATACTTACAGAGTGTTTCCAAATCACTTTCGGGGAAAAAGCCTTTATCAGCCAACACAACAAAAAGTGCTTCCACACAATGTCCTTTACTTTGAATATACCTGTCCCGGTCTGGCGACTTAAAGTTGTGTGGCCCGACATTCATTGTATGGTTATACAATACGGTCAAAATATCGATGCACGACAAACTTCCACCCGTGTGACCTGCTTTTGCGCCATATATATACTTCAGGATGTTCTTCCGGTAAGCTATCGATTTTATTGCTAATTCCTTTTCAGTCATATTATGCCCCCAGCCCCTAAAGGGGAGTTTTAAAAGCGCGTTGATTTCCCAAAGCACCTTTATTTTGAAATTTGTTTCAGGTCGGTATGAAAAATTATTTTTGGGTTACCGGCAGTGGTGCTTTCGGCAACATCGTTGCGTCGCACTCTTGTACTTATTGGCCACCATTTAACGAAGTATGCAAGGCTTTAAAACAGCGGGGAACTAAATTTTGTTGAAAACAATACACCCTTTTGCTTCGCGCCGGGAAGAATACTAAAAGTACAAGTGAGTGACACAACGATGTTTAATAGTATTCCAAATGTTGGTCCCCAAAAACCAACTAAAGCAAAAGTGCTATTTACGATTCACAATTCCCCATTCACTACTCACTGCTCACTACCGGGCACTCAAGGTTGCCCATTTCACCACTCACTATTCCCCATGCTGGTACACTTCCCAACCCATATAATTACCCATTGCTTCTTTTAGTATACCTGCAGTCTTTGACGCATTCATTACTACGTGATGTTCGAACCCGTTCCTGCATACGTACTGCATCAATCCCTGTAGGTTAGATATCTGTGCTACCGCTCTTGTACCGAACGTATTCAATGCATCATCGGTCAATGCACCTTCGCCAACATAAGCTTTTATAATTCCTTTCGGGTCGTCGGTACTAATTCTGCCGTAAGTAAGCGGTGATGCAGGGGTACGACCGGCCAAAGCGCCAAAGGTATTTTCTTCACCAACCGTTGTACCAAGAATGGGCGCAGTACTTATTTCAATATCAGGAAGGAATGATTTTGCCCAGTTGCCGCAATGGAACAACACACATTTCTCATCGTCATCTGCGTAGTTGTTATTCCAGTCAACCAAAGCACTTGGAGAGCCGGAGGCAAGTTGCATAGCATACATACTTAGGGTACCGGTAACATCAACCTCGCATGCACTTGGTAACATATTCTCGCTCATCATACTCATGCTCGTACACACGTTACAGCCATAGTTTTGCTGTAACGAAGTCCAGCATTGAATTGCTGTTGCATCGAGGGCATGTTCTTCCATAAAGAAGTTGAGTGCAACATCGAGTTTCGCGATCTGTATTAATTTATCTTCCGGCGTTCGGCCGGTAGGGGTATACGCTTTAATTTTATCGAGCCTTTCCTTAACGCTGTTGTCAGCAATAGTCAGCCTGTTTGCATGACCGAGGATATGCGACAAATCAACCGTTACAACAGAGATGCCGTTACGTTGTAAAATTTTCTCACTATAACGAACCGTATTAAATGCACCCGGTCTTGCACCGACCGCGCCAATCCTTACCCGGCGCAATCCTCTAACCACCCGGCAGGTAGCGACAAAATTATTCAGGTCGTTAATAAAACTTGGGTCAGAAGGATGAACTACGTGTTTTGTAGTTAGGGAATACTTTATTCCATATTGGTAGAAGTTATTGCAGACAGAAATCTTACCGCACCATGCGTCTCTACGGCGGGCAACATCCATTTTATTCAAATCATCGGGGTATGCCTGCACCAACACAGGAACATTCAAGTCGGCTAATTTAAGCGTTTCAGCCACTCCCTTTTCGTCGCCAAAATTGGGGAGTACAACAAGCACTCCCATTATTTCGTCGGCAAATCTTTTAAAGAGCGTTGCACATTTCTGTGATTCCTGGAAAGTTTCCACACCGCCAAGCTTCGTTTCATTTTCATCAAGCATTACCGGTTTGATGCCTGTTTTTGCAAAGGCTTGCAAAAGGTCAGCACGGCATTCGCCTACTAATTTATCAGGGAAAAAATCACGGTTACCAATAATTACTCCTAACGTAATTTTTTCGTTTGTTTTTATTTCCATTTTTTTCTTTATGAGAAGCTTCTGGTTAGATTGATGTTTCTTACCCTGCAATTATTAGTTCAATTTCATGGTCTTTAAACACTGCTCTGTGTTTATCTTCGATGCCGGGATCGGTAATGATATAGTCGATCAACGATAATGCACCAAGACTGGCAAAGGCGCTTTTTCCGATTTTACTTGAATCAGCTACGAGGTAGGTAGTATCGGCAGATTCGATCATCGCTTTTTTTACAACAAGGTCGCTGATGCTCGGATAAGTAAGTCCCGATTTTAATGATATACCGGCGGTCGCTAAAAACAGTTTTTGAACATTAAGACCTTTAAAAAAATCGGCAGCTTTCTGACCTGTTAACGAAAGCGTTGGTGGTTTAAATTCTCCGCCAGTAACAATTACGTCAATTCCAGGTTCTGCACCTAACATCAAGGCTATATTCAAAGCATTGGTAATAACCGTAAGCTCTTTAAAACCTTTCAGTTTTTTAGCGATTTCAGTAGTTGTTGACCCGGAATCTAAAATTATGGTATCACCACTTTCAATAAATTCAAGACACTTTTTTGCTATCAGTTCTTTCTTATCTATGTGATCCTGGTTTCCAAGGGAAAAAGCCTGTACCTGGTCTTTGATATTTTTAAGAAAGGCACCTCCGTGTTCCTTGATCACCAACCCGTCCTTTTCAAGCTTCTCCAAGTCCTGCCGGATAGTAACTTCAGTAACTTTAAAAATTCTGGCGAGGTCAATTACTTTCGCAGATCCATCTTCCTTAATTAATTCGAGGATCTTTTCCCGTCTTTGATTCGGTATCATGGCCGGATAGTTAGTCACAATAAAAAAAGGGCTTTTTTTTGGGAAGTTATATTTTCCGGTTCGAAGATAAACGAAAAAAATAATAAATAAAAGAAAAAAAAGGAAGTTGCATTATTTAGAAAATTTTAATCCACTTTCCTTTAATTACGACCCGACCTAATAAGCCGGCGGGCAAAAGTGATTTACCACTTAATGTTAATTTAAAAAGGTGTTGCTTTTGTAATTCTTTTATTTGACAGGAAACAACACCTGGCATTTCCTTAGCCCGGGAGGAGGTTACCAATCAGCACTTACCCGGCTCTTCCTGAGCCACATAACATCCGCTTATTTTTACTATAAACACGTTGCTCCTCTGGAGCAACCTCCACGTCTTACTACTTTGCATTTACCTCGAAACCGGCATCCATACCGTCATTTCAGAATGTCCGCGATTACCCCATGCATAATATGGAACCAATTTTACGGGAACCTGGACAGGAGCTTTTTTAGAAACTTCACGATATAAAGTGTTCCAGTTTGTTGGAGATATTACATCCGCCTTCGCTTCTAATGACATGATATCACTGTTTTCAATTCTTATCATTTTAGGCGTAAACTGACTGTGAATTGGCAGAGACAAACCGAAGACTTTATTATTTTTTGAAAGATCAGTAGACTCGAGGCAATAAACAACAGGTCCTCTTTTAACTGTTACCTGGTTACGTGTTTCCTCCACCAAAGGATTTGCTTCAATCAATTTCGCATCCATGGGAAGTATTAATTCAATTTTATCGCGTGTAGCCCATTTTCTTTTTAACTCAGTATACTGTCCCGGCGTAACAACACCCGTGTATGGTTTACCATTAATTGAAATTTGCGCTTTATCAGCCCATCCCGGGATACGCATAAATACAGAAAATTCTTTTCCTGGTGCCTGGTCAACAGTTACTGTAACATTGCCATCCCATGGGTAGTTGGTAACCTGGTTCAATTTTAAAGGAGAGCCATCTTTAAGGGTTGTGGAAACATTACTTCCACCGTATAAATTAAACCAAACTCCTTTATCTGAAATACTGTAGGCGTAGTTGCTTACTTCGGCTATCGTACGAACCACGTTCGGAGGGCAGCAATTGGACAAGGAAATATAACCGACCCTGTCTTTTGACCAACGTTGCTGAAACGGCAGATCATCGGAAAAAGCAAGTGGATTTGTATACAGGAACTTCTTACCGTTAAGACTGATACCGGATAACACACTGTTGTATAAAGCCAGCTCCATAACATCTGCATATTTGGCTTCACCTGTTAAGAGGAGCATTCTGTAGTTCCAAAGAACATTGCCAATATTTGCGCAGGTTTCGTTGTGGGCGGTAAAATTTGGAAGCTGGTAATCACGTCCGTAGGCCTGGTGGATCTTCTGCACATAATCAGGTTTATACACTGTACCGTCGGGAGAAACTCCATCATACAAAGAACCGCAGCCGCCTGTTACATACATTTTCCGGTTAACCACATCATTCCACATTACATCGAGTCGGTTTATCAAAGATGTATCGCCGGTCTCGGCATATAAATCAGCAACACCGGCATATAAATAATTTGCGCGTACTGCATGACCTGTTACTTTCGTTTGTTGGCGAAACGGAATACGGTCCTGGTTGTCGTCTGTTCCGTCATTGATTTTTCCTTTTATGTCGATAAGGTGTTTGGCAAGTTCGAGGTAGCGGGGGTCGCGGGTAGTGCGGTACATTTCGACCACACCCATATAATGTGAAGGACAAATGGCATTGCGGGCAAGCGCAGGTGAAGCTTTTTGATAAAAGTTATAGAGATATTCGGTCGCTTTTTTTGCAATGTCCAGGAAATTCGTTTTTCCTGTCACCCGGTTGTGTATAGTTGCAGCGGTCATGAGGTGACCGATATTATAAGCTTCAAAACTAAGGCGGTCTTCAAACTGGTTTGCAACGCCGGTTTTTCTCTGGTTGATCATCGCTTTTGTGTATATATAACCATCTTCCCTTTGTGATTTCCCGATTGTAGTTATGGCTTTATCGAGCATTTCATCCAGCTTTTTATCGCGGGTAATTGCGTACATGGTAACGACGGCTTCCATGGTCTTGTAGAAGTCGCCATCATGAAACGATGGACCTTTATGGGAACCGGTATCAAGACCTGCAGCTATTTCGAAGTTTTTGTAAGCATGGCTGATATTGGCATCGGTATACACATTCCAAATATTAGGAACCATGGAATCTCTGCAAACACGGAAGCGATCGGCCCAAAAACCTTTCGTCCATCTCACATCTTCAATATCTAAACCTGAGAGTTTAGCATAAGCGCTTTTTGAGGTATTCACCAGTCCTTTGTCCTGCGCTTGCAATCGATTTAACAGCAGAAGCCCGATAAGGAAAAAAGCAAGCAAAACGTTTTTTTGTTTCATAAATTCTTATTGAAAAGTACCTGTTAGTTTATCTAATTTTAAGGGTTTGCGTAATTATTTTGCAAATCACCTTTATTTTAATTGTCCATGTTTTGTCTTTCTTTTTCGTGGTAAAAAAAGAAACAAAAAATCAAGACTTAATAAAAAATGCTAAAATGAAATAAGTCGCAACGGTTGAATAAGATTGGACTATCTGCGACTTACGTACTAAAGACATACCTGTACCCTGGTAACATTTATTTCATTTCTTAACGCCTGACCTATTAATTTTCTTAACGCATTTTTTATAAGGTCGGTTCTTTCTACGGAAACCTGCAATAATTGCGTAAGAGGTGCGAGCATTAGAAAATATGTTGAAGAACTATTTGCGGTACAAGTGTGCGACGCAACGATGTTAAATAGAAATACTGATGTCGGGCTCAAAAAAAGAAAATCTTAACTACTATTTTGCAGCCTTAAATACATAGTCCCACGTTTTTTCATCTATTTCCTATGTTTGCTATATAACCACTTCCGGCTTGCTTTGAACTTCGGCGGCTTCACTTCTTTCTTCTTGTACCGGTTTACGACGCCAGTAGTTAGCTAAAATAGAACCGGAGATATTCATCCACGGACTGAACACCGCGGATGCAAGACCTACCGTTCCTAACTTGCCCATACCTCCTGCCAGGCCAGAGGCCATACCGCCGTTTTGAAGACCTACTTCAAAAGCAATGGTACGGGCAGAGTTTTTATCGAACTTAAATGCACGGCTTATCCAATACCCAAAAAAGTAACCGGCAGCATTGTGAAAAATGGAGGTTAAAAATAACAATAAACCAACCTGCATGAGGTTATCGCGACCAGCGGCCGTAGTTACAGTTGTAAAGTAAACGATACCAAACATAGACACGTACGGCATAAAGCTATCGAGCTGTTTAAAACGGACCGACAACAAATGATATAAAAAACCGACAACAACTGCACCGGCAAAAAAGCTTAGAACCTCAGCAGATTGCAGGAATGCGTGAGGAAGGTTTGCGTCCAAAAATTGCCATGTACCAAAGGGAAGAGACACCAGCCACGCCAGCGCTACAATCACCGCTATTTTTACCTTACGCCATCCATTGGGTGAAGCTGTCTTAAGGTAATCGTGCAAAAGGCCGGCACCAATGGGAACGATAACAATTTTAATGATCTCCATCATCATATCCAGGAACTTTATATGGATCAGCGTGCCTGCCAGCAGCTTCATTAACAAAGGGGTAAGAAATGGCGCGGCCAGCGTTGTAATAGCGGTAACGGCGACTGATAAAACAAGGTTTGCACGTGCTATATAAACCATAACATTAGAAGCCAACCCGCTGGAACATGAACCGATCAAAATAATACCGGCAGCAATTTCAGGTTCAAAATGAAAAATTTTGGTCAGTAAAAACCCAACCATAGGCATTATAGAAAAATGACACAAAAGGCCGATTAACACTCCCCTGCCCGTACTTCCCAAACCTGTAAAATCTTTTAAACTCATTTGGAGTCCCATGCCAAACATCACCAATTGAACAACTAGTAAAATCAGCCATTTATTCCTTAAATCGAAGTCGCCCCATTTTAAAAATGCAGTTGGATAAATCATTCCTGCAACCACCGCTGTAATAATCCATGCGGTGTATTGATAGCCTTTTAAAGCAGGTATGGCGCCTATACCAATGGCAAACAAAACCGAGAGAGCGAGTGCGGAGGGCCTCCAAATACTGCTTTGATCGATAACCAATCCAGTGATAAGCAATAAAAGAGAAAGCCCACTAAGCACCAGGCAAATTTTCCTGAATGTATTCATAAGGCATCAATATTTGATATTACATGACAGAAGCGAGGTGTTTAATAGCTTGCGGAGGACTGGCAATAATAGGCACCCGCTTATCTTCGTCACTGAGTGTATCTACCACACGAGCCATCGATGCCTGCGCAAGCAGTATAACATCAACCTTAGTAGATAATTCTTTTAATGCCTCTGCTACCATGGCGTCGTGTTTTGCAGCATCCCCACTCATTAAGGCTTCAAAAGCACCTTCACAAAGTTTCGACGTAAGTTCAATTTCTTTACCTGCAATAGCAGCCCTGCGCCTTACCAGGTCACTTGTAGGAGCCAGAGTGGTTGGCAGTGTTGCCACCACACCAATTCTTCTTCCTGTTTGTACGGCAAGGTCAGCCATAGGTTGGTCTACCCTTAATACCGGCACGTTGGTTAAAGCGGCTGCCGCCTCTACTGCTGAGCCAATCGAAGAACAGGTCACCAGTATGTGGTCTGCGCCTGCCGCTTCTGCTGAGCCTACGTACTCAACTACCCTTCTCGCGGTTTGGGGCGTTAATTCGCCTTTGGCAATAACATCTTTAATAAGGCTGTCGTCAACAATATTAAAAACATGTACACCTGGCAAAAACTGGTTGCAAAGTTGTTGGAACACCGGCACCAGTGTTGCCGAAGTATGAATTAATCCTAATGTTTTTGGCTTCATAATTATTTATTGTTTATTTTTTCATTAGCCCTGTTAACCTCATCTCAAAAGCTCAAGCCGCCTGGCTTCGTCGTTGCAACACGACTGCATAAGCTTCTTTAAAAAACTGCTACGCATGTTTTTCGATGCCTTCTCCGCCGCGGCGCATTGGCACTGAACCTTATGATGTCGCTTATGCAATGACCGGTGTTAGAACTTTTATTAGATGCACTTTTTGTTTTATTTTTTTTGTAGTCATCATCAAATCTCTATTCATCGTCGGTTGCGTCGCACACTTGTGCGACATAGTTTTATTCATCTTCTTCTTCCCGTTTGCGCTACAATTTGTCATTGCTGATTCGATATGCGAACCTTTAGCGCAATTCTTTCCCTTCGAACAGCATTCCGAAATAATCTTTACTTCCCACCTGGCCGCCTTTAAAATTAACCTCCAATCCGTCAACAGGGGAACCTGGAGCGTGGGCTTTACATAAAGGTGCACCAGGCGTTAGGGGAGCAATCATCTCTACAGCTTCAATTCCCAATGCTCTTCCTACATAACTTGAAGTATCTCCGCCGGCAATTACTATTCTTTTTAATGATGTTTGTTCTGCAACTGCCCTTACGATTTCACCTAAGGCTGAACCAAATAACCTCGAGGTAGTTGCCTGTATCATTGCTTCGTCAAAACCTTTACGTGCAAAAATTTCGGCTGTCTTTGTTACTCTTTCATCGTCGTTACCGCGGCTGGTATGCAGTATTACATTCGTCCCTCCATTTATTAAGGAAACAGCTTCTTTTACATGTTTTTTAATGGTTTCTGAACAACCATGGTTTGCCACTATAACTGCTGTATCCAAAGCAATTTCAGCAAATCCATTTGCTAATGCCCAGGTTATTTGTCCAGAAGTTACCGGGGAGCAACTTCCGGAGGCAACAAGCAGCGGCCCTGAGTTACCCGGTTCTTTCCACTCCTGCACGGGTTGCAACAAACCTTTTTGGATCCAATATTCACCCAAAGCCATTTCAATTCCCGAAGAGCCGGCAGAGAAAAGTGGTTTTTGAGGGTCAGCATATTTATCAATCAATGCTCCTATACCCTTCATTTGTTCCTGGTACAACGCATCGAACAAAACTATTTCAGCCCCGTTTTCAATAACCCCTTGTAAAACTTCGGCCGCTTCTGCTTTTGGCAGAACAACCTGTAGGATATCTACCAGTCCTATACTTTTGGTTGTTTGTTTTGAAAGATGCAGGCGAAGGTCGCTTTCTTCAGCAGGAGTAACCGGGTGCCTGCTCATAGATGGATGCCGGTCTAACCTGAAAATCTTTCCTGTGCTTCCAATGCCCAAGCGGGCAAAGAGGTTTCCGAAAACACAATGACGGCCAAGAGCAGGAGCGCCAACCAAAAGTGGAACAAATGGTGCCTGAAAGATCTCTGCGGCAATATCAATTGCTTTTCCGATACTTCCTATAACAGGTGAAGAATCAAAGGTTGAGCACACTTTATAATGAACATGCCGCGCACCCAATGCTTTTAATGCTAAAAAAGCAGGACGAAGTTCTTGTTCCATTTCCGCAGGCGCCATTGAACGCGACCTGCCTGCTACACCAATAGCCCTTAGCCCGGGGTACCGGGCTAACTGCCCGGCTGTTGGCGGTTCTATAAAAAGAACAGTCTTTGCTCCAGCCCTACTCAAAGATTCAAGGGCATCTGTAGAGCCGGTGAAGTCGTCGCCATAGTAGGCAAGAAGCAAATTGTTTTGTGTATTCATCATTTTTTCTTGCCAAATTTTTCAACCGACTTTCCAAATGCTGCATATTGTTTTGCAGCCTGTTCAACAGTTAGTCCATCCACTGCGGCCTGCCATGCCTGTTGTAATGCTACCACGCCTCCGGCTGGTCCATCAGGATGTGCCATAATACCTCCGCCGGCCATATACAGCAAATCTATTGTTTTTGTTCGCCGGTATGTTTCAGGAGCTTGTCCACCCCATTGCCCTGAAGAAACTACAGGCAAAACAGAATAACCGCCCAACATAGGTTTTAAACAAGCTTCAATAGAACGAACCACGGAATCATCCGATTCCCAAAATTTATTTTGAATACCGTTTACATGAATTTGATCAACACCGGCGAGTCTCCATAATTTCTGGTAAGCAGGAAACTCAATTCCTAATAACGGGTGACGGTTCAACATACCCCAGCCATTGCGATGACCGTGAATAGCTAACTCTCCCTGGTCGCAGATCTTTTTTACACCCGATAAACCAACACTGTTTAAACTAACCATGGCACAAGTACCGCCGCTTAATACTATTTTTTCGTAGTGTTTCAGCATCGAATCCATTTCATCGCTGATATTGAACGCGTACATTACCTTTTTGCCGGTCTTATCTGCATGTTCATTAATAACCTTCATGATAACATCTACCCTTTCATCAAAAGGCGAATTAGCGGCAGAGGAAAGCAACTCATCGTCTTTAATAAAATCGATACCTGCTTCGGCTAATGTTTTCACCAGTTCTGCCGTTTGCTGTGGGGTCATTCCAAGGCTCGGTTTAATGATGGTACCAATCAACGGACGGTCATTAACACCGGTAAGTTTACGGCAACCTTCTATACCAAAACGAGGACCTTTAAAATGGTCGCCATAGGAAGCCGGCACTTCGAGCTCCATTAATTTTAACCCGGTAAATTGAGTAATCTCGTACAAGTTGCCCTGTAATGTTGATACCAACACGGGCAGGTTATACCCGAAATTTTCAATCGACCACGATACTTCAACATTTGCCCTGTGGTATTCTTTCTTGCCAGAAACGGCACCGGGAATAGCAGGATGATCCACTGTTTCCAAATGCTCTATCGATTCTACCCGTGCGGCAAAACGTTGTTTTAATTCTTCCGTTTCGCCGGGTACAGAAACAAATGTTCCTGAAGACTGTTCGCCTGCTAACACAGCCGCGGCAACCTCCACATCGTAAGGGGTTTCTATAAAATATTTTGCTGTAATTCTTTCCATTATTAATCGGGTATAAAAACGGGCTTTACTATTATAAACATCATATTACCGGTGCGGTGCGTCAACCAACAAAAAATAATTCTACAAATATTAGCGGTGCTCTTCAACCAATTTTGTGCAAACGCTGTTCATCGAAATTCTTTTTGTTGCGGCGGGAAATGCGACAATCGGCATGCACCCTTTTCTTATAAAAATACTCGTTACCATACTTATTTTGTTCATCTGTGTTTGCCCTTTCATTTTAACCGTGGTTTAGGTAAGCTCCTTTTACGGCCGGTATCAAAAGATCTGGTAGAAGTATAAAATGGACTATACCATTAGTATCGCCTTTTATAACCGTCCCATCTGTATGCCTGGCCGCTTCCGTTACAAATAAACGAAAGGAAATAACACCATCGCTTTTTCAAGGTGCATATCACACTGTCGCTATTATTTGTTTTGACACCACAGGTTTTTATGTCCTCATCTTGTTGTTTCACCCATAGCTATCGAATATCTTGATTCTACAAATATTATCGGTGCCCTGCACCTGTAAATATTTAGGTAAACGCTGTTCTCGAAATATGAATGGTACGCTGCAATAACACCAGAAGCAACGAATAAACCATGACCGTCTGATTACCGTTACACACTTAAGAGCAAACCCGATCACACTTCGAAATTCTTTTCTTCATTGCGAAAATTACGACAATTGGCCTGCACCCTTTTTCTTATACAAATACTTCACTTGTTAGCCTACTTATTTTGTTCATCCCGGTGTTTCACTTTCGTCTTAAGCGATTAAATTAGCGTCCTTTTACAGTTGCTATGAAAAGATACGGTTGAAGTGAGTGACACAACCGGGGTTGCACAAAAGAACAAATGCCGGCCTCAAAAAGAAAATCTAACCAACTCTTTTCTGTAACCATTTTTAAACAGTCTTCTATTCCTAATAACCCGGGTTTTGGATCAACTTGGGATCTACGAGGATTTCATTAAACGGTATCGGGAAAAGCAACCTGTTTGCGGTAACATTGTAAGTACTTGATACCAGGTTTGGATACTTGCCGCTTGTTTTTAACGCTGCTCCATAAGCACTCATTACAGGCACTGCCTTACCTGTGCGAACCAGATCTAACCACCTTTTATTTTCAAAAGCCAGTTCAAACCTTCTTTCGTTCAAAATGATATCGCGAAGTTGTACCTGGTCGGTTGTCGTAATAGTTGCAGCGCCTGCACCAAAAGCCCTGTCTCGAACGAGGTTTAAATAAGGCAATGCCTGGTTTGACTTGCCTTGTTCGTTCAAGGCCTCGGCCAAAAACAACAAAACTTCGGCATAACGGTAAACCGGCCAGTTTTCATCGGTATTAGGCGAAGAACCGTTGGGAGCAGGCAGTGGCAGGTGAAGGTATTTTTTTACATATGGCTGTGCTACAAAAGCACTGTTAACTGTGTATCCATCGGCAATTGATGCGCCTTTTCTTTTATCGCCCGTGGCATATGCCGCAAGTATATTCTCTGATGGAATGTTCCAACCGCCCGTATTCTGGTTATTAAAAGTAAAGCCTGTTATGGGCGACAAGTTGGTAAGATTAGGCATAAAAACATAAGCGAAGGAACTTTGTAACCCCAGGTTGCCTTGCTGGTATTGCACTTCAAAAACAGACTCAGCGTTGTTTTTATTTGAAGGAACAAAAAATGCAGCATAGTCTGAAAGCAGGGAGTATTGTGTTGAGTTTACCACCGCCCGTAAAGCTGTTTCGGCGTCGGCCCATTGTTTTAAGACCACGTAAACATTTCCCAATAATGTTTGTGCTGCACCTGACGTGGCACGTCCCTTTTCCTGTGCGGCTTTATTTGGTAACAGCGTTGCCGCTTCTTTCGCGTCTTTTATAATCTGCGCGTATACTTCGGCTTTTGGCGTGCGGGCTAAAGTTGATCGTACACCAATGATCTCGTCGGCAGAACCAGCAGTTGGCGTAAGGACAAGAGGAACATCGCCAAAATATTGTACCAGGTCGAAATAAGCCAACGAACGCAAAAAAAGTTCCTGGCCTTTTAAATTCTTTTTGACGTTCTCATCAAAGGTGGCAGCATCAATTCTTGCAAGCACTTCATTGGCATAAGCAATGATGCGGTAATTAAAAGTCCATTTTGTTGCTACCGGCTCTGCCGTTGGATTGTCGATAAAGTCGGCTATTTCTTCCCTCACCAAGTTACCGCGGTTGGTATTGTTGTAGATATAGTGGGTGTTATCAGAACGCATTTCGCCCATTATATAAGCGCTGTTATACACGTTACGCAAAGGAGCGTAAGTAGCATTAACTGCCTGTGTAAAATCGTTTTGGGTTTTAAAGAAATTGTTGGAACTGATAAAGGTTTCAGGAGCTATGTCCAAAAAATCTTTTTTGCACGAAGCAAATGTGGTGAGCGCCAAACCAGCTATTAATATCTTGATTTTCATGTTTTTCGTTTTGTTCTTTTAACTATTACTACTGCTTTTAAGGTTTGTATCTACCTCTTAAAAACCAACGTTGACGCCAAATGTGAAGGTTCTTGGTACAGGATAAGCACCCTGGTCAAGGCCTTGTGCTAATGGATTTTCACCACCGGTATTTACTTCAGGATTTGAACCCTGGTACTTTGTAAATACCAACGCTTGCTGAACGCTGCTGTAAAGACGTATATTCTTAAAAGTCTGTTTGTTTCTTAAAGGCAGGTTGTAACCTAGTGTGATATTTTTAATAGTTAAAAAACTTCCATCAGTAACCCATGTTGTATTGGCATTCCTGAAAAGACCTGTAGTTCCAGCCAGGGTGCTTGGATATCGTCCGTTCCCGGGATTTTGTTCTGACTTCCACCTGTTGGCTACATCTTTGGTTACGTTGAAAACTCCATCGAGGTTGTTGGTGTATTCAAGTGCAGTATTCATAATATCGTTGCCGTAAGAGCCCGAAGCAACAATTGAAAGATCGAAGTTTTTATACATGAATGTATTGGTGATGCCGAAGATAAAATCAGGATTGGGATTGCCGATTATTGTTCTGTCGTCAACGGTAATTACACCGTTACCATTCACATCTCTCATTTTTGCAGAACCTACTTTCGACGTTTGGAATTTAGGCGACTTATCATAGTCGGCCTGGTTGGCGTACACACCTTCGAATACGTATCCCCATAACATTCCAATTGGTTGTCCAACCCTCGTAATGTTACGATCAGTTCCGCCTCCAAGGGAAGCATTTGCAGTTCCCAGTTGTTCTACGTTGTTCTTGTTGAACGAGATATTAAAATCTGTATTCCACCTGAATTTATTAACGAGGTTCTGAGAGCTTACAACAAACTCATGTCCCCAGAATTTCAGTTTGCCAATATTAGCCTGGAAGTTAGAGAAACCTGTATAAGTAGGAACGGGCACATTAAATAAAAGGCCGTCTGTAGTTTTGGTATAAAAATCGTAGCTGAAAGAAAGGCGGCTGCCAAGCAACCCTACATCTACACCAAAGTCAAATTGTTTTGTTTTTTCCCAGCCTAGTGTTGAATTGGCTAAGGTAGAAACCATGTTACCCGGAGCAAGTGTATTATTAAAAACATAGTTATTGGTATTACCACTGTTTACAGAACTTACATTAGCATAATAGGTATAGTTACCAATATTGTTATTGCCTGTTTCACCATAGCTGCTTCTAAGCTTCAGTAAAGAAACCGCTTTTACATGGGCCATAAAGTTCTCATCAGATATGATCCATCCCGCTGATACTGACGGAAAGTTACCCCACTTATTATCCGACCCGAAACGCGATGATCCGTCGCGACGTATTGAAGCAGTAAGGAGATACTTGCCTTTGTAATTATAAGACGCCCTTCCTATATAAGAGAGCAAACTCCATTCCTGTATATCACTGGCAGGAGTAAAGGTTGTTGCCGCACTTAAAGTACGCACCACGTCGTTTGGGTAATTTGTTGCAGCCACATTACTCACATCGCTTCTGAATTTCTGAACTGTATAACCCCCCAAAACATCAAAATTATGACCACCAACTACTTTTTTATATGCAGCCGTATTTTCTGACAGCCATGAAAAAAACTGGTTATTGTTTACAGTCAGATCGCCTGAAGCCCTTGGAACGGCCTGGTTAACGGCGGCAGAAGTTGAAGGCACATAGTTATTAAATAATCTTTGTCCTACTTCAGCATTTATCGACGTTTTAAGCGTTAGTCCTTTCACAGCTTCGTACTCAAGAAAAGCATTTGATAATAACCTGCTGTTTTTTGTTGTTGCATCTGCCTCAACTGCTACCCGGTACCAGTTTGGATTTGGAAGCGAACCCGGGTGAGCTGCGGTTACAGGTAAACTTCCGTCAGGATTGATGGCAGGAGCCAGTGGAGATGATACGATAGCGCTTGTAAAAAGACTGCCCGATGTAAACGGTCCACCATCTGTAGGCCTGCCCGTTGTGACAGAAAAAACAGGGGCAAGATTAACACCTATTCTCAACTTATCGCTGAAGCGGTAGTCTGAATTAAGACGGGCGGAAAACCTTTTGTAATTTGAATTAATCAGTACGCCCTCCTGGTTAAAAAAGCCTAAAACTGCGGAGGTACTAAATTTGTCTCTGCCTGCAGAGAGTGTTACGCTATAATTCTGAATAGGAGCGGTTCTTGTGATCATTTTAAACCAATTGGTTCCCTCTCCTATTGTATTAAGATCAATGTTGTTAAAGTAATCGACTTTTGCTTTATACGCAGCATACCCTGCAGCAGTCGCAGGTACTACATTTTCAATGAGTAGTTCGCGTTGATATTGGGTAAATTCTCTTGCATCCATCACGTTAGGAACACCTCTTGAAGGAATTTGCTGAACTCCATAAAAAGCATTTACACCAACAGTTGCCTGGCCCGATCTAGCTCTTTTGGTTGTAACGATCACCACACCATTACTTGCCCTTGAACCATACAACGAAGTAGAAGCTGCATCTTTTAAAACAGTGATCGTTTCAAT
Organism: Segetibacter sp.; assembly: GCA_028288485.1. Taxonomy (GTDB): domain Bacteria; phylum Bacteroidota; class Bacteroidia; order Chitinophagales; family Chitinophagaceae; genus Segetibacter. The sequence continues at coordinate 49,281 of JAQBNO010000063.1, forward strand.
TTCATCAGGATTTAATGTGCTCAGGTCGCCTGTTATTGGAAATCCGTCTACTACATACAATGGCTGGTTGCCGGCAGATATAGACGCCTGTCCTCTTATGCGTACACTCATACCTTCACCCAATCGCCCCGTTGTTTGTAAAATCTGCACGCCAGCAAGTCTGCCTTGTAGTTTTTGTGTTACCTGCGCAACAGGTATATCCTGTAATTCTTTTGCATTGACCGACTGAACTGCTCCTGTCGTTGTTCTTCGTGTTGAAGTTCCGTATGCTACAACCACAACGTTTGCCATGGCTTGGGTAGATTGCTTTAATGCAAAGTCGATGGAAGTTCGGCCGTTTACCGCTAATTCCTGCGCTTCGTATCCAACAACTGAAATCTGCAAACTTCCGTTAGCAGGTACTGAAATACTAAATCTTCCTTCTGCGTTCGTGGCCGTTCCGGTACCCGTTCCTTTCACCACTACACTAGCGCCGGTTACGGGTTGGCCCTGTTCATCTTTCACGGTTCCGGTTACAGTTCTTGATTGTGAAAAAACGGTAAGTGAAAAAATGAAAAGAAATAAAGTAAGCAAGAGCTTCGCTCTATTGAACGAAGCAGGCAATCGAAATTTCATAATAGTTGTTTTTGGTCAGGGATAAATGGTTAGAATTCGATTTGTATTAGTTTGTGATACCAGCAGCAGTATTTCATAGCAGCATCGTTGCGTCGCAATCACTTTATCTGCATGGCAATTGGCAGCTTTTGTCTTTATGTGTAACCTGCTGCGAACACGCTGAGGTCTCTTATAAAAAACTGAAGTATTAAACAAGTTGTATTTGTCTACGGCATTACAACAAGTATTACCCTTTGATACCTTGTTAAGGCAGGAGTCCCGTTATCAGTCACTTTAAGTATTACATGAACTGTTTCCGGCTGAACGACTTTTGGAGCAAGCAGACTCACTTTTGCATTGTCCTTATTTTTTATTTCCAGCGGGTCTTTAAACTTGTAGCTCCCTGCTTCGCCATAATACATCCATTCAAATGAAAGCTTATTTCCATCAGGATCGGTTGAGTTACTGCCATCTAAAGAAACGGTTTCGCCTGTTTTTACCTGCAAATAAGCAGGATGATTTAAGGCAGCTTTGGGCGGATGATTCGCTTCTTTATAGCCTTTAACCGTCCAGTCCATTCTTGCCGCAAAGTCATTTTGAACCGCTTGCCTCCATCTCCATATGGTGGCTTTATTACTGGTGTGATAGTTACTGTCAACACCCATTACTTCATCAACTGCATCGCTCCAAATTGGTCTTGTTTCAGTTTCATAAAACCATTTCTGCAACCGTGGTGTATAGTATTCGTACCGGCCGCCCCAACCGCCATAATCGGGATGTTCAGGATCGTTAAGGCCGTTATTGATAAGTCCTAAAAATGAAGGTGTATCACCTTCCATCATAAATTTTGTAATCGGATATTTTGCTCCCAACGGCCCATGATTGTTACGCACATTTTCATCCAGCCATGGGTTGTTAACTATACTGAAGTTTGCCCCTGTAAATCTTCCATGAAATTTATCGCCGCTAATGCCTGCCCAGGTTGAATAATTGTAAGCACCGGCAGCATGATAACCCGGACTAACAATATAAAACAGGTTTGGAAAGGTTTTTCTGATCCATGGACCGGCATCGTCCTGGTCGGAAATAGTGTGAACTCTTAATTTGGCAACTGCTTCTTCCAATTGTTTTGGAGGCCTTGTCATTTTTATTTTCCAGAGAGCCTGGGCAAGGCAGTTTGAACCGCCCCAAACACATACCCAAAGTGGACGATTATCTTTTTTGTCCAGGGCAGCAATTATCCAGTCTGAACCTTCCGAGTCTTTGCCGGCTCCTACTGCCATCATGCCAAAACCAGAAAATCCTTCTTTTACTATACTCAATAAATACTTCTCTTCAGGATACCCTTTTTCGTGAAGCAGCAGATTGTCTCTTACCTGTCCGTAAGCATTCACCAGTTCCCGGATTTTTTCCGGGGCGGGTTTATCTTTTTTGTGGACAGAAGTTGTTGCTACCAGGCCTTCTACATCCCAGTTATTGGAGTAGGTCAAAAAGCGAATGGTTGACTGGGTATCATCGGGTTCGTTTTCGATATCCGTTAATACCATTACCCGTAACTTTTCACCTGGCGGTTGTGCCTTAATTGCTGTCTGAAGCAGTAAAAGCGATAATCCAATAACAATAAAATTCTTCATTTCTACTTTAAGAAGGTTTTGAAAATAATCGATGTTCGTCATTGCAGGACGTGCGCAGCCCGGCGAAGAAATCTGCTGCCAACTAATCGGCCTGCTTTTAGTGCAGGAGTTTGCTTCGTTCCTGCCAATGCCAGTGGCGTTTTGTCATTCCCACGTAGGAGGAATCCCACTCGAATTAGAAGATTGCTCGTACCCGGAATGCCAGTGTCGTTTTTGTCATTCCGACGTAGGAGGAATCCTATCCGCGTTAAGAGATTCCTCGTACCTCGGAATGACAATGCCGTTTTTGTCATTCCGACGTAGGAGGAATCCCACTCGAATTAGAAGATTGCTCGTACCCGGAATGCCAGTGGCGTTTTTGTCATTCCGACGTAGGAGGAATCCCACATCGCATGTCATTTTCAATGAACTTTTCGCGGGACCGAAAATTAACCCGTCGCAATGACGGAGGATAATAAGAAGTTTGCACCCGGAAACAAACTTTCCAATAAAGGCTAAAGTTGCACATCGATTTGCCGATGAATGTAATGCGACGCAACTATGTCGCCTGTCGTTATGAAGCTGGTAACATAAAAAACATCACCGAAACGACCAGGCCAGCCAAAAAATACTACTACCCGTATTATTTAAAGCAGCAGTATTTATACATTCTTATCAACTTTTAATAGCCTTTGTTCTGCGTTATTACAGGGTTTTGTTGCCTTACAATTTCAGGAACCGGAACCAGCAGCTTATCCTGGGTAATAGCTTTGCCTTTAGCAGATAAAACGGGGATAGCCCTATTAGTACGTTTTAAATCGAACCAACGGTGAAATTCCAAAGCCAGCTCCACTCTTCTTTCATGCTCTATTGCTAGTTCCAATGTTGGATATTTGGCAGTTGGATAAGATGCTGTACCAAAAAGAGGCATACCAGCCCGCGCTCTCACTAAATTCAAAGAAGCAGCATTTCCGGTAGCTTCAGCTAACATAAGAAGTGCATCGGCATAACGCAATACCATGAAGTTATTGCTAGCGTAAGCAGTACCACCCTGCACTACAGCATTGGCATCAAGCCACTTTTTGGGAAACTTTTGCGCAACAAATACATTTCCGTTCTGGTAACCTTTCGAGATTGAAATATCTTGTCTTACATCACCCGTTTCGTATTCATTCCACAGATCGTCTGTTACCTGGTTCATACCACCACCGTAAAACTGAAATATATTTGTATTTGGGAAAAAGCCCTGGTGATACCTGCTATAAGGGTTAGCAGGGTTTCCGCCAATATGCTGAATTTCAAAAATCGACTCTTTTGTATTTTTTACATTGCCACCCCATAATGCTGCATATGTTGGCAACAAGTCATATTCCTTACTATTAACAACTTCTGTTAACACTGTTGCCGCTTTTGCCTTATCTCCCATCGTAATGTATATTTTACCTAACAGGGTTTGCGCTGCCCCTTTTGAAGCTTTGCCTTTTACTGTTATTTTAGATTGCAGCGGCAATTTCTCTGCAGCAAACTGAACGTCTTTAATTATTTGAGCGTAAACATCGGCCTGCGTAGAACGTGATACAGCGTAGCTCTCTTCACCAGTTAAGGGAGTTAACACCACAGGAACATCGCCCCATATACGAACCAAGTTAAAATATTGCAAGCCTCGCAAAAACATCAGTTCAGCTTTTACGCCTTCTTTGTAAGCTGCCTCAACTTCGGCTCCATCAATCTTTGACAGTACGACGTTTATGTTATATAGTCCTTTGTAACACTCCTGCCAGAACTGGTATAACATAGTGTTGTTAGGCCGTAAAGCATAATCTTTAAAAGCCCATTTGTCTGCTTCAATACCAGAAATATTATATACTATGGCATTATCACTCATTTGCTCACTTACATAAGAAACCGGCCCTTCGGGATGGTAGGTTGTATACAACGAGTTGTAGGCTGCATTTACAGCCAGGTCGAAATCGGCTTTTGTCTTGAAGAAATTCTCAGCATTTGCATTCGATATCGGCGCACGTTCCAAGAAAGATTTTTTGCAACTGAATGCCATCACCGCCAGGAAGCAGAAGGCAAGAATTCGTGAAATCGTTTTCATATAATAAATTTATACTTAATTAGTTTTATACCTGGTTTACAGGTCGGTTTTAATACCAAATGTGATAATGCGAGGCACAGGATACGAACCATAATCTACACCTATGAAAGCTCCTGATGGCGCCTGTATTCCTGATGGTGCAAGACCGTTTGCGCCGGCAGAATAACTTGTAGCATTATAGGTAGTATTCTCAGGATCGTAATTGATGTACTTACTGAACAAATGCACATTTTCTGCATTAATATAAATCCGTGTATTCTTTAAAGGTGTCCTGGCTAGTAATTTTTCAGGAAGGGTATAAGAAATGCGAATGTTTTTGATGCGGACAAAAGATGCATCTTCTACCCAATAATTCGAGTATTGACTTTGCAACCCTGTGTTTGCAAGTGTTGCCCTGAAGTGTTTGCCATCTCCGGGCTCAGCTTCTGATCTCCACCTGTTCACAACACCCGAAAACATATTACGTCCATTGTTCCACCAGCCCAGGTAACGAACGTTCTGGTTAGTGATTTCACCACCAAATGATCCTTGTAACATAGCAGAAACTTCAAGTCCTTTATACGAGAAAGTGTTGGTAATACCGCCAATGAAATCAGGCTGGTAGTTCCCGATGTTCGTTCTGTCGTCGCCGGTTATTTTGCCGTCGTTGTTTACATCTCTTACTATAGGATCGCCTGGTTTTGTAGTTGCATCATGCGGGTATCCGTCTATTTCTTTTTGATTTTTAAACACCCCATCAAACACATAACCGTAGAAGTTTGAGATAGGCTGACCTACTTCTGTTTTTACTGCAACAGCATAGTCTGTATAAATGATCGGGGCATTACCCGGGCCTAATTGTAAAACTTTGTTCCTGTTCAATGAAAAGTTTACGTCGGTGGTCCAGTTAAAATCACCCACCACATTTTTTGTTGTAAGGGCAAGCTCAACTCCCCTATTTTGCATTCTGCCTATGTTGGTAAGTTGTGTTGAAAACCCTGTAATATCAGGGATGGGCACGTTCAGCAACATATCTTTTGTGATAGAGTTATAAAAATCAGCAGAAAGATTAACCCTGTTCTTCAAGAACCTCATGTCGAAGCCGATGTTAAACTGGCTTGTTTTTTCCCATCTTAATAATTCGTTTGGAATGGTTGTAACACTTTGACCATTCAATAAAGTACCACCTGATGCATAGTTAGCGTTAGACGCACCTAACAAACTGATTGCACCATAATTCGGAATTTGATTGTTTCCCGACATTCCATAACTGGCGCGAAACTTAAGGAAGTTGATGGCGTTCACATTTTTCATGAAATCCTCATCCGAAACAACCCAACCTGCTGACATAGAAGGGAAATAACCCCATCTTCTTTGAGATCCAAACCTTGAACTTCCATCACGACGAATTGCTCCTGACAAGAAGTACTTATTTTTAAAATTGTAATTGACCCTCGACAAATACGAAAGCATCGACCATTCTGTTGCGAAAGAAGAAACACCATTATAGGTTGTTCCTGCATTTAACGTTTGTACAAGGTCGTTTGCAAAACCTGCAGCACTGGCCCCGGCTGCTTCGTCCCTTTGTTCCTGGGCGGTATAACCAGCTAAAATATTTAAGCTATGATCACCAAAATGTTTATCGTAGTTAAGCGTATTCTCTGTTAGCCAGTTCAACATAAAACTGTTGCCGGTTGAAGCAGAAGAATTGAGCAAAGAAGAGTATCCATAGCCCTGGTTTTTGAACACATAAAAATCGTTCTTAGAGTTAGCGAGATTAGCGCTGATACTTGAACGGAACTTCAGACCTTTAATAATAGAATATTCAAGGAAACCTGTTCCAAGGGTGTTGAAAGACTTATTTTGTTTATCAATAAACCTGGTTAGCGAATAAGGATGCCACAGGTTCATGTCGCCGTAAGAAATGAAGCGATTCCAAACAGAATTCGGATCGCGATAACCCAAATTACCATTTTCGTTATATACCGGAAAAATCGGGTCACTCTGAATACCAAGGCTAATCACATCACTCTTTCCTTGTGTTCCATCTGTTCTGTCGTAAATAGCAGTTACACCAAGGTTAAGGCCTACATTCACTTTTTCAGAAACTTTATGCCTGATGTTTGAGCGAAGGGTTAAGCGCTTGTAATAATTACGGTCGAGAACCGCGTCCTGCGACAGGTAAGCAGTTGAAAACAAAAACTGCGTTTTATCTGTACCACCTGATACTGATACCTGTGCGTTTTGAGAAGGAGCTGTCCGAAACATTACATCCTGCCAATCGGTGCCTTTTCCGAATTGAGCCGGGTTGGTTATAAAATCTTCAGGTATTTTATAGTTAGACGGACGAACACTGTTAGGATCACCAGCCTGCCGTCCACCACCTAAATCTACCCATGCATTGTTATGTGCATCAATATAATATTGGATCCACTGTTGTGCATCCATCATATTCACCTTCCTGGTTACTTTTTGTATGCCATATTCATACCCTGCGCTTACCGTGCTTCTACCTGCCTTACCCAGCTTTGTAGTTATGATAATAACGCCGTTTGCACCACGTGAACCGTAAATAGCGGCAGAAGAAGCATCTTTTAATACCTCTACAGATTCGATGTCCTGCGGGTTGATCATGTTGAGGTTAAAGTTTTCAAGGGGAACACCATCAACTACCATCAATGGGTTAGTACCTGCGGTAATAGAACTGATACCGCGAATACGTATGATAGGTGACTGCCCTGGTGCTCCTTGTGCCTGTGTAATGTTTACACCGGCTACCTGTCCTGCCAAAGCCTGGGTCACATTACTGAAGGAGCGATCTTTAAAACGATCAAAACCAACAGAAACTACAGAGCCCGTTACAGCTTTTTTCGTTTGCGTACCATAACCTACCACCACTACATCATTTAATGTACTTGCTGTGGCATCGAGTGATATACTAACAGTACCCTTGTTTCCCGCATTTACTGTTTTCGCTGTATAACCCACGGAAGAAAAAGTGAGGCTTTCTCCTGCAGGAACGTTCCTTAAACGAAAAGTTCCATCGGGGGCAGATATAGTAGAAGCGCCACTTTTAGCCTGAACGGTTACACCCGGTAAAGGACCTCCTTTCTCATCAGTAATTTTTCCGGTTACTTCCCCGGTTTGTGCAAACACCTGCAGCGTAAGCAATGCAAACGTTAGCAGCAAAAGACCTTTAAAAGTCTTGTAAATTTTAAAATTCATACGGCATGATTGAAGCGTTAAAAATTATCTTTTTAAGAAACGTGTATTGAAGAAATTATAAAATGTACTGTTGGGTTTTAGCAGGTACTGGAGTGTTTTACTTGAGGTTTCATAAAAAGTACTATTAGTTTTTAATGAGCCCGGCTGTGTTTCTACTATTTTTCATCGTTGCGTCGCACACTTGTGCTATTTGTTCAATATGCACCAATGCACGAGCTTTTCAGGCGGAAGTATAGTAATTTAAATTCTTGTTAGTCGAATTGCCAGGTAAGGTTTTACCGGCAGCCTGATCTTCTTCGATTGTTTATCTGCTATTCTATAATCTATTGGTTCTGCCAGTTCAAAAGTGTCTTCCACCGGTGTTATTGTCATGTTCCATGTATCAATTACTTCGGCTTTAAACTTTGCACCGGCAGAAGGAGCGTTCTTTTTAGGTAAATTAAAAAACCACTCGCTTTGCATTTGCTTACCAAAGTATATTATGTAATGATTGCTGTCTGCCTGCGACGTCTTATGGTCTTTCCATGGATCCGCCAGCTCTAAAGGGCCGGGGCCTTCTTCGAGTATTTTTCTTAAAAACCCTATCCGTACCGGGCTCGTACCATTAAACTTTCCACCTTCAGCCCAGAATATTACGTCTTCAGGAGTTTTGAGCGTTTCTCCATGTGTTACATACGTTCCGGCAATTACACCTTGCCAAAAAGCTTCGGTCATTTCCTCGCCGCTTAGCCGTCCCCAACGGGAAGGAATGTTGCCTTCATAACAAACCTCATCATAAATAACAGGTTTGAAATACACATCTCTTAATAACACAGCGCGACCAAAATCTTCAACCAGTGAGCCGTTCTGTATGCTTACATGGGTGAACTCCGGTTTCCAGTTATCGTAATAAACACTCCCGTTATGTATAGAGCATAAATGCCGGTAAGGATCATTCGCAACAACAGCTTTTGAATAGTCATCCCAATCCTGCCGCGGCTTTGTTTTAATAAAATCAAATTCATTCGCCATCGACCACCAAACGTTTTTGAATGCAGAAAGCCTTGCAACGAGGTATTTGATATATCGCAGATCGTTCTCTTTGCCCATATTGTCAAATCCCCATTTCCCTTTGTCGTACGGATGAAATATGATTAGATCAACTTCAATTCCCAACTTATCGAGGTCTGTTATTCTTTTCTCTAAATGCTGAAAAAACAACGGGTCAAACGTAGTAAAATCCCATTCGTATTTAATGTCTTCTCCTGTTTTGGTTTGCGATTTTGCCTTGTACGGATATAGTTCTGGTGGTGTTTCTACGTGTACATAGGTTTTTGGGAAAACACACATTCTTACCTTATTAAAACGTGCAGTTGCCAGCGAACGCAGGGTTTCTTCCTGCAAAGCATTCGGTTGATGCGTCCAGGCATAAATAGTGGTTCCAAAAGGATAATAATTTTTTCCGTCGGCGTAACTAAAATTATAGGTTCCATTAACGATTACGGGACCGTGGTTTTGAGGAGATGGATTTACACAGGTAAATTTTCCGGCCTTATTATTTAGCGCCTTGCTATTGCTTTTTGTACGAAAATTCCACTCGCCCGTTTCAGTGGGCATAAAACGGATCTTATAAACTCCGTTACCGTCGTAAAAGCCGGTTGTTGTAATTTTCTTAGTCCCTTTTGTAAAGTCAGCCGTTAACCAGTTGTCATTAAAAGGATTTCCCGTGGAACTACCTTTTAACTCTACTTCAAACCTTCCCCACCTCTCTACAGGATCTGCAACAGAACTTATTTGCGCAAAAGAAAGAATGGTACAAAAAGAGAAGAGAAGAATAAGTACAATTTTCATTTGGCTATTTCTTTACATAGTCCCGCGAAAAGGACCTAAGAACAAGATTTTTATAAACAATCGAAATATAACAAAACGAAAATATCGAAAAGAAATGAAAGAAAAGAATAAAAAAAGAAAATATTTTTAAATAAAGGAAAACGAAAGAAAAAAATAGGGATAGATATAGTAAAATGGGGTTGCTTTATTCAATTAATCTTTGCCATGGAAAACAGTCATGACAAAAGTTGTATTAGCCGTGAAGTTCTTCCTGGCATTTGCCGGCTCCTTTGCATCCCGGCAACGCTCAATAACTAACCAGCCGCTCCATTTCATTTCGTCTAAAGCCTGCTTAGCTCTTTTTATATGCAGCCTTGTATTGTTCTGCAGCCAAATTCCATCTGTGTCGTTACAACAAATTTGTATAATATTCTCTTTAGCTAATATTTTAAGTTCAGCATGTAAATCCCGGTCATTCTTTAATGGGTTGGAGAAATTGAAATAACTTTTAATAGCTGGTGAATTAATGTCTTCCAATAATCTCAATTCCTCTTTTGCGTCCGGCGCGGTTTCAATACCAATTACCACTCCTGCATCTTGGCCATCTTCCCGGTCACCCTTACACGACTTACAACAGAGTTTCTTACCTCTGGATTTTTAACAGGTCGCATTGTACTCCTGATGGAAGAAAAGCAAGCTTTACATTCTTTGTAAACCGGTCGGAGTTTCTATTTTTTCTTGAAAAGTAAAATTGACAAATACCATTGACAACAGGTAAATGAAGATGATTACAAGGTCCCAAACCCGAAGATTTCTCATTAGCTATATTAGAGAACCTGTTAATTAAAGTTTACCGATATGATTACACGTTACAGGTTGCCAGTTACAAGTGTCTTAAGAAAGATACGTGTCACAACTACCGGCAGACAACCTTCACCATGTAAGCTGCAACATACAACCTGCATCGTGTAACCAGCAACCTGTAACCTGAGACGGGCAACCTGTAACAGGCAACCTCCTAATACGGCCACAAACCATTTTCTATTTTTTTACCTACCAATTTCGAGGGATCTATTTTCACGTATTTCAGCTTTTGCCTTCTCCATGTGTAGACAATGTGTACCATTCCATCGCGTGATTGAATAATAGAAGGATAGGAATATTGACTGATAGGAGAATCTTCCAGGACAACGGCTGCATACCAGGTCTTACCGTCGGTAGAATAAGACAAATTCAATGGCGTCCGTGGTCCTTTTGGTTCGCCCTTTGGATCTACAATGTGATTGTAGACAAGCAGGTGCCTTCCATCCTGTAGGGTAACCGCATCAGTTCCCGAGTTATTGTTTGGCAGGTTAGTTTTTGCTAAAGGAGACCATGTTTCCCCGTTGTCGGAAGACCATGATTCTAATATGGCTCTATTCCTGCTTCGTGCAAGTATTTGCAGCTTTCCATCTTTATGAATTAGGATGCTGGGCTGAATTGCATTTAATGTTTTTCCGTCGTTGATTGGTCCAACCATCTTCCATGTTTTACCAAAATCGTTTGATACTTCAAAGTGGACCTTCCATCCATCTCCCTCTTTACTTGAAGGAGCAATAAGTTTTTGCTTAGCAACTAAAACCGGCTTGTTTTTGACCGGCCCTATAAAACCTGCAGGCAAGGCCTTACCCTCCGACCAGGTTATGCCATTGTCTTTCGATGTTTTCATCCACCCTTTCCATGTTGACGGGCTTGGTCCTATTTTATAAAACAACAATAAATCACCGCCGGGAACCTGGTACAACACAGGGTTCCATGTGGGGTAACGAAGTGTATCATTTTGAATGCCGTTTGCAACAGGTACAGGTTTTGTCCATTTCTTACCTTCTTTCCTACACACGTAAATTTCCACGTCAGGATTTCTTTCTTTGGTGCCACCGAAAAAAGCACTTACCAACCCTTTTGGTGTTTCAACGATTGTTACTGAGTGACATTCGGGGAAAGGTGCCTCATCATAAATAAATTCGTCTTCAACTATCCCACTTTTAAAAGGAGGTGTTTGTGCTGCAACGCCCATACATCCTAAACCTATCATTACCAATATTCCAAGTAATTTTTTCATAACCATTCTTGTTGTTAATGAGATTTCAAATCGTAATCTTCACGGGTATCTTATTGATTTGGCTTTGCTGCCTTCCCAGCCGCCGCTTTATCTGCCGCTTTTTTGGCTTTGACAGCATCCGTGTACTCTTTTTACATTTGCCGCCAGTTACCGCCGTTATTGTTCAGCAACTGCTCGCTTTTGGTTTTGTATATTTCAAAGATCGCCGAAATCGCGTTCATTTTTTTTATAATCCACTGCCTGTTCCCGGGCCTGCCTGAGAAAAGCAAGAATCGTTGATTCTTCTTTGTCTGTCATGTTTGGAACGATAGCTTTGTAACCCTTCATTGTAAAAGCAACTTTGCCTACTTTATTTATTTATTTAAGGATTAGCTATTGTTTTTCCATTTATCATCCTTTGTTTTGTACCCTTTTTAAAGTTGATTCTGCACAGGAATATCAGGTTACCATTGCCTTTGAAACTCAAGATCAATAGCAGTACAAAGGATGAATGTAATGCGACGCAACCATGTTAAATCACGGATCAAATGGTTGTTCCCAAAAGCTTCGGCAGCCTCGCCCTTTGCTTCTTTTTGCATCGGCAAACCTGCTGCTTTTAGCCATCATAAACTCCATGTTTGACTGACCGGCGCACACCCACACTTCGCCGACAAGCATGTTATTAAGTTTGATAGCAGAGCTGCCACTTATCGTTATAGTAACAGGCTTATCTGAGGCAGGCATATTATCAAGATGAACGATCCATTTGGCAGAAGTATCAGCAGGTATCTTCTTTACCTGTTTGCCAAATATTACAGTTACCTTCTCTCCTGCTAATGCGTGACCCCATATAGCAACCGGTTGGTTTCGCTGTAGTACCATATTGCTTCCAATCACTTGTGGCAATGTTATCTCAGCTGATACATTTAGAGAAAGCACCAACTCCACGACAAAGACAAAGCGATGTGTTTTACAGCATTACTGAGCAGCAGTTTTAAACGATGTAATATAATAAACCGCCTCTTTATCTTTTTCGCCGGCGCGAGGTAATTTTTCATGCATCGGATCTGTGGGCGTGTCAGCATCGGGAAATCTCCTCACTTCCCCTGTGCGAAATACAACGCGTTCAATAGAATCAAGCGGCGCAAAGAATAAACCGGGAGAAAGTGCTTTACCGTTAACTGCTGTAGTATAAAAGCGTGTATCGGCATTTAATTCAACACGAACATTGAGCGGTTCATTTGCCTTGTACTTCGCCAGGTTTCTGTTACGATAGCCTGCTTTCGTTAAAAAGACACCGCCTGTATCTAACATCAACCTTACACCTGCTGCACCTTTTGCATTTTGAAATTCTATATGAAGTGTTCCATTATTGTTTTGTTGCGGTATCACCGTAAACTCTACGACTATTCTTTTACTTGCAGGAACCACTCTTTCAGCCCTGGAATAATCATGAGGGTCACTATCTTTTAAAGTCAAGGCTTTTGTTCCGTTATTCATTCTTTCTACTGAAACAGGTGCCCACAAACCGCTGTTATAATTCCAGGATTTTAGCTCGTCACCTACCCGCATGTTGTTGAACACTTCGTTAACATGTTCATTTACCCTATCCACTACAGGCACAGGAACACTTGCTACCCAAATATCTTCCTTATTCATGCTATACGTTACCCACATTTTACCATTGGGTGGCGTGCCATTTCCTTCAACAATTCCACGTACATATTGAGGGCCGTACGACTTATAAGCTCCACCATAACGCATTGTTGATATCTCGCCATTCACCAATAAAAGATTTTTATAGTCAAGGCCGTTATCACTTACAGACAAAGCGAGTGGCCAGCGAAATTCTGAAGGATTATATACGGTTGCATACTTATTATCGCTCATCCTTTGTCCCCAGATCTTCGCATTGCTGTTCACCAACTTTGGAGCTCTTGCTGCATTTTCAGGCCACGATTTACCATTGTCGTTGCTAATAGCAGTTAACCCATTTTTCCACAGACCAACCACCCGTCTGTCGGGCAAATGATAGAAACTAAATGCTTTATATTCTTTCTTTAATGGAATAAGCGGATCATCCCGGTCTGCTTCTTCATTCCATTGTTGCGTAATTAATGGATTACCTAAAACCTCGTTACAGGCTTCTATGAATTCTTTGTCTTTAGCTGACGTATAAAAAGGATAGGAAGTGTTTTTCTCGTTGAACTTATGGTTATAACGGATAAAATAAATAGGACCAAAAGAACCGTCTTTATAAATTTCGCGAACCACACGGCCAATTCCTAATCCATCATTCGGATCATCATGATCACCTACAATCAAGCCGTAATAGGCAAAAGCAAGCAACCTGTTATTCTTCGCCACATGAAATCCCATCCGCTGGTGATTAACGGAGTACATATTTTTAGCCACTTCTTTGCGTCCTTCTTTGGTGGTTCCGTCGGGTATCTTATATTTTGGGAAAGCAACAACGGGCTTCGTCCAGTCATAACCATTTTTTGATGAAAGAATCAAAGTTTGCCCGGGCGGAACGTGTTCCCCAACAGGGTTACTCAGGTATTCAACATAGAAAGTATTGTTCCAGTAAGCGATCATGGGTGCATGATTATAGGTCCAACCAAAACCTTCTGCCTGTTCAGGATGCTCACGGTTAGCCC
>JAQBNO010000084.1 GCA_028288485.1 Segetibacter sp.
AATCTGATGGTCTTGTTTCTCTGAACGAGTTCCGCGACATTCCAAATCTTGCTGTTGGCGACGACGTAGAGGTTATGGTTGTTGAGAAAGAAGACAGAGCTGGTCACCTTCACTTGTCTCGCAAATCTGCAAGGATCTTCAGAGCATGGGAAAGAATTGTTGAAGTACACAAAACCGGTGAGGTCATCACAGGTACTGTTACCAGCAAAACAAAAGGTGGTCTTATCGTTGACGTATTTGGTATGGAAACTTTCTTACCAGGTTCTCAAATTGACGTTAAGCCGGTTACTGATTACGACCAGTTCGTTGGTAAAACAATGGAATTCAAAGTTGTTAAGGTTAACGAAGCAATTAAGAATGCCGTTGTATCTCACAAAGCCCTTATCGAAAGCGACATCGAAGCTCAAAGAGCAGAAATTATGTCGAAGCTGGAGAAAGGCCAGGTATTGGAAGGTACTATCAAGAACATCACCGACTTTGGTGCATTTATGGACCTTGGCGGCTTAGATGGTTTGTTGTACATCACCGATATCAGTTGGGGACGTATCAACCACCCAAGCGAGGTATTGAAACTAGACCAAAGACTAAACGTGGTTGTATTGGATTTCGACGACGACAAAAAGCGTATCAGCCTTGGTTTAAAGCAACTTACTCCACACCCTTGGGATGTGCTGCCTGAAACAGTTACTGAAGGCCAGGTTGTAAAAGGTAAAGTTGTAAATATTGAAGATTACGGTGCTTTCTTAGAAATCATGCCGGGTGTTGAAGGTCTTGTTCACGTAAGTGAAATTACATGGGCTAACACACCAATCAACGCTAAAGAATTCTTTAAGCTTGGTGACGAGTACGAAGCTAAGATCGTTACCCTTGATAAAGATAGCCGCAAGATGAGCTTGTCGATCAAACAAATGAGCGACGATCCATGGAGCACTATCGAAAATAAATTCCCTGAACACAGCAAGCACAGTGGTTTGGTTAAAAACATCACTCCTTACGGTGTATTTGTTGAACTCGAGCCAGGTATTGGTGGAATGATCCATATCAGCGATTTAAGCTGGTTGAAGCGTTACAACCATCCGGGTGACTATACTAAAGTTGGTGAAAGAATTGACATCATCATTATGGGTATAGACAAGGATAACCGTAAACTTCAATTAGGTCACAAACAATTGGAAGAAGATCCATGGAATACACTGGAAGATACTTTCGGTATCGGATCTATGCACGAAGCTACTGTTACCCGTAAGGACGACAAAGGTGCTTCTGTACAATTGCCTTACGGTTTGGAAGGATTTGCACCAGCCCGTCATCTTGTAAAAGACGACGGAAAGACCATAGGTGTTGATGAACATGCGCAGTTTATGGTGATCGAATTCGACCGCAACGAAAAACGTATCGTGGTTAGTCATACCCGTATTTGGGAGCAGGCACAACAGCAGGAAAAAGACGCGGCTCGTAAAGAAGCACGTGTAGAAGCTGAGAAAACAAACAAAGCAGTTAAAACGATTCAAACTAAAGTTGAAAAAGCTACTTTAGGTGATCTAAGCTCTTTGGCTGCCATCAGAGACAGGTTACAACAGGAAGAAGGCGGAGACAAAGAGAACAAATAAGCCTTTCTTTATATTTCATAAAAGTGCCCCTGGTTTACCGGGGGCACTTTTTTTTACTGCAATAAAACGACTAAATTAAAATGTTGGGTTTTTTGTGGAGCCGGCAATAGAATTTCTATTAGACATCGTTGCGTCGCACACTTATACTCTAACAAATAAATTTATCCATCTTGGTTGTCATCGTCTAAAAGCCCCTTTAGGGGTTCGGGGTATTTACACTATTCTTAATGGTGATATTTCTTTTTGAATGTAACTTCGCATTCTTTTTTAAGTCTGTACGCCAGGCAGTTAATTTTTGTTGATTTATGAGCGCACCTAATAATAAAGTTTCTGCTGCGGGTCTTATAATCGCATTGGGAATAATTTACGGTGACATTGGTACATCTCCTTTATATGTACTAAATGCCATTACAAACGGAAAAGTAATCAGTGAATTACTAATACTCGGAAGCCTTTCATGCATAATCTGGACACTTACCCTTCAAACTACAGTCAAATACGTTATCCTGACATTGAAAGCCGATAACAGGGGTGAAGGCGGAATTTTCTCTTTGTTTGCATTGGTTCGGCGGCGGCGAAGGTGGTTGGTTTTTACCGCTATGATTGGCGGTGCTGCACTTCTTGCCGACGGTATGATTACTCCGCCAATTTCTGTTACATCTGCTATAGAGGGGTTGCGGAACATCGATGCTTTGGGATTTATTTCCGATCAAACTATAGTTTATATAGTGTTGGCTATTATAACCGGGTTATTTTTTTTACAACAGTTCGGGACTGCATCTATTGGTAAGCTTTTCGGGCCAATAATGGGTTGTTGGTTTGCTATGCTTGCTGTTTTAGGCTGTAGCCATTTTGCAGATGACCTGGGCATCTTCAGGGCATTAAATCCTTATTATGCTATTAAGTTATTAACGACCTACCAGGAAGGTTTCTGGATCCTTGGAGGGGTATTCTTATGCACTACCGGTGCCGAAGCATTGTATTCCGACCTTGGTCACTGCGGGAGGGAAAACATCAGGTTGTCATGGATCTTTGTAAAAACCTGTCTTTTGTTAAATTACTTCGGGCAGGGGGCATGGTTGCTTTCTAATTACAATGGTAAAACAATTACCGATGCAATGATTACAGACGGCTTTAATCCTTTTTACGCGATTATGCCTTCCTGGTTCCTTGTTCCCGGGATTGTGATTGCCACAACGGCTGCAGTTATTGCAAGCCAGGCTCTGATTAGTGGTTCTTTTACCTTAATAAGTGAAGCTATCCGCCTAAATCTTTGGCCAAAGATGAAAATACGGTATCCAAGTGAGGCTAAAGGACAATTATTTGTGCCGGGGATAAATATGTTATTATTTCTTGGCTGCATAGGGGTTGTGCTATATTTTAAAAAGTCGACAAATATGGAGTCGGCTTACGGTCTTGCAATCACGATGTGTATGATTGCTACAACCATTCTTTTCGCCAATTTCCTAATTCTTCGCCGTACTGCTCCTGTCCTCGTATTCTTATATCTTTCGGTCTACCTGGCAATTGAATTGTCTTTTTTAACCGCAAATCTTGATAAGTTTCATCATGGCGGATATGTTTCGCTGATAATGGGAGGATTGCTGTTTGTTGTAATGTATGTTTGGTACCGGGCCCGGAAAATTAAGAACCGGTACATTGAGTTTGTTTCATTAGATGATTATATAGGTAAGCTTGAAGATTTAAGCAATGATAAATCTATTATCAAGCACGCTACCCACCTCGTTTATATGACCAGTGCCGATAATCCACGGGAAATTGAACATAAGATCATGTATTCTATCCTGCATAGAAAGCCCAAAAGGGCCGACATCTACTGGTTTGTACATGTTCACACTGTTGACGAGCCGTATACCAGTGAGTATAGTGTGAACCATATCATTCCCAACGACATTATCAGGGTTGAATTCAGGCTGGGATTTAGGGTTCAGCCAAGAATAAATTTAATGTTCCGGGAAGTGGTGAAGGACCTTGTTGCCAACAAGGAAGTTAATATTACGAGCCGTTACGAAAGTCTTGAACGCAATAACATAGTAGGCGACTTCCAGTTTGTGGTAATGGAAAAATTTTTAAGTAACGATAATGAACTTCCCTTTCTTGAACGCATAATAATGAGAATTCATTTTTGGCTTAAAGACCATAGTTTGTCTGAAGCCAAGAGTTTCGGTCTTGATACCAGTTATGTTACCGTGGAAAAATTTGCACTGGTAGTATCACCGATCTCCAACGTTAAACTGCAGAGGATCTTTAAAAAAGGGGAGGAGGCCTATTAAAGGTTTGCAGTTACTGTAAAATGTAAACATTGAATTGAAGTCCAGGAGGTTTATCAAGCATCGGTTCACCGGTTTTTTGGAACGATTTTTATATTATTTTAATGATTCATTCCTGTATTAACATTAAAACTTCATCCCATGTTTAAAAAAGAATACCTGGCATCTTATATAAAGTGGGGAGTTATCTCTGCTATAGCTTTTTGTATACCGATGATCATCTTTATATCTTCGAACCAGTATAGCAGTACCTGGTGGTTATTTGTAGGAAATGGTTTGTTTCTTGTGGCAATTGCACTTTACATGCTGGAGCTTAATAAGAGTAAAGGCGAAAACGCCAGTACGCAAACGATGGTTGCTGCCGGCCATGTCGCTACTGTAGTAGGAATAATCATCTCGTGTATAGTGGCATTTATTGTACTTTCAGTGATGGCTCCTGATATCTTTTCTTCCGGGCAGTCAGATAAGGTAATGGAAGATGCGCCTGCTCAAACCGGAACGGGAAGTACCCACGGTTTAGTTTTCTTTGTATTTATGAATGCCATTATCGGTAATGTTTGCGGTGGCTCTTTTTCATCTATTATGGTGCCTTATACAGCCAGAAAAAATCAAACAAAAGACCGGAAGTCTGAAGTTTTGAATAACTAGTTTTTAATAGATCAACAAAAGGCATTATAAAAAGCAAAAAGCAGTAATTTCTTCTTACTGCTTTTTGCTTTTTACCCTTTTATTCTTTTTTTCAATTCTCCCTTTGTTCTTCTTTTACATGTTCATAATGACTTTCATTAAAAGGAGTTTTATGACGGAAGTAAACCATGTTGGCAGAGATAGAGATCTCTACATGCTCGACTAATAGAAGCAGGTGTTGCCCTTGCCGGCTGGTTACTACATGTTTCTCTATTGGCCCATATTTTTCTTCAAGTTCTCCTTTGATAACATCAATGTCTTCGGCCGAAAACCTCCTGATGCGTTTGCAGACACCATCGCTTTTTATGCACTCTATGGCATTTGCAAAATCAATATGATTAGTAACTATTGGATAAATAGCCTCCTGCTTTAGCACATAACTCTCTTTCAACTGGATATTACCAGCGGGGATAAGTAATTCCTCCTCTGTTAAGTAACAATAGAACTTTTCTTCATTAGATCCGGGCTCTTCATTCCAGTTTACGAACCGGAACGAGTTTTCACTCTCCGCAATAATATAATGTAATTCAGAATTTAAAAACCCAGGTTGTAAAGCGTGAAGATTTACATTAATTTCTAACTGGTCAAGGTTTAAACTCATGTGTGTGAATTGATAATTAAAATTACCGGATAAAATAATGATACCAGCGCGATATCGTCAAAGAGGCATAATTTTTACGCGAATTAAAGAAAAGAATTTATGCAAACTATAAACGACCTGGCCGACCTGCTGTTTCATAATATTCAGAATTTGTATGCTGCAGAAGAACAAATGTCTAGAACTATTCCTTCAATTATAGAAAAAGTGCACCATAATTCTCTTAAAAACGCTTTAACGCACCATTCAACCTTAACTGGTGAACAAAAAAACCGGTTAAAGAAAATAGTGGAAGAAATAAACGTAAAGCACGGCGATAATGCGAAAAGTTCTTTAACCCTTGATCCCGGCTTCGTATGTAAGGGAATGAAAGGCCTGATAGAAGAAGCTAATGAGCTGCTGGAAAGTAATCCTGCAAAAGAAGTTACTGATGCCGGTATTATAGCCTGTGTACAAAAAATGGAGCACTACGAAATTTCTACTTATGGAACTGCTCTTGCTTATGTAAAGCAACTACATCTTCACCACGCCGAAACCTTGCTTGCCGAAACGCTGGACGAAGAGTACGATGCAGACGATCTTCTTACAGCACTGGCTACTGCAGCTATCAATAAGGAAGCTGTACCGAAAAGCATGCAGGTTGATGAGGCAGATGATGATGCAGCCAGGAAGGAGAATGATGAAAGCGGAACTACAAGTCGCCCGGGTAAGGTGAGTATTTCTGAGAGAAGTATTAATTCTCCTGGGGGCAGGGCCGGAACCTCGCACAGAAGATATGGAAGCGGTGAATCAAGGGGACATTAAGTATAGGGAAAAGTACCACAAAAAACAAAAGATGAACGGGTTTTGGCCCCTGGCTTTACTGAGGGTAAACTGCTTCCAATGTATATGTATCACCAGCAACGATGATGACTGTTTGTACTTAATTTGGTACTAAGAAGCAATTATAAAACTCAGTTACAGGAAGCAGAGTGTAAAATAACAGAACCATAAAAATGAATTGGAAGGGTAGTTAAAAACCTCCGGATTCGTTAAATTGTGTAATAATACAAGTAAGAACTGCGTTTTTAAAGTAATTCTTTTTAAATAGCGCGGTTGTTGCTTAGTACACCAAAACTTAAAAAATGGTTTCCAGGATTTTTCTTAGCCTTATTTTCTTAGTAAGTATTCATTCGGTTTCAGCTCAAGTAGGGTGGGAGCTAATGAAAGATAAAAACGGGATAAAAGTATTTACTTCAAAAGAAAGCAGCTCGAAATTTAAATCAATAAAAGTAGAAGCACAGCTTAGCGGTACTCTGCAAAAGCTGCTAAATGTGTTACTAGATGTAAATAATACTAAAAACTGGGTGTATAGTACAAAAGAGTCTTATACAATCAGGAAAATAAGCCCTAATGAAATACTGTATTATAATGAAACTTCATTGCCTTGGCCTGTAAGCAACCGTGATGTGCCCATAAGAATGAAAGCAACTCCTGATTTTAAAAATAATACCTTAAAGGTAATTGCAATGGGGGTGCCACAGGCAATTCCTGAAAAGAATGGTATTGTTCGTATTCAGCAATTCAACAGCAGTTGGGACGTAAAGTTTGACGGCAAAAACAGGTTGTCTATTACTTACCTTTTGTCGATGGACCCCAGCGGAAGTATCTCTTCGACCGTAACTAATATGTTTATGACTAAAGGGCCTTACGAAACTTTTAGTAATCTTGCTGATAGACTGAAATAGAAATTTCCACGCTACCGGATGTTATTTTATACCTGCACTTTTTTAATACCCTGGTTAAGGAAGGGTGTCAACAAATCTATGGGTACGGGGAAGATGGTTGTAGAGTTATTTTCGACCGCTATTTCTCGTAGTGTTTGCAGGTAACGCAGTGTTAAGGCGCTCGGCTCTTCACTTAGTACCCTTGCAGCATCAGTTAAACGTTGAGCAGCCTGGAACTCACCTTCCGCTGCAATTACCTTGCTTCTGCGTTCACGCTCCGCTTCTGCCTGTTTCGCCATCGCACGTTGCATTTCCTGGGGAAGGTCGATTTGTTTTACTTCAACAGTAGAAACTTTTATTCCCCACGGCTCTGTTTGAGAGTCTATTATTTGTTGTAAACGATGGTTAATTATCTCTCTTTGCGATAAAAGATCGTCTAATTCTGACTGACCTAAAACACTTCTTAGCGTGGTTTGCGAAATTTGTGAAGTAGCCATTAAAAAATTTTCCACTTCAATAATTGCTTTTTCAGGCTGAAGAACCCTGAAATATATAACAGCGTTTACTTTAATAGAAACGTTATCCTGTGTAATAACATCCTGCGGAGGAACATCCATTACTACTGTGCGTAAACTTACTTTTACCATTTTTTCGATAAAAGGAATAAGTAATATTAAACCGGGACCACGAACGCCTACCATGCGTCCTAGCCTGAAAACCACGCCTCGTTCGTACTCGTTTAAAATACGTATACAACTGGCAAGAATATAAATACCGAGGATTGCAACAATAACCAGGGTAAAAGGAAAGTTCTGCATATAGGGTTGTTTTAGTTTTTTATTTCCTGTCCGTGTTTCTATAATCCATTTCTATAAAGTTCCCGGGGTAGCATTTACCTGTTCCACGAATAGCGTAAGATTGTGTATACCTGTTACTCGAACTTTTCCTCCTTTGTGAATACTACCAGAGATTGATTCAGCATTCCAGCGTTCTCCATGAACTCTTACCGTGCCCGTTGGTTCAAGCATCGCCATTGCTTCTCCTGTTTCGCCAATCAAACCTTCAATGCCGGTAACTGGTTTTGCTTTTTGCGCTTTAATAGCCATGCCCACTAAAAAAAAGAAAAACAGCCCTGTTATTACAGTTGTAGTAAGGATAACATGCCACGAGATTCTCGCAATTTCAAGTCCTGAAGTTGTTCTTATTAACATCATCGATCCAAGTCCTAAGGCTATTACTCCACCTACTCCGAGTATTCCGTGACTAACTATTTTCACTTCTAAAATAAACATAATAATTCCAAAAACAATCAGAGCGAGTCCTGCAAAATTTAGGGGTAAAGTATGCATGGCGTAAAAGGCAAGAATGAGGCAGATTATACCTACTACTCCGGGTGCAACTGCTCCCGGACTATACAATTCGAACAAGATACCATAGAAGCCTAACATCATAAGGATATAGGCAATGTTAGGATCGCTAATGGTATTTAACAGCTTCTCGACAAAGCTCATTTCTACCTTAGCAACACTGGCATTAGTAGTACGAAGGGTTTTTGTTGTATTATTTACTTCCACCTGCCTGCCGTTGATTTGTTGCAGCAGGTCGTTCTCATTTACTGCAATAAGATCTATGACTTTTTTTTGAAGCGCTTCAGCTTCGGTAATTGACACGCTCTTTCGTACTGCCTCTTCTGCCCATTGCAGGTTTCGTTTTCTTTTTTCTGCGATGGTTCGTATAAATGCTGCTGCATCGTTTGTAGTCTTATTATTCATTGTCGAATCCATGCCTCCCTGCATTGAAACAGGGTGAGCGGCGCCAATATTTGTTGAAGGTGCCATAGCAGCAATATGTGCAGCCAAAGTAATAAATACACCAGCAGAGCCTGAATGAGCTCCACCTGGCGACACGTACACAACTACCGGAACCTTTGATTCAAGTATGTCGCTTACAATAACCCGGGTCGACTTCAGTAAGCCCCCGGGAGTATTCAGGTGAATAACGAGGCATTCTGCTTTTTCATTTGTTGCTTCATCAATCGCATTTTTAATAAAAGCTGCTGATGCAGGATTGATGGAACCGTCAACTGTAATAGAAATTATCTTTTGTGCCGATAAGAAAGTTGACAGTAATAAAAAAACGGAGAATATATAAACGGGTTTCATTACAACATAGATTTAGGGTGCACTCACTATGTAATTTAAGCATTTAATAGCACTAAACATAAAATTGGAAAAAGCTCTTTCCAGTTTCAAACCACTGGCTGTAAAATAATTGTTGTTTTACTTTGGTTATTTTTTTCTTGAACCAGCTGCACATCTACTATTATCAGTTGTTGCGTCGCACTCTTGTACCTCGAGCTTTTTATTCAGCTTGCACTTAATATTTTTCTGCTTTTTTTATACAGCGTGGCTGCAGGTTCCAACCTTTAGCCGTCTTAGTGTAACTCCTTGCTTTCACATCAGCTGCTTTCTGTAGAGTAGAACAGCTTTAGATGAAGTGTGCGACGCAACAATGTTTAATAATAAGATTCAGCTAAGTACAAAAAAAGCTTTTCAAATGTTAGAACCACTAACACCGAATTAGATCATTAGCGGGTTCAATACTTTTTAAAGGGCAGTAAAAACGCTGCACCCTTGCATTTCTACCTGAATACCTATACTTTTAAAAAGCCTGTATTCACGAAAAGCAAACTTTGTCCATGGCTGAAAAAGGATTACGATCGCCTGCTGTTCGCAGGATAATTACCTTTGTTATGTTTTTTGGCATAGCAGGTGTTTTCATGGCTATTTATTTCCTGGTTTATCTTCCCGAACAAAACGCTTCCTTTAACCTGAGAACTTTTCGAATCCTCCAGAAAATTTCAAACAACTTTAAACAGCGGGCAGAGAATTACGGAACAGCTTATAGTAACGGCTTAATTAGCAAAACTTATAGAGAGATCCCTATTAGTTTCGATAGTTTGCAGAAAGGATCAGATCAGGGATTCTCTAAGGCTTTTAAAAATTCATTCATCGGGGACGCCCAAAAAATCGATAGTTATTCTTCATTTCAACAAATTAAACAGGATTCTATTTTTTACCAGATAAAAAAGAAAGGAGAATATAAAGGCGATACTTTAGTAAAACCATTAAGTGAGATCCTGGAACCTTTAATCGCCATTCATCACGAAACATTTGAATCGGTTCTACTGATTAAGCAACTGGCGCGTACGGGTAAAGAAGATCAAGACGAAAGAAAGTTCGATTCGATTTTATATAAATCGCCCGGTATTAATATAGCGAATATCAATATTGACTCACTCTTTCAAAGTAATTACGTAGAAGCACCTGGAATACGCGATATAATTATAGAAGGCATTCCATTCAAAATGTTTTTAATGCCTTTCCAGATCCCCAGCATTTCAACTGAAACTTTTGTACTCATCGGCTTAATAAGCGAAGAAAGTTACCGGAGGCAGTCTAATAACGTTCCTGTCGATTTCCTTTTAACGCTGGGACTGATCCTGGTGCTATTGTTACTTGTTTTACCCTTTTTGAAAATTTATGTATTAAGCCTGCACGAAAACATCAATATTTCTGATGTAAGATTGATCATTGCTGTAATTTTTATTATTCCGTTTGTAGTAACCATACTTTCGGCCGCTATCTGGCTTTATATCTATCCGCATAGGTTTACCAACAGGGTATTATCATCACTTCAAAATGAGGTAACAGATAATTTTTATAAAGAGATCAATAAAACGATTCAACAGGCAAAAGAGTTTGATAGTCTTCTTGTAAACCCGAATTTACATCTTTATAGAAGGGATACGTCTAAAGCAAATTTTTTAAGAACGATTCGGGGGATAGACACCGCAGATTTGAAAGATTATCTCTTTTACCCCAAACACAATAAAAATATAGAGAATGTTCACTGGATGAATGCGGATGGGAATGATGTTGCAAGCTGGTCTTTCACCAAACAAAATGCGGCATACTTTAAATTAAGAGACCGGCAATACTTTAGAGATGTGAAATACAACCGCGGTTATGCATTTCCGGGTTCAAAGGATACTTTTAGTATACAGCCCACTCTGTCGCGGTTGACAGGAGAATATACCATTAATGTGGCAATGCGCAGCGGTGCAATAATTTCCGATACAAGGAAAGCTATCGCTATTGATATATCCACTAAAATGTATTCGGTTTATAATACAGTTGTGCCTGCCGGGTTCGGCTTTTGTTTAATTAATGAGAAAGGCGATATTATTTGTCACTCAGATACAGCAAGAAGTTTGCAGGAAAACCTTTTCGAGGAAACAGGTAAGAACTATTTTTTACAAAATGCAGTTAGTCATAAAGACAGTGTCTTGATCACTGATATTGATTTATATGATCAGCCTGCAAAAATGATTGTAAAACCATTAGAGGTATTGCCTTATTACCTGGTCACCTATTACAACAAAAGAAGCGAATATTTATTCATTTTTCACATAGTTGCATCTGTGTTTGTGTGCGAAAGTATCTTGCTGTTGTTTGTATCGTTGTTTTCTTATTGTGTAATGCTATCCAATAAAAGAATTTCGAAATTGTTTTTTATACCAAGCACCCTTAACTGGCTTAAACCCTCTCGCAGCAAAGAGGAATACTATATCAAGAACTCGGTGCAATTAATTTCGTGCGTATTTTTTGTTTTTATTTTTTCGCTGTTTTTGCCGCCCCGCAATTACCAGTTATATATGGTCAACATTTCTATATTGCTGCCTTTGTTTGCTGTAACGGGTTATTATATCATTAAAAGATCTGCAACAATTGTCAAAATCTGCAACGAGAAAAAAGATGAGAAAACGACTTTCTTTAGCTGGCCGAAGTTTTTAAAAATAGTATATGCTATCCGTACCATCCTTTTTTTGTATGCTGTTTCCATTATCATTTACGCTATTTTGCAAAACGTTCTTTTTTATAATGATCTTAACTTCAACAACTATGTGGTAAAAACGAGAGTTTGGATTATCATTATCATTTTACCTGTTATTAGCTGTTTAATAGCAGGGGTAGATGTAGACAAAGCAAATAAAAAGGTGACCGAGTTATTTATGCGATTTCCAGGTTTTTACGAATTCTTGAAAAAAAATCGCCCTGTTAAAATAAACTACCTGAAGCTCTTCCTTATTTCATTGTTATTATCTGTGGTAGTAATAACAGTAATTCCGGCAATCACTTTTACCAGTTATGCGCTACATGAAGAAAGAAAGCTTCATTACCAGTCTTTCCAGGTGGACCTGGCAAAAAAAATTCAGCAAAGGAGAACGGACATTAATACAAAGATCTGGCAAACAAAACTTGGACTGTTTAGCGATACGGCAACTGATGACAGTGCGAAATTTAAACCTACCTATGAACTGAAAAATGATTCACTGGTAAAAATACATTTCGCCGATACCTCTGCTCACCTCAATGTTTCCAATTCCTTTCTTGATAGTCTGAAGTTCTGCCGCGATAAGGGACTGTATTTGTTTAATGACTCTTTAATAAAGATCCGTTTTCAACCCGCTCTTTCACACCTTAATATAAACACTTCGCCATTCTACAAAAAGATTACGCAATTCCTGTTTCTTCCCCCCGACCACGACGAATTTTATGATGATACCAGTCACAATAAATTTTATTACTGGCGCGAGGCTAATAGTGATAAAGCAGAAGACACATTATCATTGGTTTACAAAAATGTTACCGATTACAGAGATCCTTCATCCATCTTACTACAAGGGAAGCTAAAGCATTTTTACCTGTTTGAGAACATTACCCAGGACCCGGGAGGACTTTTGGTCATGTTGTCTATCATCATTTTCATTTATCTTTTTTACAAGATCATCTATTCTGTAGCAAGAAGAATTTTCCTGGTTGGATATTTTGACGGCTATGAAAATATTTCCCAAAGCCAGGACCCTGAATGGCTACAACAAATGCTTGGCTATATTGATGTTGAAGCTTTCTGCAAATCATTTTCATTTTCGCCAGACAATCTCAGTTTCCGGGAAATAAGGATTAAGGAAAATGACTTGCTACTTAGCCGTGCCGACGGTAGCGAATGCGTATTAAAAATGCACCTTGCCCTCGTACCGGCTTATGAAAAAATATGGCGGGAGTGCGATAAAGTGGAGAAATTTACATTATACGATTTTGCTATCGATGGTTTTACTAATTACAAAAAGGTGCTTGTCTTATATCAATTATTCCAGAAAGGATTGTTGGTGAAAGAGGAGGATAATTTCAGGCTGGTCACCAGCAGCTTCAGAAACTTCCTTCTTACAAAAGACTCTGCCGAAGAGATCAAGACGTTAAGTAAGGAGGGGAAAGGTTCATGGGCTACAATGAAGACGGTTTTTTACTTTATTCTTATCGGAGTTGCCGTATTTATTTTCATTTCACAGGAGGAGTCTTCAAAAAGGTTAATAACCGTTGTTACTTCATTAGGAGCCTTGTTGCCAGCAATTTTAAAACTTTTCGATACTACTTCTTCGGCGCCTGGTCCTGCAAAAAATGGCGCTAAATAAAAAATGGGTGCAAACTCCGCTGAAAAAACAGGGACAATTATGTACCGAACTAAAGAACGATATTTCAACTACCGTTGCTGCCTGACCCGCTTTTTCGGCGGGTTGCACTTTTGTACTTTTCGAAAGTTTATTCTACCCGTAAGAGCCTCTGTTTATAATTAAATTGCCACCTGCTAAACCTTATTTAAAAGATTCTTCGCAAATAAACTAAATTTTGGTTTAACACAATCTCTCCCTGTTTATGGAATTTACATCCTTCGGGTAGGGTACATGGAAAACTTTTGCACTCCTGTTGAGCTTTCTCTCGCCGGTAATTAATAATTTAAAAACCAATCCTTTATCCACTAATACCTGGGGTTATTTCATTAAAATAAATTACACCACAACTGAAATTGTCTTGACGAAAAAAGCTGAGATTTATCTGGAACGATTTTTTTAAACGTAATTGCAGTGCGGACGTCTACTATTGTTAATTGATTAAAGTTTTATAAAAATTGGTTATGGGAAATACTACAATTGAAAGTAAAGAAACAAAAAAGGCACTTATTATTGAGGATGAAAGCGACATGTGCTTACTGCTGAATATTATGTTGAATAGTGATGAAGTGGAACTTGATCATGTAAAAAATCTGACGCAGGCACAGGAATATTTAGCAAAGGAAAATCCTTCAGTTGTTATTCTCGACAACAAATTGCCTGATGGATACGGAGTTGATTTCATTAGTTTTATTAAAAAGAATTACCCGTCTATTAAGATCATTATGATCTCGGGCTACGATGCTTCTGCAGAAGATGTAGCTATTCATAACGGTGCTGATATTTTTCTGCAAAAGCCTTTTACAAAGGACCAGCTTTTTAAATCAATGATGGGATTGTTGAATTAAATTCACAAAGAAAGAGGAACGCGTAGAAAGTTTAAAGGATGTCTATAGTTTTAAAAGGCCCGACTGCAATTGTAGTTGGGCCTTTTGTTAATATTCGTTATTAACCTTTTTACCTTATATCGGCTCGAGTATTTGAAAATTTTTTTTGTACTTAACCGGGGTGCTGCTATTGTGCTTCTCTACTAATGAACTCGTTTTTGATGTCTTTATTTTTTTTGATACTGGCTTTTTGTACTATAAGAATCATCGTTGCTACGCTCAGTTCAACTTTTAATTCTTTGATAGAACTTAGCGTAGCAGTTTTTTTTTACCCTGAGCGAAGCCGAAGGGTACCCTAAGCTAAGCCGAAGGGTGGCAATCCTTTCTTCTGCATTGCCGGTGGCAACAAAAGAGTTAAGTTGGTGCCTGTTTTTATGGATTAGTGTTAAAATATTCGCTTCTGACAACAGTTATTGCATAAGGGACATCAGCCGGATGAGTGCCAGGCGAAGGCATGCTGAAACCAGCGAAGCGGTTTAAGAAACAGGCGGGTGCAATAACGAAGCCGCGGCTTGAGCTATAAATGATCGCACTAAAAGTTCATTTTGCATGGTTTGGCGGCCGCCCCCAAGGGTTCTTGCGGCGCACACTTATACTTTTAATTCGATGACGAATCATCTTCGGTGTTGTTCAGTCGATCCTTGTGCTGTTCAGCTAATACTAACCGCTTTATGTGTTCATACAATTGATGAAGCTTTTAATAGCCACGATCTGGCCTATTATGTATACATCCGCGATTTATCCTTGAACCGTAGTTTTTCCTAATAATAAAAACGGTTACTGAACTCTAAGCGTTCATCCTTCACATTCCATTTTATGCGCTGCTAAACATAATTTTTTAATGGTTGCAGGCTACCACACTGCAAAAACTTCCACATCTACGATTGTTGCTTTCCACCCTTCAAGGAGGTGAAAACCCCGGCAGAAACACCGTGATAAACACATTTGTTG
The DNA here is from genome assembly GCA_028288485.1 of Segetibacter sp. GTDB lineage: Bacteria > Bacteroidota > Bacteroidia > Chitinophagales > Chitinophagaceae > Segetibacter. The sequence goes on from JAQBNO010000084.1 coordinate 15,302, forward strand.
ACCCGTCATTTGTTTCGATGTTTGCTTCACAGAAACGCAGAAACAAAACGTATCAAAGAAAAGACGGAAGCGACATTATTTAGAATGCCAGAAATTAAAAAGTAGTCAACAAACAGCAAAACATCAATTAAACTATAGAAAATGAAAAAAACAGCAATCACCTTACTCGGCCTTTTTCTTGTTATTCTTTGCCACGCACAAACTGTTGTCGTAAGCTCATCAGAACCGGATGCACAAATTATCGTCGATGGTCAAAATTTAGGTACAGGCACTCTAAAAGTGAAAGTACCTAAGGATGCGTGTGTTAATGTTAAAATACAAAAAGTCGGATTCCTAAAATACGACCAGGTCTATTGCAATAAAAAAGGCAGTACTACTCCTCCCAAAAAGCAATTCTTCGAAATGAAGAAAGATGACGCGTTAGAAGCATCCATTAAGACCGACCAGGCTAATGTTGATTTTGCAATCGCAGTTAATCCTAAATTGACTATAACCGATGCCTGGAAATTAACAACTCAAATCGTTACCGACTATTTTGACGCGATTGAAGTGAGTGACAAGGAAACCTCTTATTTACGCACCGCATGGAGTGTACAGTCGTTCGAACAGAACACCATCAGGACCAGGCTGATTATAAAGCTTGGAAATTCTAATCCGTTAACCTACAAAGTAAAACTGGTAAGTGAGGCTTCGGGAATAGCAGGAACAAGCGTGAAGGGCGACGAGCAATTTAAGGATTGGGACAGGGTGTTAAGGAAGTATCAGAACATTGTAGGCGACTTTTCAACGCGTTTGGGAAACAAATAAATAAAGCCGTTCTGCAATTTTGAACCAGGTGTATTATCACCGAAGGGCGGAAATGGAAAACCCGTTTTACATATCAAGTTTTTACACAATTACTATAATAACCTGTTATAAACAGGGTAAACCAAATTTGTACATCAGCCATGAAAACGATAAAAATATTAACCGCTTTGCTTTCACTGTTTGTAGTGATAAACGGCATTGGGCAGGATTACTCTTTTAAACGTTTTAAAGTTGACCTTGCTGCAGGGTATGGAATACCTGAAGGCTTTGGTTCGAAAGCAGGGGCAATATTGGCTTTGGAGCCGAAATATGCTTTAACTGATAACATTACTGTCGGCTTGCGCTTTGAAGCGGCAGTATTGTCACGGGTGCCGATGGACGTCGACGGCAACTACTTCGAGGATGGGGATGTGAGTGCGAGCGCATCGTACCTTGCTACCACCGATTACTACTTCAATACTAACAAGTTCAGGCCGTTTCTCGGTTTGGGAGCAGGTGTTTTCCGGAGTGCATCAGCAAACCTGAGTGGAGGCACCGATGAAACCTTAAACTCATCGCACTTCGGTTTTATGCCCCGTGCAGGTTTTGAATGGGGGCACTTTCGAACAGCCATAGAGTACAATCTTGCGGGAAAAACAGGTGAGTTTAGTAACAATTACCTGGGAATTAAAATCGGCTTTTTCTTCGGCGGCGGACGAAAGTGATTATTTAACGCAAACAAATAAATATTATTAAGGAACATACTTTTACAGCAGAACAATCTTCCCCGAAAGTGTTAAAAATGCTTTCGGGTTTGTTCATTTAAACCAACACTTATTGCTGCAATCTTCACATAAGTGTAATCTAATTGAGCGGTAGCTTCATTACGATCTTCAAACATTATTTCTATCACGCCGCCACCACTTACCAGCTATCTTGACCACTTTCTGTATCAACTGATGCTTTGGTATAATTTTTTAGCACTCTTTCCCTTAAATATACTCATTAAATTCTAAACCATTTCCTGCTTATGAGCGCACCTTCCATCCTGGGGATAAACAGGACACAAGACGGTACAATATCGATTTTCGAGGGCGGCAAACACATAATGTCAATACACAAAGAACGGTTGACAAAGCGCAAACATCACTGGGGTAGGTTGGGCGATATGAAGTTGTATAAAGAAAAAATTCCGGTGGTAGACCGGCCCTATGATCTTGTAGTTGAGTGCTGGAGCGCCGATACCGAACGCGAAAAGATGGAGCAGTACCACGAAGAGCTCCGCACCGTTTTGAACCTGAAGCCGAATGCACGAATTGTTGAAATCTCACATCATCTTTCTCATTTATACAGTTGTTACCCTCCAAGTGGTTTTGATGATTGTGCTGTTATGATCATTGACAGCGTTGGTAGCCCGGTCGAACTTATTAAATATGATTACCCGGGTAAAGAAGGCAAGGCAAATCTTTTTGAAGTTGCTTCTTATTATCATTGCAGGAATGGCGAGATAAGATGTATCAAAAAGCAACTGCACGACCGCGATCCTGAAAACCCGCATGGACTGGGTAACTTTTATTATAAGCTCACCAATTGTTTATTCGAAGGCGAGGGTAGTGAAGGAAAAGTAATGGGACTTGCAGCCTATGGAAATTTAGATGCCTTAAACCTGCCGGATCTTATAGTGGAAGAAGGTGAAGTGTTTATTCCGAAGGAATGGCAGGAGATGTTTAAGTGTACGGATTATAATTATAAGGATGAGAAAAAAACTTTCCAGCAGAAAGCAGATTTTGCAGCTAAGGGACAGGATGTTTTCGAGAAAGCCTTAATCGAAATTGCAGCCTGGCTGGCTGAAGTAACCGGAACAAAGAACATTGCTTATGCCGGTGGATGCGCCTTAAATTGTGTAGCCAATACAAAGGTGCTTGAACAGGGTTATGATTTATTTATTCCACCTGCTCCACATGATGGCGGTTCTTCGGTTGGTTGTGCTATTTACGGTGCTATCGAATGTTACAAGATTAAGAACGAGTATAACTGGAGGTTAGATTACCTGGGACCAGATGTAGATATACACGAAGTAACAAAGCTGCTGGAAAACTATCCTGATTTAAGCATTGAAAAGCCTGACAACCTGGTAGAAGTTTGTTCCAACCATTTAAACTGGGGAAAAATTCTCTGCGTGTTCCAAAGTAACAGCGAATTTGGTCCGAGAGCCTTGGGCAACCGCAGCATTGTTGCCGATACAAGGTATGCTGTAAATAAGTTCTGGATTAATGCATTTATTAAAGGTCGTGAATGGTTCCGTCCGATAGCGCCTTTTGTGTTGGAAGAAGATGTAAGTGAATATTTTAAATTCAAAGGAAGAACGCCATTTATGTTGTTCACCGCATTCCTCCAGGACAAGTATAAAGACAAGTTTCCCACAATTGAACACGTCGACCACAGCGCCCGGATTCAAACGGTGAGTAAGGAAGACAATGAGTTTATCTATAACCTCATGAGGAACTTCAAAGAAAAAACAGGAGTGGGGATAATTGCGAATACCTCTTTCAATGGTAAGAATGAAACCATGGTAGAGACCTTGACTGATGCCATCAATTGTTATGTAAATAATGCCATTCATTACCTGGTTGTTCCACCATATATCATTTCTAAGAAGACTGAGGTAAGCAATCCATTAAAACTGATGAACGCAAAAGTTGCAGAATAAGATCGAACCACAAAGACACTAAGAACACCGGATTGCACAAAGGTCACTTCTTTACTTTGGCAACGCTGTGCCTCCCTGGTGTCTTTTTCGTCGGGTAACAAAGAACACAAGGCGTCTTCTCCATTCATGAAAAGTCCAAATAAAATATTTATTCTTTCCCCGCATATTGATGATGCCGCCTTTGGCCTGGCACTTACCATTTCAAAATGTGCAAACAATAAAATTCCTGTAACGATCATTAATTGTTTTACCATTACCAAATGGACAGCAATTGCTGTAGAGAATAAGGAAATAAATGCAGTTAGCCTTCTTAGAAAAAATGAAGATGCGGCTTTTTATAAAACGTTTAATGGCAACATTAATATCATCAATCTTGACCTGCTCGATGCACCTTTAAGAAACGGTTATATCTTCCAGGAACAACCATTTCAGCCTAATGAACTGGAACTAATTGAAGAATTAAAAACTTTACTTCAAAAGCATGTGGATGGCTTGCTTCTTTGTCCGCTTGGAATAGGCAATCATATTGATCATGCGATATGCAGGTGGGCAGTTGTAAAATTATACAGTGAAATTAGTGTTCTTTTTTACGAAGACTTACCTTATGCCCGCCGGATTAAGAACCAACAGATCTTAGAACACATTCATGCATTGGAAGAGGAGTTAGGTGTATCCTTTACAAATCAAACAAATGGCCTCCTTAATTGCTCTGTTGACAAAGAACGGGCGATCCGGCTGTACAAAAGTCAGATGAATGACGAGATAGCATCAGAAATTATTGCGCACCTTAATGACTTGAAAGGAGAAAGGATCTGGGGTGAGCAGGATGTGTTTGAAGAGTTAAAAGCAATATTGGTGTAATTATTTGGAGATCACTTATTCTTTACGAACAAAGGCTGTTGCCAGTTACTGTATTTAATCTTTTTTACATTGTCTAACTCTTCCTTTACTAAAACTTCCCATTCCTTTTGTACGGTTGCAATAAGTGAATGGTTTGTTTCTTCATCGTAGAGTTGTTGCGTTTTATGGTAAATCAATTTCACCCGGCTAAAGATCTGCACGATCTCTTCTTCATAGTTGGAAGAGTAAGTGTAATTATCAAAGGCGACCTTCAGTTTCCTCGCATAAAGTTCTGCAATATCAAAGTGCAACTGTTCGTGCTTCAATAATGCATCCGACTTATATCCTTGTTTTATCCACGACGTGTTCCTGTTGAAACTTGCTTTTACATTGAAGTGAAAATCGCGGGGGCTGTTAAATTGGTAGGAATATTTCACTTCTGCAAAACTTTCGGCCTCGAAACTACTGGAATGATCTGCCTTACCCGAAAAATCGTTCCATTGTAATGGTTCGTTTTCATTCCAGGTTACAAAATTCTCCTGTGCATTAGTAAGCACACTAATAAAAAGCAGTATAGCTGCGATACCAAGAGCCTTCATTTGTTTTTTAGGGTTGTCGGGTTTTCATTAAACCTTTAACGACAAAAGAAGAAAAAATATTTTAAAGTTGAACAACAACACAGGGTTGAAACATTTGAAAAGGGCAATTTGAAATTTTGTGTCAATAATTAAGCTACTAACAGTTGATATTAAAGAATATCTTTTTCAGTAATTTTTTATTAAAATAAAAAGCGGCTCTTTATTATCACAAGCAGATAAACCGCGAACGCATCCTGATAGTTTTATAAGTTTGTTTAATTAGTTCTCCCCAACCAATTGTACGGAAGAACCGCGGCCAATAGTACCCCCGCTTTTATAGAACATTTTCTTGTGTTTTTTACCGCAATCATTTCTACCTTCTTCCTGTTTTATTTCCCTTGTTAATTTAGGGTGATTTAAATCATGAGGGATTTTTTTGTGACCAGCATTAACTAAAAGAGCACCATTGTTGCCACGCTCGCTTGTACTGTAACGCTTTATTCATCGTGGCAGTTTACCCCGAGCTTGTCGAAGGACCTCACACTTCAACTGCGCAATAAAAATCTGTCGAAGCGCTGCTGAAAATCGTTTCTGAAATTATTTGTAATATCTTGAGCCTTGTATGGCGGTAAAAAATAAATTTTTAGGAATTGAAATTGGTGGTACCAAACTTCAGTTATCACTAGGAAACTCATCGAACAGCATCGGGCAAAATCTACGTTATACAATTGATCCTGCAGCTGGCGCCAGCCACATACAGGAACAGATCAGGGATGGTTTAAATAAGCTGGAATCGTTTGACGACATAGCCGCAATCGGTGTTGGTTTTGGCGGCCCTGTTGATTGGAAAACCGGTTCCATTCGTGTTTCACACCAGGTGACTGGCTGGGAAGACTTTAATCTACTTGAGTGGCTTAAGCAACTAACAAAAAAGCCGGTAGCAATTGATAACGATGCAAATGTTGCCGCACTAGGTGAAGCTATCCATGGTTGTGGTAAAGGAAGCGAAAGCGTATTTTATATTACAATGGGAAGCGGTATTGGAGGAGGAATGATCTTAAACGGAGAGATCTATCATGGTAAGGCACCCGGCGAAGTTGAAGTTGGACATCTTCTTTTAGACAAAAAAGGAAATACCTTAGAATCAAAATGTTCCGGTTGGGCCGTGAATCAAAAGATAAACACCTTTATTAGTGAGAACCCTGGCAGCATGTTGGCGAACATGGCTGCAGGTACAACAAAACCGCTTGCCACTTTTTTGCAACCGGCGATAGAAAACGGAGATGAGGCAGCAAAAAAGATAACCGAAGAAATTGCAGACGATCTTGCTTTTGGGCTTTCACATGTAGTGCACCTCTTTCACCCCGATATGATCATCATTGGCGGCGGGCTGTCTTTATTAAAAGCGCATCTTCAAATACCCGTTTCAGAAAAATTACCTCAATATATAATGAAAGCATTTTTACCTGCGCCCCCTGTTCGAATTGCTGCTTTAGGTGAAACTGTAGTTCCGGTGGGGGCAATAGAACTTGCAAAAAAACATTGGTTAAGTTTACAATCAAAACATTCATTTTAAGAATTAAAAATTGCCTTATGAAAGATTATTTGGAGAACTATATCCGTGAGCACCGATCAGCTTTAGAATCAATACCCCTAGAAGCTGTAGAAAGTGTGATTGCTGACTTTAGAAAAGCTTTGAAGGAGGACCGGCAGATTTTTGTATTCGGGAACGGTGGAAGTGCAGCAAACGCCTCTCACTTTATTACCGACCTCGGTAAAGGTTCTTCCGACAAAACTTATCGTCGTTTCCGTTGCCTTTCTTTGAACGATAATGTTAGCTGGCTCACTGCTATCGGGAATGACTACGCTTATGAAGATATTTATCTACGCCAGTTAGAAAATTATGCGAAAGCAGGAGACCTGGTGATGGTGATGAGCGTTAGCGGCAACTCGCCGAACCTGGTGAAAGCAATTGAATACTGCAAGAAAAA
>JAQBNO010000083.1 GCA_028288485.1 Segetibacter sp.
GGAAAGGTAATGTCTTCAAATGTTTTATAATTATCGATATTGGTAGCAGGGGCAAAAAAGCAGATCACCTTCATTTCAATGTCACCGGTATTTTTTAACATATGAATTTTTCCCTGTTCAAAAAGAATTGCCGAACCGGCCCTCACCTCCCCTACTTCATTTTCTATCATTACTTTACCGTTGCCGGCGATGATATAAATCAACTCTTCGCTGTTGGGATGTGAGTGGGCTGGACGCACCGCCTCGCCGGGCAAAACGCGAATGACACAAACTGAAAGGTTATTTGCCTGTAGAGAATCAGCATTTGCCAACCACCGCATGAACCTGCCAGGATGTTCCACTTCCGGCACATCGTTTTCATGAATTATCGTCATTTATTTCGACTTTAAAGTGTTTAATATTTTGTCGCTTAATTGTTCGGCGTTCACTCCATAATGAGCAGCTAACTCATTATAGGTTCCGGAATGAATATAATGGAGGCCACCACGAGTAGTTGTGTTGATTGGAATAAGATTTTTTGTATCGATGTTTCCCTCTTTTTCAAACAGGATTTTCCTGACATTCGTCCAGATATAGCCATTATTTTGCTCGGCAATAAAAACAGGTTTTCCTGAATGATACATTTCCAGGATAGCCGTTTCGTCTATAGATGGCATGTCAACTACATTAACTAAAACACCATTCGATTCTAAAGTTTTGGCTGCGTCTAAAGCTTCATATACTCCCCGTCCGCTTGTGACAATAAACGCCCCGGCATTGTCGGCTTGCTTAACGGTGTAAGCTTTGCCGAACTCAAACGTAAAATCAGCATCATAAATAACATTAGCTGCGGCTCTTAAAATACGCATATAAATAATGCCCTTGTTGCCTTCAACGATCCATTTCAAAACGCCTAACAATTGTTGGGGACATGAAACGTTTATGATTTTTACGTGTGCCGCCTCGTTGAGGAGTAAGGCATCATCATTTCCCATGTGGGTAGCTCCATTCGATTGCGTTTCGAGGTCGGCAGCAGTTGCTACCATTGTAAGGTCGATGCCATGGCCTTCGGATAACCAGCCATTACCGGCAATTACTTCTAAACGTTCCTGGTGGCCTACTGCAACTCTTCTAAGCACCTTCCAATCGTAAAACGGACAAAAGGTACTGATCCAGGCGTTTGCACCCAGAATGGCGAAGGCTTCACCAATCAGCATCATGTTTGCTTCCGCAACGCCCACGTTTAGGGCGCGATATTTATCTACAAAACCAACTCCCGCCTGCAGGCCGCTGGTTGAAGCTAAATCAGAATCGACTGAAACGATTCTTTCGTCGCTTGAAAAGGCCTTCATTGCCAGTTCGATCACCTTGTGCGCACCAAAAGATTTCCCTTTTTCCAGTTTAGGAAGTGCAGCAGGCGAATAATTGATCCGTTTATTTCTTTCCGGTGCTTTTTTCGTTTTAACGGTTGGTTCCGCACTGGTTACCTGCGATGCACTACTACCCTGAAGCAGTATGTTCAAACCCATATTAGCAGCATGTTCTTCGAGGATGGACACCACTTCGGAATGCTTTCCGTCTTCACCTAATGCATTAAAAAATTTGCAAAACCGGCTTTCCCGAACAGCACGTTGTTGCTTTTGAAGGTTGGCTTCCTGGTCGAGTACGTCGTTTGTGATGGTTGATTTATGATTATTCATGAAATCGGAGAAGCCACCGTGACCTTTGGTTGACTTACAGATAATGGCTGTTGGCCTGCCGTCCCTTTCACCATATTTAAATTCGTGCAGAGCAGTATAAACGTTATGGTATTTAGTAGCGTCGACTTCTAAAACACGCCAGCCAAAGCTTTCAAAACTGGCACCAAGGCCATGATAAGGAAAATGGAGCGTGTTCACGATATCTAACTGCCCGCCGTTGTTATCTACCATAACGCACAGGTTGTCAAGACGTTTGTAACCGGCATACATTACTGTTTCCCAAATCGATCCTTCCTGCAATTCCCCGTCGCCTGTTACGGCATACACATCAAACTTCTGCGCCTGCTGGCCGGCAATGGCAAAACCTTGCGCAACACCCATGCCTTGACCCATTGGGCCTGTTGCTACATGCACTCCGGGTAAAAGCGGTCCTGGATGCCCGTTAAGGATACTGTTTATTGAACGGGAATTTTCAAGGACAGACTGGTCAAAATAGCCTAAGTCTGAATAAATAGACGCGAGAGTAGCTACTGCATGACCTTTACTTAACACAAAAAGATCCTGGTCGGTAGCAGTAGGTTGCTCGATGTTAAGATCAATAATACCTCCATAAAAAAGGCTGACCATTGGAATGGTAGCTGAAAATGCACCACCGATATGAATTGCATTATCGACTGCATGACGGCACTGGTGAAGACTCAATAATCGAATGTCGGAGTCCTTAATTTCTAATAACTGAGTAATGCCTTTATTGATCAAGGATTTTTTATCTTCTAAATAAACCAAAGTAATTTATCGTTTAAGCGGTTCTCAAATAAATTTCCGATATGTGGGTTCTATTCATCGCGTTTCTGCCTCCGCGGTCCCGAATTCAGGAAGCGATTTAGAATGCAAAAGCATCATACATTAATGAGAAACTTGCACATAGTGATGCAAATGCACAAACCTTTCACGTCCCGTAATGGACAAACGGTACAAGTGTGCGACGCAACGATGAGGCCATGAAAATCCAGTGCCGGTAACCAAAAAATAGCTTCTTATAAAATAGACCAGCCGCCATCAACAAAGTAAGTGGCGCCTGTTACAAACGTAGCCTCGTCTGACGCAAGGAAATACATTACGTTCGCCACTTCTTCAGAAGTTCCCATGCGATTAAGAACACTTTTTGAATTAAGGAAGGCTTCCGTTTCTGCAGGATTGGGAGAATCGTTTATGGATCCCCGCAGCAAAGGAGTATTAATGGCGCCTGGTGCAACGCAATTTACGCGGATATTATCCTTGGCAAGATCATAGGCCATACTGCGGGTAAGTGTGTCAATAGCCCCTTTGGAAGAAGAATAGGCGGCACGCTCTCCTACAGTACGATAACCGAGAATAGAACCAGTGTTTATAACAGAACCGGCGCCTTGTTCGATCATAGACGGAATAAAGGCATTCGACATCAGGTAAATTCCCTTCAGGTTGATGGCATATGTTTTATCCCAATCTTCTTCGGTGCATTGTAAAATGCTGCCGCGAATCTCGAGACCGGCATTGTTTATTAGTACATCTGCCCGGCCAAATCGCTCTTTCGTAACCCGGGCTGCTGCCTGCACCTGTTCTTTGTTTGATATATCACACAGACAGAATATTGCATCCTGTCCTAAGTCTTTGATCTGTTGTTCTGCAATCTTCCCCTTCTCCTCATTAACATCTACGATAACAATATTATATCCATTTTTTGCGAATTTAATACCGGCAGCTAAGCCTAATCCAGATGCGCCACCGCTTACAATCATTACTTTGTTACTCATATAATCCCCGTTTTTACTTTAATTGATGATTAAAATTTTAGTTCATTCCATTGGGCTTCGTTGCTACTTTGATGGCACCATCCTTTCTTTTTTCAAAAATATCGAGAGCTACATCAAATTCGCGCAGAGAAAAACGATGGGTTAATAAAGGTCGCATGTCGATGCGGTTGTTTTGAAGCAGACCGATTGCTTCGGTTGCGGTATTAGGATTTGCCCTGTTACCAATAATCTCGATCTCGTCGAGAACGATACGTTTCAGCGGAAGCGAAGGATCTGAATGTGGAATGCCTATAACTGAAACAACCCCACCTTTTGCAGCAGCCAGGCAAGCTTGCGTAATTGATTCTGCTGTTCCGGCACACTCCAGCACAGCAGGAACTCCTTTACCATTCGTCAACGCTTTCACTTTTTCCAGGACGTCTCCATCACGGTAATTAATTGGTATAGCGCCAAATTCCTCTGCTTTTTTAAGGCGTTCACCACTTCCTACGGCCAATATGCGCCCTGCTCCTAATGCCTTTGCGCATAATATTGCCATAAGACCTTGCGGACCTGTTCCAAGTATCAGAACGTCGTCGCCCGGCTGCATCCTTGAACGTTTTACAGTATACAAGGCAATGCTGAGCGGATCAACACAAGCTGCATATTCAAGCGACATTGAATCAGGAATTTTGAATATGCTCCTGATAGAGGTTCTCATATACTGCGCGTAAGCACCAGGGGTATAGTGGCCGTATTGCCTGTGACCGCGTTCTTCAAATCCGTAGTTGAGGCAGATGTTGTACCGGCCTTTCATGCACATTTCACAGTAGCCGCAGCCACAATGCGAAATTCCACATACACGGTCACCTTCTTTCCACCCTAGCTGCGCGGCCCTTGGCCCCATTTGAACTACCGTTCCTGACCATTCGTGACCGGGAACAAAATCAAAAGCTGTGGGCCAAAACCCGGGAAAATCACCACCTATTATATGAGGATCGGTACCACAGATATAAGTAGTGTCTACTTTACAGATCACATCATCCACATCCGGAACCGGAACAGGTACTGTTTTTATAGCAAAATCGCGTACTCCAGCGAGTACCAGCGCGTCCATTTCTTGAGGTAAATTCATAGTTGTTATTTCTGTTGTTTTTCCGGAACAATGGCTACTCCCCTGAATGGCGAACCTGAGCCACCCTTTATTTTAAGTGGCAGACCGACAAACCAAAATTCATGAGCAGGAATTAAATCTACCTGGGCCAGGTTTTCGATGTTCATAATTTCTCTTTCGCGACAAACTATGTGGGCGGGTTGTTCTTTTACAACGGCAACTTCCTGGTAGCTATCGATGCTGGGAGCATCGGCACCCACACTAATGGCGCCTAAATCATTCAGGTATTCAATAGCACTTCTGTCGAGACCGGGATACTCCCGGATATATTCAAAGGGCTCTTTCCATTTTTTGTACCAACCAGTATGATAAAGAACTACTGACTGAGGCTTAATAGTGACTCCTGTATCAGCAATAGCTTTTTCGATATCCGCTCTTGTAATATAACTGCGTGGTTCCTTATGCGAAAAATCGAACCATACACCCGGTGCCATAAACCATTCCAATGGAAGTTCATTTATAGCACGGGCATCGGGTTCATTTACCACGTGATTAATGGCATCAACGTGTGTATTCGAATGATCACACATGGTAAAACCAACGACTTTGTAAGAATAAGGCGGTTTTGTAAGTCCCATTTTCTGCGTCTCTTCATGAGACAAATGGTTCCAGATCAATGTTCTTTGATGCCCTATAAATGTGGGATCTTCTGTACTAATGGTATGACTAAGGTCTGTAACAATGCAGTCCATTCCTAAGAAATTCATCTTAGTCTGCAGTTGAAAGGGAGGGCAAAATGCTTTTTTCAATAGTATATAATTAGAAACAAGTTAAGGTAAAAAATAATATTTAAAATCAGGTTGAGGTAAAAAAAACAAAAAGGAGCTAACCAAAGTTTATTCTATTTTAGCCGTGCAACACTTATTCATGCAGGTTTTCCTGCCTGCTAAAATTTACGTGACCATTCTTTAGGCCACCTTTCTATAACTACTTTTGTCTGCGTAAAAAACTCTACGGCATGACGGCCTTGCCCGTGAAGGTCTCCGAAGAAACTTTCTTTCCATCCGCTGAATGGAAATTGTGCCATAGGAGCAGCAACGCCTATATTAATGCCAACATTACCTGCATTTGCCTGGTTTCTAAATTTCCTGGCATTTGCACCACTGCTGGTAAATAAACAGGCCATATTACCATAATGGCCATTATTTATAAAGTTCAATGCATCGTCAACAGTTTTTAATTCAATAAGACTCATCACGGGTCCAAAAATCTCGGTCCTAATGATCTCTCCGTCTAGTGGAAGGCCCTCAAGAATAGTAGGTTTAATAAAGTTACCTTTTTCATAACCTTCGATAGTCGCATTTCTACCATCCAGTAAAAGCTTAGCCCCTTCATGCACACCTTTTTCTATAAGATGTTCCACTCTCGACTTACTTTCACTGCTAATGACCGGCCCCATTTCTACCTTTTCGTCCAGTCCAAAACCAGTAGTCCTGCTTTTCGCAGATTCATACAATGCCTCCTTAATATTTCCATTGTCACCAACAGTTATAATATTCGAAGCGGCTAAACAGCGTTGGCCGGCACAACCAAAAACACTATCGGTAACAATTTGTACCGACATATCTATATCGGCATCCGGCAATATAACTACGGGGTTTTTTGCTCCACCCTGGGCCTGCACCCTTTTGCCATTTGCTGCTCCCCGCGAGTAGATATATTTGGCGATTTGTGTCGAACCTACAAAACTTATTGCTTTAACTTCCGGATGATCTAAAAGCGCATTAACCGTTTCCTTTCCTCCATGAACAAGGCTTATCACTCCTTTGGGCAAGTCTAACTGCTCTATAAGCTGAAACACCTTTACCATTGTTAACGGCACCTTCTCCGATGGTTTCAAAATAAAAGTATTACCACAAGCAATAGCATAAGGAAGGAACCAAAAAGGTATCATTCCGGGGAAATTAAATGGAGCGATGCACGCGCATACACCCAAAGGTTGACGAATCATAAATTCATCAACACCGGTTGCGATATTTTCAGAAAATTCACTTTGTATCAGCATTGGAGTTCCGCAAGCAACTTCTACGTTTTCAATAGCACGTTGTATCTCTCCCCTTGATTCTGCCAGCGTTTTACCAGATTCCATAGTTATGGTCCTGGCTATTTCTTCCGCGTTTTCTTCTAATAATTGCTTTAGTTTGTATAAAGGCTGCACCCTTTTCATTACGGGCACCTGGCTCCACGATTTGAATGCCTGGGAGGCTGCCTCTACTGCATCTTCAACATCTACTGAAGTACCGTTACCGTATGGTACTTTTCCCAGTATTTCCTGCGTAGCAGGATTAATTACCTCTATCGTGTTGTCTTCTTTACTTTTAACCCAGGCGCCACCAATATAATTGCTTAAATTTTCCATAATAAAATTGTTCGTCATTAATTATTTTATGCTCCAACTTCCTGAAAAAAAGTCTTCTTATTCTTTTTAAGCAAGTTTACCAATCAAAGTTTACACGCATAATTATTACCCTTATCTACAAATTACCTTTCAAGAGCAGTAGTATTCCAGCATTTAGAAATTAGTAATATTGCTGATATCATAAAACTATGGCTTCTTCTATTACCGCGACAAATACTTGTAAAAAAGAATGACTGAAATAATATTAGTATCAGGAGTTAAATATTCCTATTGCTACCCAAGTGCAAATAATCTCTATAATTATTCTGCATTCCGGTAAAGGATAAATTGTTTTTATGAGCCGGGCTTTATCAATGCTATGAATCACCCTTGCGTCGCACTCTTGTACTTTTTGTTCAGCTTGTATCAGGGAATGTACGCCCAGAATACAACCACCTCGCTTATGCTTGTGAAGCCTTGAAGTCGTAACCTAATTTCACTAAATAATCCCTTGAAAGCTTTGCAGCTTCAAAATCTGATAAAGCAGGTTTAATCTTTCTATCAGAATCCAGTTCAAACATGATCATTCCCGCCATGCTGGCTCTTCTCTTCTCCAACATCTGCAAAATCTTTTTGATTTTTACTTTTCCTTCTCCAAGTGGCGCATATCCAAGATATCCATTATCCCCACCAGAATAATCTTTGAGGTGCACGTGCTCAATTAGTTCCATAAAATCTTTAACGATCTTAACGGTATCTGCACCACCTTTTTCCAACTGGCCAACATCCGGTCCAAATTTCATGTATTTGGTGTCGAGGTTTTCCATTATAAAATATACTTCTTCCTGAGTTTCGATTGGTGTTCCTGTGTGAGGGTGCAGTGCACAAACGAGGCCCTGGTCTGTTACTGCCTTCGCATACTCATTCATAGATTCTACAAGATTCTTCTTGTGCTGTTTGTAATCATAGCCTTCCCTTTTTATACCTGAAGGACAATATTCGATCACTTTGCCGCCATTTTGCTTAAGCAATTTGCACCATCGTACCAACTTCGCTACTTCATCTTTTCTTTTCGTAGGATCAAGTACATCAGTCATGCAAAATGCAGAAACAATGGGTACCCCGTACTTTTCAACAACCTTTGTAAATCCTCCGCGGTTCTTCTCCCATTCTTCTATGACTTGTCCAAAAGTTTCGAAAGAATGATAACCGAGCCGGGACATATCTTTTAAGGAAGGCTCGAGATTGTCTGCCCCATATCCCCACAAAATAAAAGTAGCCCCTATATCATGTCTTTTTGAAGCTCCAGCAAAAGCAAAAGAACACGAAGGAGCAATTAGGGAAGCAGCACTTCCCATTCCTGCAATTTTTAAAAATTCTCTTCTGCTAACTGAATTCATATTATTCATAATAAAATTAAGTTTATCACTATTTCGCAAATGTCACAATTCCTACTCCTGCAATAAGAAGCAAGGCTCCTAAGATTTTATATAAGGAAACCGGTTCCAGCGGAGAGCCTAGCAACCCAAAATGAGAAAGTACCAATCCCGTAATGACCTGGCCTGCAATTAATAAAACAAAACCTTTTGCTGCGCCTATTTGCGGCATAACCCAGGCGATTCCAAAAACCAAAGCTGCACCCATTACCCCTGCTGTTAATAACCAAACCGGAACTTCCTTTAACCGATTAAACACGTCTGACTCCCACGAGGTAAGACCAATAATAATGGCTGTAATACCACCGATAGTCCAAAAAATGGCATTTCCCATCTTTGCATTTCTCAGAATAACACCAACCTGGGCATTCATAGCCAGGTGTACAGTTAAAACAACCCCGATAAATAACATTAAGATAAATAGATACATTTTCATTGTTTAATTATAGTTTATACTGATTTCTATATGGCTAACCAATCTTTTTTAATTGTAATCAGGAGTTATTTTTATTCTGTTGAACTGCTTCTTACACTACCTGTTTTCGTTCTATTTAAAATCTTTAAAAACAAATAAGGGAACAGATTAAATTGATGAATAGAGCTTTTATGTTTCTATTGTATAAGGAAAGAAAGAGCGGAATGATACCGTAAAATTAAAAAATTTTTGCCGGGGCCGTTGAAAGCTAAAAAATAAGATTTTGTTCCTATTGGCTAAAAGGATATCTATCAAAAGAAATAAGGCTTATAGTTAAATAAGCCTTAGAAGCTGTCCAAAAAAGTGTAAAGCACACTTGCATTGGTACTAAAGATGCCCAATGTTTTACCGTTGAACGTTTCCGAAATACTTCGAATCTTCCAAATGCTTCGCACTCTGCTCATGCATGGATCTTAAGTAGAAGAGTGCGACGCAACGATGATACCGTGAAAAACAACTGCCGGTAACCTAAAAAAATAAATTTTAGACAGGTTCTTAGAAATAACATATTAACCAGCATGCTATTACTTCCTGCATCTCTTAGATTTTCTCTGCCATCAGTTAATATCGCTAAAATGAGTCTTAAAAGAAGTTACGCAAATGTCGAAGTCCTCTGTACATTACTCTTCTTGCTGATGAAACATGTGAGAAGTTGAGTATTTCGGCAATTTGTTCGTAGCTCAAACCTTCGTAATAGAAATAATAAATAGCTTCCCGTTCTTTACTATCGAGAGCTTTTAACGCCTTATTCAGTTTTTCTATCCGTTCAGCTTTTATCTGTCGGTTAATGTAAATAGTTTCGGAAGACAGTTCAACGGAGAACTGGGAAAAGGCAAACTCTTCAATTGAACGAAACTCTGAACTGTTTTTTCTGAGATAGTCTACTACACGTCTTTTAAAGGCTTTAAATAAATACATTTTGATAGAATTGGTTTCCCCGAATCCTGCCTTGTTCTTTCTAAGATAGATAAAAAAGTCCTGTAAGCAATCTCTCACCAGTTCGGTGTCGGGAGTAAATTGACAACCATAATTATAGAGTACGTTGCAATAGCTTTTATAGATGTTTATAAATGCGAGTTCGTCCCCGCTTTTAAAAGCCTCCCAAAGTGTCCTATCGGATATTTTTCCATTGCCATAATAATGTAAATTTTGTGGATTTTGTGGGGGGAAACATTTTGAGTACGGTACTCTAATACCTGGTAAGGGTTGTTCTTCATACAGCATAATGAGAGATTTAATGAATTGCAAAGCGTTAGTATAATTGTTAGATAAAAGCAGTAATGCGTTCTCACAAGCTTATCACCAAAAGCAAAATAATTACGGTTCACCCTTGATACACCTCTGAGATCAGAACTTGTTTATGCTAATCTTAATAACAAAAGTTGATGTAACCAGAGGAAAAGGAACTTGTTCTTCCATAACTACCAAAAAGCTTTAGCGGAAGAAGCTTTTGAAGCAAGCTTGTTTTTTTACTATCTTAATCTGTCACTCTACAAATTTCTTTTTTTACTTTAACAATCATTTGCATCCAATTCGCAAGAACTGGTATTATAGTAACATAAATTGATAAAATAAGAAGCAAATGAAGTAAATTTATATTCTTTTATATATGAAGCCGCACTTATTAAAAGTTTCGTTGGAGCCTGAGTCATCATTTAAACTTCGCCAAAATAAAGGCCCGGATTTCTATAATCAATGGCACTTTCATCCCGAAATAGAATTGATATATATTCACAAGGGCCGGGGAACACGGTTTATAGGTAATGATATTTGTCGCTTTGAAGCCAACGAATTGATTTTGATAGGCTCAAATCTTGCTCATATGTGGCGATGCGACCCGGAGTTTTTCCTGATGGAATCTGAGTTTATGGCAGAAGTAACGGTTATCTACTTTAATCGGGATTTTTTAGGCGATCGGTTTTTCAATACCCCCGAATTGAAAAGCATTAATTTTTTATTCGAAAAGGCGAAACAAGGCATAAAAATAACCGGAGAGACCAGGAACGAAGTCAAAGATTTAATAACTAAACTTTCTGGTGCAAGAGGCGTAGAACGAATTATTACCTTAATCAGTATCCTGGATAAAATAGCGATAACAAAAGAAAAGGAATTTATAAACTCCCTTTATCATCAACCTAAATATGATGAATTTGAAGCGAATAGATTAAATCAAATATTTCAACATACACTCGCCAATTTTCAAAAAAAGATTTCGTTATCAGAAATTGCCTCTGTGGCTAATCTAAGTTCAAAGGCCTTTTGCAGGTATTTTAAGTTGAAGACAAAAAAGACATTCTATAACTTTTTATTGGAAGTTAGAGTAGCGCATGCCTGTAATTTATTATTAGAAAAAGACATTACGATTTCTGAAGTATGCTATGAGAGTGGCTTTAACAACCTATCCAATTTCAACAGGTACTTTAAAAAAATTATGAATAAAACGCCGCTGGAGTATAAGAAAGAACATGTATTCCCTACAGAATAGCAATTTGATGGGCGAATTTCAATCATATAAAATGGTACCCCTTTCATTTCTCCACCGACAACGGTAACAGAAATTTTACCGCCAGCAACGCTTTAGCTTTACATGCATAATAAATGTAGCTCTTAGCTACTGCGAACTATTGTTATCAGCAACGATGGACTACCGACTTTCCTGCTGACCTTCTGTTTTGAATTTAGCTTCCAGTTCCTCAAGTGTCCATGCTCCGTTTCTTCCTTTATTTTCTTCCCTGATCTTCTTTACTTCCGCAGGTGTTACTACCGGTGAAAGCGTCTTTCTTACAGGGAACCCTGACCTGGCATCGGTTGCAGCCGGAGCCATGCCCGGTATTTCTCCCGGTCTTGGTCCAGGTTTACCTCCATATTCATAACGTATATAACTTACAACAGACGCAATCCAATCGTCGCTGTTTCCTTCCATTGCAGGCATTACACTTGAATATTTTTTCCCGTCAACAGAACCCGTTAACCCTTTCAATACGATTCTGACAAGGTTATTCTTTTTATCAAAATCCAATCGAGGCGATCCTTTCAGTGGCGGGGCCGGCATGCTGCCTCCTCCTATTGCCAGTCCCTGTGCATCAGCACCATGACAACTCGCACATAAGGATTTAAAAATTGCTGAACCATTCAAAATTAAAGTTCTATCGGCCGGTTCCATGCCACCCAGCCTCTTTCCGAATGTCCTTACAACTTCATTCTTATCGAGTGCAGTTTTTGTAGCCGTAAGCATTTCGTTGCCGGAACTTTTATCTACGATTTCTTTGACTACTGACTTAGCTTTGGCTGATTTGCTGTTATACAACGAGAGGAGTAGCTGAACGCGGACATCGTAATCCGGATCGTCTTTTAAACCGGCCACTTTTTCTATCATCAGTTCGTCGCCTGCCTTCAGGTATGGTTCACTTATCCATATAGCTGTTCTTCTAACCTGTGCATGTTTGTCTTTTAGCGCTGTTGCTAAAACATCTTTATCGATTGCATTCAGCCCCTCCAACGTCCATAACGCATGAATCGTGGCAAGATCGCCAATTCCCTTCGATGTCGAGCTATCGTTACCGGTTGCCATTTTCTTTAAAGCCGGAACTACAGATCTGTCACCACGCACAATGATCTCTTTTTGTGCATTATCCCGCCACCATCCGTTGGCATGACTTAAATAAGTTAGTAGTTGGTTGGTTGGCTCTCGCAACATATTCGGTGCCGGCCCCCGCTTGTAACCGTCGTGCACCACCCGGTAAATACGACCGTGGCCCACATTATGGCCAAGCCCTAAACTATCTATCTTTTGACGTAGAAAAGAACCGGGCTTGGTCCAGTTGCCCTGCTGGATAATGCCGCGGTGCATATCTACAATATAAAGATTTCCATCAGGACCGGTGGCAGTGTTAATGGGCCGGAAATTCATATCGGACGAGGATATAAATTCCTGCTGATGATAGATGTTGCGAAGGAAAGTTTTTCCATTTTCATTAACTACCTCTGCACGCCTGATGGCTCTTGCAACAGGCTCACAAACAATATAATCTCCTACAAGATCGCCTGGCAGCCGGTCTCCCCGAAAAATAGACTGCCCGCAGGGAGCCGTAAAATGATTAAGGGTACGATTAGGACGTAACCGTAATGGTCCGCCCTGTACATCGGGTGTTGCAATTATTGGCCACACTTCTGAAAATTCTGCATTGTACTGGTCAGGAAAATCCAATGCCCCATAAACCGGGTTAACCTGGAAACCTGCTGCAGGAATTTCGCCTCCTGCCCTCGAATAGAATACGCGGCCGTAATTATCGTGTGTTACTCCCCATTGGCCACCAGATCCACTTACAATCGTGTCGACCTTCATAACACCATTTGTGTACCTGAAGCGTACCGGGTCATAGGTCAGGTACATCCAGTTATCCAGGTTCCAATCCAACCCGCTTCTCTGGTGTTCCATATTTGCATCGTTAACTACATAGTTCTTATTTTGATACACTAATTTCTTTTGATCAGCTTTCCCATCTCCGTTGGTATCCTTATAACTATAAATGTCAATAGTATTTGTTTCATTAACCAAAAGTTCATGGCCGACAGTTTGTAGCATCCGGGGCAATAGTAAACTGTCGACAAAAATAGTACGCTTGTCCATCTTCCCATCGTTATCCGTGTCCTCCAATAACGAAATTCTACTGCGCGGCACTTGCTCACCTGTGGCATTTGCATCCTGCATATAAGTGAGCATTTCAGCCACGTACATTTTGCCATTACCATCCCACGTAATCGATACCGGTTCTTTGATCATTGGCTCACTTGCCACCAATTCCATGTGGTAACCCTCGGGCAAATGGATCGTTTTTATACTTTCTTCAGGCAATAGATACTTTGCGGTAGGATTTGGGTTAAACTCAGGTGTATTAATATCCCCGTCCTTAGTACCGCCTGTTCCTTTACAACTATAAACGAGAAAAGAAACTGCTATTAAACCTGAGATCAATCCTGAATTTCTCATTGTTGCTTTATTCATTGAAGTTCTTTAAGAGTATTTTGAAAGCGAAAGGATAAAAAGGAAAATAGAAAGGTTCAAAAGTTCGTGGAATTACACGAAGGGCTCAAGTGGCAAATGGTATGCAGGTAAAGTGATTGCGACCCTTCAGCTTCCCTCAGGGTCAACTGCTACGCTCAGTTCAATTCATAACTAAAAAGTTGAACTGAGCGTAGCAACGATGACGCTATGGAAACTCCTGCCGGTATAAAAAATATACTCCAGGTAATCAACACACTCTTTTTTATTGCTGCTAAAAACAACCGTATTCTTTTTATGAGCCCGGCAATAATGCTCCTATTCACTTCTTTTAGTAAGCCGATAAAATTGCGAATAGAAAGATCCTTTTTTTAATACTTTTTGGTGAAATTGTCCACAAAAAGTATTTATGCTTGGCGCCGCATAAGAATCTGCAATGATTTTTTTTGAGCCCTGCTACATTGCTTCTTTTTAACATCGTTGCGTCGCACTCTTGTACAATTTGTTCAACGGTCAGCAATGCACAAACTTATCAGGCGAGAAGTATAAAAATGGGTTACAATCGTGGCAATTTACTGTCATTCCTAAAAGCAACGCCAAAGTCTATTAGAATTTTATTTAACTGCAACTTCATACGCCACCAGCTTATTGGCAAAAAAGGTAGGAACCAATAATAATTTTTTTGCAGGAATGTATTCTATATCTGCTGCATTTACTTTTTCCGCCTTGGTATCCAATAACTTTTTTACCTCTCCCCTGGCTGATACATGATTTATCTCTCCATTCCAATTAGAAATAAGGAAGTCTTTACCCAATGGTATAATTCCATCTCCCCCCACTAAACCTTCGGCAATTTTTCTTAATGATTTAGTATTCTTGTCTACTTCATAAAAAATACCGGCAGTCATGTCTATCATGTAAAATTTATCCTGATGAGCTAATAATCCATTTGGTTTAATAAAATGATCTTTTTCTAACCAAACCTCTGCCTTGTTATTAATTATTTTATAAACTCTTTTCTTGTCGGAGTCAGAAACATATACAATACCCTGACCATCAACAGTAATATCATTCAACATACCCGCGTCTTTTACTTCAATCGTACGCACAACTTTCCCGGTTTTTGTATCAATTACTACTACCTTGGTCAGGTCGGCTACATATAAAAGACCTTTGAATAATCCCAGGCCTTTGGGAGAATCCATTCCGCCAACTACCCACTCTACATCCCGTACTTCACCTGTCAGTGAGATCCTTGCAATAGATCCATTTCCATCTTTGCCGGCAGCAGGATTATTGATATTTGATACATAAAGTACATTATTAGAACGATCGTAAATCACCGATTCAGGTTCCTTTAAAGAACTAGTTGTTTCCCATTTTTTTTCAAGGCTGACTGTTTGAGCGGTAACGGAATTATTTGTTGTTGTAAAACCTGTAAGCAGACCGCAAAAAAAACAAGATTTCAAAAAATATTTGGCTTTCATCATTTCTGTAGGTTATAAAGATTGGTTTTGAATTTAAGGTAAAGCAAATACAACGTACCCTCCCTGCGGAACCGGACCTTCAGGCTTGCCCCTTCTTTCCTCGCGTCCCCAGCTAACAGGCGTGGTTGCGGAAACCACGAGATAATGGCGGCCATTTACCTCATACATCGAGGGAAGGCCCTGTGTACCTGTCGGTAGTTTACCTGCCCAAAGTTCCTTGCCGTTATCTGCATCAAAAGCGTATATTTTACCATCTCTCGAGGTACAGAATAATATGCCGCTGGAAGTCACGATCATTCCGTGTCGTTGGGCACGCAGCATTCCGGTATTTTTACCCCCCTCAGAAGCCGCCTTCTCATCCTGGCCGACCGGGATATTAAATTTTATCGTTCCTTTGTTTAAATCATAAGCAATAATTGACGACCACGGTGGACCTATTATGTAAGGGTAACCCAATCCCCAGCCGGGCGGGATAAAGTAACGGGTAATTGGCGCATTCACTCCTTCCGGGTAAGGAATACCGTAATCCCTTGGCCCCAGCCGGGCTGCGCCACCACCAGCGGGTCCAACCACTTCACGCAATTCTTGTCCCCGGGGGGCTCCCCCGGATGCCACTACCGGGCCGGTTATCTTCGCAGGCTTATTATCCGCGGGTTTATTGTTCGTCAGCCTATTCTCCCTTACCATGGCGGAGGCGGTAACCAGGTAGCTGTATAAGTTTTGTAAGCTTTTTCCATTCAACTGCGGAAATGCAGGCATTTCGCCCTTGCCCGAAACGATCACTTGTTGGAATTTCCTAAAATCGAACCGCGACCTGACATCCTGGAGTTGTGGACCTATTCCACCTGTCCGCTCTACACCATGACAGCCCTGGCAGTTTCTCACATAAATATCGAGGCCTCCTGCTGCCTGCATGTTCGCATTAGCGATATCCTTCGCCGACGCCGGATCGCGTTTTTCCACTTTACCATACAGTGAAGGCCAATCTATACTCCGAACGTAAACTATCCCTTTCTCAGGATTGGCAGCAGTACTGCCCCAGCTTGCTCCTCCCACGGCTCCTGGTATGGCCAGGGTTTCGTGGTGAATTGAAACAGGCGTGTATAAACCGGTGCGGGTAGTATCGATTCTCTTTATTAAACTGTCCCGTTCGGCGGGTGTCATTAAATATGAGCTAATATCTTTAGAAGTCATGTTCTGGCGGCCAAAAGGAGGCACCACAGTAGGAAAAGGCTGGGTTGGCCATGCCTTTTCACCAGGAACGTCGCTAGCAGGCACCGGCCGCTCTTCAATAGGCCAAAGCGGTTTTCCAGTAACCCGGTCAAAGACATACATAAACCCGTTTTTGCCGGCTACCGCTACCGCATCAATTTTATTTCCGTTATGGTTTACCGTAACAAGCTGGGGTGCTGCCGACAGATCGTAATCCCACAGATCGTGATGAACCACCTGGTAATGCCACAAGCGTTTGCCGGTCCGGGCATCCAGTGCAAGTATACAATTACCGTAGAGGTTGCTTCCAATCCTGTCACCTCCATAATAATCGTAAGTAGGCGAACCCAGTGGATAGTAGGCTATACCGCGGTCCGCATCAACTGATATTTCGCCCCACACATTTGCCCCCCCGATATATTTATACGCATCTTTTGGCCAGGTATCATAACCGTATTCACCCGGTTGAGGTATAGTGTGAAATGTCCAGGCAAGTTTGCCTGTAACAACATCGTAGGCACGAAGATGGCCAGGGCTGGAGACAAAGTTCTCGCCGGTAGCAGACCCTAAAAGGATCAGGTTCTCAAATATTTTTCCCGGGGTACCGGACTGCGCCCGGGTAATCGTTTTCGGGTCGCGGCCCAGGCCTTCCCGCAAATCCACCAGTCCGTTTTTACCAAAAGTGAGAATAGACTTCCCGGTGCGTGCATCAATTGCCTGCAGATAATTGTTCATCTGGAAGATCAGTCTCCGCTCTTTTCCATCCTTACTTTCCCAATAATTAATTCCGCGTGGGGCAATCCCGTGCAGGTCTGCATGGATCCAGATCTCTTTACCGGTAGTAGCGTTGAGTGCAACAAGGGAGTTTTCCTTCGCCAGCACATACATAATGGTGTCGATGATGATGGGATTAAACTGGTAAACATTATCATCACCTGCAGGATAGAACCACGCCACCTTAAGCTTGTTGACGTTAGATTTATTGATCTCATCAACTACAACGTACTTTGATTGATCGGGACCGCCTCCATAATCCCGCCAGGTTTTATGCGGATCGGTTCGTGATGACCTATTACATGCGATAGAAGTAGAAAAAAGCAGTACACTCCAAACCACCGATCTTAAGTCAATAAATTTTGCAGAATTACGCAAATTGATAAAAACCATTTTTCTGATATTTAATTTAGGCCACTTGAGGGTTCAGCTGGATTTTTTATTCGAACTATTTTTAAAACTTATACTACGCCCTGATAAGTTTGTGTATTGCTGCCTGTTAAACATAACGTACAAGAGTGCGACGCAACGATGTTAAAAAGTAGCACAAAAGCCCGGCTCCAAAAAAATCATCACACATTTTTATACCGCGGGAAGTATAACGCACTTCGTTCTTCAGTAATTGACCCGGAATTAGAGTTTTTACAGCGCAAAGCAGCCTTTCGACCCGATTACCGGAGTCGTTTAACTCTTCAGTTCGTTTTAATAAAATACAATGGCAGTGGAGAACGATGAATAAGGAAGTAAAAAGAAAAGGGAATAAACACCATTTAAATAGTTTTTATTCCCTTCCCTGCGTGCTGTTATTATTAAAAACCGGGATTTTGGGTAACTGTACCTTTACTTAAATTTAATTCTGACTGTGGTATTGGAAATATTTCGTTAATACCATCTCTGAAGCCCTGACCTTTTGCTGTATTATACTTTGCAGCATAGGCTCTCAATACAGTTCCGACACGACCCTGCCGCACTAATTCGAAAAAGCGCTCGTACTCCTGTCCAAATTCTACGCGTTGCTCACGCCAAATTATCGCTCTAAGAGCATCTTTATTGGTTTCTGTAATAGGAGGCAATACAATTGCAGGTACATTCACCCCCGCTTCTCTTGCACGTCTACGTATTTCATTAAGCGCTTTCAAAGCACCTACAGTATTTCCATTTTCATTAGCGGCCTCGGCATACCACAGCATTGCTTTGCCTACACGCATATAGATATCATCCCTGCCTGCCTGCACCGAACCATTAATGAACTCAAAACGAGGAACAAAATATTTCTTGGTCAAATAACCTGTGGTACTATTTCCTACGTTTGCAGTTTCACCATCAGGCATAACATCGCCGTTTTTATAAACAGTGTGCCATAACCTTGGATCACCTGGCTCAAAAGCAGCTACGAAATCCTGGGTTGGTAAATTGAATCCCCATCCATTCCGGGCCCTGCTGCCAAACGTAGTGCCGATGTTATTATTGTTTGCAGGACTTGCTCCCGCATCGTTCAAAAATTTAACCTGGAAAATATGTTCCTTACTCATTTCACCTGTAGTACTACCATTTCCCCGTAAGAACATACCCATGTAATCAGGATCTAAAGCATATTGTGAAGAAGATCCAACAGGAGGAGGAAGTACTTTAGCAAACCATTCTTCAGCTTTAGCGTAATCTTTAATATAAAGGTAAGTTTTACCAAGATAGGCTTGTGCAGCACCTTTAGTAACGCGACCATGATCTGCTGCAGCATAAGCAGACCTTTCGGGTAAAACGCTCTCTGCTTCTGTCAGGTCTTTTATTATCTGAGCATAAATCTGCTGTTTTGGAGTACGGGCTATGTTGTAGTCATCCTGTTTTGATGAAAGTATCAATGGTACATCCCCGAATGTTTTTACAAGATTCATGTAGTACCATGCCCTCAAAAATTTAGCTTCTGCAAGAAACCGTTTTTTCAAGTCTTCATTCATAGTAATTCCAGGAATATTATCGAGTACAATATTTGATCGCCGTATTCCTATATATTCTGTTGACCATGCAAACCTGGTTGCATCGTTATCAGCCGGAATATTAAAGAGTTGAACCTGTTGGGCATAAAGTTGATCCGATCCTGATTCTCCTCCTTTTTCAGTATCGTCGGAAGCAACATTACCCAGTACCCAGTGCATATAGCCTGGCTGAAAAAAAGTGCAGCACCAGTTATTTCCCGCCAGCGGGTTGTATGCTGCCGTTACTGCCCTGTTGGCGTCGTCCTGTGTAACAAAAGCACTCGATACATCAATTTGAGCCAAAGGTCTCTTTTCGAGGGTTTTATTACAACTCAATGCAATTAGCCCCAGGAGAGTAAATGAGAAATATGACAAGCGTTTCATAATACAAACTTTATTAAATTGATTTCATTTTTGTTAAATGCGGAAGAAGTTCAAGCCATCCTCGATCACTGAGTGAGGTATTAAAGTCCTAAATTTATTCCCACTGTATATATACGTGGCAATGGATAATTCGTTTCGTCTATTCCAACATAAAGAGGGTCGTTGTTGCGGTTCGATCCTATTTCAGGATCAAATCCTGAGTACTTTGTAAATGTCAAAGCATTCTGCACAGAAAGATAAACCCTGGCGTTGCGGAGCTTTAATATTCTGCCTGGAATTCTATATCCCAATTGAATATTTCTCAATCTTAAGTATGAGCCATCTTCAACATAATAATCAGAAGACCGCATGTTATTATTAGGATCGCTGGTATTTAAACGGGGGAGTTTGTTGGAGGTTCCGGGACCTGTCCAACGATTCTCCCACACATTCCTGGTATAGTTGAAAAAGTTTGCACCTTCCGTTCTGAAATTAAATGCCTGGAAAATGTCGTTCCCATAAGTACCCTGCAGTTGTAATTTCAACTCCAATCCTTTATAAGAACCACCTGCATTAAATCCATAAGTAAATTTAGGCCATGGATTTCCTATGATTGTCTGATCAAGAGCGGTGATAACACCATCAGGTACTCCGTTTGGACCTGAAATATCAACAAAGCGCCAATCGCCGGGTGCAGTACCGTTGCTCTGGCGGGCATGCTTGGCAACCTCTTCCTGGCTCTGGAATATTCCGTCGGTCTTCCAACCATAGAAAGATGCTATCGGACTTCCTATCTGTGTTACATTAAGTAGACCGATAAAACTTCTCTGGGTAAAAATTGAAGAACCGGTATTGCTTAATTGTGTTACTTTATTCCTGTTGAAAGCAATATTGCCGGAAACATTGTAATCAAAACCTCGTGCAGTTCTATTTTCATAACCTAACATGATCTCAATTCCCTTATTAACCACACTACCACCATTTACAAAAGGAGATTGTTGTATTCCGGAAATTTGCAATACAGGTACCTGGAGTAGCATATCCGTGGTCAATTTATGATACAAGTCAAACGAAGCGGTAACTTTATTATTAAATCCTCTGAAATCAAAACCTATATTGGTTTCTTTGGTAGATTCCCATTTCAGGTTGGGGTTACCAACACCCGTTTGCGATTGACCCCTCACTACCGAATTACCAAAGTTGTAGTTGATATTAGGAGCTACTAAATAGGCAAAAGCGTAGTTTGGTAAAGAGTTTTGGTTCCCTAAAGAACCCCATCCGCCTCTTAACATCAAATTATTTATCCAACCTGCTTGTTTCAGGAAATTCTCTTCAGACAATTTCCAACCGACCGAAAAAGAGGGGAAATTACCGAATTTATTATTTTCACCGAATCTTGAAGACCCGTCTCTACGGAAATTAATGGTTGAAAAGTATTTACCCGCGTAGTTGTAGTTTACACGTCCTAAATAAGACAGTATTCCCCACTCACCTGCTCCGCCAGTTGCGTTATACCCGGTAATAGCCAGGTTTAAATAACGCAGGTTCTCGTTGTCAGTGGCGGCAGGAGGAAGACCTTGTGCAGTAGCCACTATATTTTGAGAGTAAGATTCCTGGTTGGTAATACCAGCCAAAAGGTCGAACTTATGATCCCCAATCGTCTTATTATAAGTTAGCGTGTTGGCCCAGCTATACTCGCGGAAACGGTTGCTTGTTTCGCTTAGAGAGGCTACCTGGTTTTGACTTGTTGCAGAGATGAAATAAACGGGAGAAAACTGCTTTTGCTCGGTATAACCCCAGTTAAAATTTAGCTGTGAACGAAATACTAAGTCTTTAATAACGGTTACATCTGCATATACATTTCCGTTAAGTACCGGTCTCCGGGTATCATTATTTGTATAAAAAATAGTCGCCAGTGGATTAGCCGAATTTAAAGAAGTTGGAGAAAACCCCCAGGTGCCGTCGGGATTCTTGGCACGAACTTCCGGATTTGCTGTCAGCGTATTACCGAGTACAGACCCAAAGTCAAATTCTGATATTTGTTTATACTTAGCTACACTTGCTGATAGGTTTTGTCCGACTCTGATGGCATTTGTAATGTTATGCGATGAGTTAATACGCAAGTTCAACCTGTCAAAAGAAGATCCTCTTAAAATACCTTCCTGCTTGGTATAACCCGCAGAGAAATAAAATTTACTGAACTCACTACCGCCGCTGGCTGAAACAGAAACATCAGTCATCGGCGCGACCTGGAACACTTCTTTTTGCCAGTTAGTACCTTCTCCCAAAGCATCAGGATTAGGATATAGCGGTTGCTGTCCGGCGTTTTTCAAACCTTCATTATACAAAATAGCATATTCCCTTGCATTAGTTACCGGGAAGTATTTTTGGATTTGTTGTAAGCCTTGTGAAAAGCTCACATCTAATTGTGACCTTCCAGACCTACCTTGTTTTGTGGTGATCAAAACTACTCCATTAGCACCTTGTGCGCCATAAATAGCAGCAGCACTCGCACTCTTTAAAACCTGGATACTTTCAATCTGATCAGGATTGAGGTCAATAGGATTAGCGTTCGGGTTACCATCAACAACATACAACGGTTCAGAGTTATTTACTGTCCCGGTGCCGCGAACACGAATCAATAATCCGGAGCCGGGTGCTCCGGAATTCTGGTTAATTTGTAACCCTGCTACTTTACCTTGAAGAGCCTGTCCTATTTGAAGAACCGGCTCATCTTGTATTTCTTTGGCAGTTACACCGCCAATAGCACCTGTTACATCACTTCGCCTTTGAGTTCCGTATCCCACCACAACAACTTGCTCCAGAGCTGCATTTGCCGTTTTCAGTGTTACATCAACGTTCGCCACATTGGTTACATTGATAGTTTGAACATCGTACCCAACAGAAGTTACTGTCAGCGTATTTCTTCCTGCGGGAACAGTGATAGCAAATTTTCCTGTTGCATCTGTCTGTGTGGCTACCTGGGTTCCTGTTACGGTAACGGTTGCTCCGGAAGCCGGCTGATTATTTTCGCTAAGAATTGTTCCGGTAATTCTTTTTTGCGCGTAAGAAAAAGTGTAAGCTAGTATTAGTAGTAAAACTAATCCCCACCTTCTGTAGATAAATTTGGCATGCATAATAATCGTGTGTTTAAAGATTTAGGTTACGTAACCGTTAGTAAAAATTGAAATATTAAAAAATTGAGCGTTTTAGTAAATAGATATTACGTTATACTGTTCTTTTTCTTTAATTAGGTTTCCTCTGAATATCGGCCTTCTCCTGCGATAAGATGTTTTCAAGCATTTCATCCATTTCATAAGCGTCAAGTTCCTCTTTTCGAAAAGTCATTCTTTCTATAAACTCCCGTGCCTTGTCAATTTCGTTTGTCAGTCCGGGGTTTACTCTTATGCATTTTTCCAAAACATTGTTTTCTTTGGTATTGACGTTTACTACCAGATCACGAAAATCTTTATTAGTAGTTAAAAATGTCCATATAACTTCCTTACTTTTCAAGTTTATTTCGCTTTCTACTAGATAAGGGGATAAGTTGGGATTTGATACCGTTTTTTTAATTTTTTTTGAAGGTATTCCTGAACATGTCTTACAACAGGCTCCTACTGCTTTTTAAACTACAAAATCGTCAGAACAGTGGTATACTTTAAGCGTCATCCAAATATATTTCCTTATTTCAGGGATAGATCCAACGTGATTTGCTCGTTCCATTGTTCAACTCCTGTGGCGTTGATTGTATAGAATCCCATTCTTATTCTTATATAACTCTATGCGGCAAAAAGCTTTTCTTTGTTTCATGAATGCATCCAGATATATGGCAACGGTATTTGCGGCCATACTGTTTGCTGCCTGTGTAAAAGAGTATAGCTTCGAAAGAGGTCCGGCCGGTAGTGTTGCAAAGGGCTCTTTGAGAGCTACTTCCGGTGATTGTCAACCTGCAACAATTAATGGTGTATATAAACAGGACGGTACAGTTGGAGATAGTAATTATGTAATTGTCCAGGTCCGTTTTACTTCCCCTGGCCGCTACAAAATCTTTACAGATACTCAAAACGGTTTTTCTTTTTACGATTCTTCAGTGGTTGCAGACACCGGTTATCAAAGTATAAAACTTAAAGCAACAGGCAAACCTATTCTTGCCCAGGTAACAAATTTTTTAGTTGCCTTTGATACCAGTTTTTGCAGGTTCTCAGTACCTGTTGTTGGAACTGCTGCTACCTATACACTTGCAGGTTCTCCAAATTCCTGTTCAAATTCTAATGTGCAAGGTATCTATACAGTCGGAACTGCACTTTCTGCTTTCAATACTGTAACTCTCCGGGCTAATGTTGCCACTATCGGCAGTTACTCTATTACTACAACTACTACAAATGGCATAACCTTCCAGGGATCTGGAAACTTTACGAGTACAGGGCTTCAAACAGTTGCATTACAAGGTATTGGCATGCCTACAACTCCTGGCAAAAACATGATACCTGTCGCATCGGGCACCAGTGATTGCGGCTTTATTGTAAACGTTATGGCAGGTGGCGGAGTAATAAACCGGGCAGATTCTGCATGGCAGTTTAGGCAGGGAAATAATTATTTCCACGGTTATTTTGATGGTGCGCTTACAGATAATAGCAGTAGCGGGTCAACTATTTTAACTCTTGTTGGTCTCACCCCAACAAAAGATACTGCCATTGCTATTCTGGTGAATATGGAAGGGTCTTCTACTGTTAAGCCGGGAACTTATAAATCTTCAACTTCATCAACTTTCGTATTTTTTAATTATACCGGAAACACCATTTATACTGCAGATAAAACTACAAGAGGTGTGGAATTAACGGTAGTTATTACAGCATATGACGCAGCAACACAAATTGCAGAAGGAACATTTAGCGGTACAGTTTTAAATCAGGCTAATCAACAGGTACCCATTGCCCAAGGGAAGTTCAAAGCACAGATCACCCAATGAATTATGCAATAATTTTAGATTGCTCAAAGACATCTACAGCAAGATTAGGAATATTTTTTTTCCATTTAAAATTCTTTAAACTTTTGAATAGAAAAAAATTGAGACCATTTATATTTATTTTTAAAACGTGAGATCATGGTTCAAAAATTTAGTGAAAATAAAATAGCGCTTATTACAGGTGCAGCATCAGGCATTGGTAAAGTAATAGCAATGGCATTAGCGAAGGAAGGTGCAAAAGTCGTCATCAATTATCATAAACGAAAAGAGGAAGCACATAAATTAGAGGAAGCAATTAGAACCCAGGGTGGTCATGCTAAAGCGATACAAGCTGATGTGTCAGATGAAGCAGCAGTACAATTTTTATTTGATAGTATTAAAGATGTTTTTGGTTCAGTAGACATCCTGGTGAACAATGCGGGAATAAATCCATCCAAACCTTTAGAACAAATAACATTAGCCGATTGGCAACAAACAGTTACGATAAATCTCACCTCAGCCTTTTTAGTTACACAGGCTGCAGTTCCTGCTATGATAGAAAAAGGTTTTGGAAGAATCATCAATATTTCTTCCATTGCTGCCCAAACAGGAGGCGTAGTTGGCCCCCACTATGCCGCTTCAAAAGCAGGTTTAATTGGATTAACTCATTCGTACGCTTCATTGCTTGCAAAACACCGTATTACTGCCAATGCAATAGCGCCTGCATTGATTGATACGGAGATGATTAAAAATAACCCTAACATTAAACCAAACTTTATTCCTTTACAAAGGTTCGGGCAACCAGAAGAAGTTTCAGATGTTGTTTTACTACTAGTTAATAACGGCTACATCAGCGGACAAACTATTAATGTGAATGGTGGCTGGTATATGAGTTCATGATTTATATCAGTTAATAAAGTGACAACTACTTCTACTTTACCAACTTAAAAAAGAGAATTTTCGTCCTGCCGGGGTCTCCTCTCAAGGATTTGTGCGAGGGCGAGGGATCCTGGCATTCCGCAAGTAACAAGTTAGCAAAAAATAAATGGCTATATCGTCTTCCTGTAAACCGGAACCTCTCATAACAGCGAGGCGTCGCTTTTTTACATCACTTTTAGCTGTTACCAATGGCTTACTTTATTCGAATTGTGTAACGGGTACTTCGTCCTGCCGGGGTCTCCTCTCAAGGATTTGTGGGAGGGCGAGGGACCCCGGCATTGTGTCCAATTAGCGAGTCAGCAAGTAATAGATAGCTATATTGTCTTCATGTCTGCCCGAACCTCTCATAACAGCGAGGCGTCACTTTCTCGTCCTGCTCGGGTCTCCTCTCAAGGATTTGTGCGAGGGCGAGGGATCCTGGCATTCCGCAGGTAACAAGTTAGCAAAAAATAAATGGCTATATCGTCTTCCTGTAAACCGGAACCTCTCATAACAACGAGGCGTCACTTTTCTACATCACTTTTACCTGTCACCAATGGCTTCCTTTATTCGAATTGTGTAACGGGTACGACCTGGTATATAAATGATGTGACTT
>JAQBNO010000155.1 GCA_028288485.1 Segetibacter sp.
AAGCCCTGGGGAATGAGCATTATTTATATGACCTGGTATATAACCCGGCAGAAACAATTTTTTTAAGAAAAGGAGTGGAGAAAGGAGCTGTTACCAAAAGTGGTGCAGACATGCTCGTCATCCAGGCTGAAGAAAGCTGGAGGATTTGGAACGAATAATGATTTATTCATTCATTCAATTTTTTTAAGGCTTCTGCGGGAACTGCCACTTTCTTTTTCTGGGCATAATCGAAGCAAATCATACCTGTTTTAACTTTGCCGGCGGTCAGCCACCTTTCGCCGTCTTTCACTTCCATTAAATAATGAAAATCGAAGCCAAGCTTATCAAAACCTGATGCAGTAACTGATATCCGTACTTCATCTTTGTACAGTAGCTCACGTTTAAACTCTACGGCTGCATCGGTCATAATTAAACCTGTACCTGCAAAATTTAATTCTGCATATCCATGTTTATCCAGGAATTGTTGCCTGGCTTCATGTGCTAAAGACAGGAATACGTCGTTGCCCACATGGCCGCCATAATTTAAGTCGGTAATGCGGATAACTATAACTGTGGAAAAATTAAATGTAGCGGGAAGGGAAATCTTTATTCTTTCCATTTCATACTGTCAGCATCATCATGATTTCCAGTTGATGCTAAATAGATTATAGAAAATGCCACACATTCCGGCAAATAAACTTACGCCGGCAGCGACGTACATTTTCTTTCGCTTACTTTCTCTGGTTACACGACGAAAAGAGGCAGCAATAAGAGTATTTGCATACTGTGCTCTTTTGTCTTGTTCGTCTAAGATTTTTTCAATGCGATTCCAGACACGGGCAGGGGGTACAACAATTTGTTCGGTCATGATTGGTTTAACAGCTTTAGGGGAAATGTTTTTGTTTTCATGAACATCATCTGAAATATTCTTATCAGCAGGATTAGAATATTTATAGTTCTTTTTAATTGAACTGTTTTTCATGTTAACCTGGTTTAATGCTTTATTGCTGAAAGGTTCGCTAGTTGAATGTCTTTAAGCAGAAGTATTTTTAGTTGTATTCGAAGGCAGCGTTTTTCTATTTTATATTCTTATTGACGGGTTATTTATCTTGATGGTTGCAGTTTTCGGAAAAAATTTCTCTTAATGAAACAGTATTTTCCAATTTTGGGACAAAAATGATACCAGTTTGTCTGTTGCTTTCCTACGATGGCTAAAACAGTTTTTCTCGTCTACATGCATTTCGGCAAAAGTATGGTTACTACCGACTGGTATAAAAACAGAGTCATACCCAAAACCTCCATCTCCCAAGGTGTTGTAATTAATAAACCCTTCGCATATTCCCTCAAATAGATATTCTTTACCGTTGAGGATTAGTGATATTACCGTTCTAAACCTCGCCTTTCGATTCGTAATACCCTCCAAAGCATCCAATAGTTTTCTGATGTTGTTATTTGAGTTGCTTTCTTCTCCTGCATACCGTGCACTTTTTACACCGGGTGCTCCGTTTAGCGCTTCTGTTTCAAGGCCTGTGTCTTCGCTGAAGCAATTTTCATTTGTTAGTTTGAAAATAGTGCGTGATTTTTCACTCGCATTTTGCTCTAAGGTATCATGAGGTTCAGGAATATCGATATCTATCCCTGCTTCTTTTAAAGAGATGACTTTGAATAAATCACCGATCACACTTTTAATTTCGTCCACTTTATGCTGGTTATTCGTCGCAAAAATTAATTTATTCATTTGGGAATTAGGTTGTAATGGAAAAAGAAGTGTGCGGCCTAGCTTATTCCAAATACTTGCTGAAGGCTCGCCCATAACTTGGTTTTTAACAGCTTACCGTCGGCAGTTGGCTTATTTAATGCAGAAAGGGCAGGAGCTAACATAATCGTAGAGCCGGCATAGTTCTGTACCTGGAAAGCCGGAACTGAGAATGGAAGTTTAATCGCCGACGGGTCAACATCGAACAATATTAATTTTAAAGCATTCAACTGTTCTTTTATTGCTGCGTAGGTAACTTCCTTTGCAGCCGTATTAACAATGGCAATGTCTGCAAGATTAAGCTGGCAGGCCTTTAAAATATTTGTCAAAAAAGTAAGCTCCTCTTCTTTTAGATACACCGCATCGGTCTGGCTGACAACAATAATTACGTTTTTACCATTCTCGCCAAGGTAGCTGATTTTGTCATTTTCTGCTGCCTTCGCTACAACTGTCGGTGTAGTTTTCTCAGTCGGCTGTTCCCCCGTAAAAGTATCTAATTCAACAAGGCTGCTTTTATATAAGTCTGCTATTAAAAAATGGGGTAATTGAATTTTATCAACACGCATAAGGAGGTACAATTTATTGCCTGTGCAGGCATTTTTCGTTTCTTTGCTGCAAAAATAATAATATGGTTACTGCCCCCGGCATAAATGTTCAAAAGGTGGAGACAAGCAAGCTTCAGTCACTCTCGTTAGAAAACATTCCGTTCGGCAAATATTTTACCGACCACATGTTGGAGGCAGATTTTGAAGATGGAGAATGGAAGAACATTGAAATAAAACCGTATCAACCTCTGCTACTCGATCCCTCTACGGCAGCTATACATTATGGCCAGGCAATTTTTGAAGGTATCAAAGCATATAAAGATGGCGAGGGAAACGTGTTTATGTTTCGGCCTCTTGATAACTATAAAAGGTTCAATATTTCTGCCGCTCGTATGCAGATGCCACTAATTCCTGAAGATGTATTTATGGAAGGAATGAGGTTGTTAGTGGATTTAGATAAGAACTGGATCCCCGGGCAGGACGATCATTCCTTATACATTCGCCCATTCATGTTTTCTACCGATTCGGTGATCGGGGTAAAACCATCCGACAAGTATAAGTTCATGATCATTTTAAGCCCCACCGGTCCCTATTATAATAAACCTATGCGAATTTATGTGGAAGAAAAATATTCACGTGCTGCTCCGGGAGGAATAGGATATGCAAAAGCCGCAGGCAATTACGGGGCAAGTATGTTAGCGACTGCTGAAGCTAAAAAGCTTGGTTACGACCAGGTGTTATGGACAGATGCCGTTGACCATAAATATGTACAGGAGATAGGAACGATGAATGTTTTTTTTATTATCGGCAATAAAGCCTATACGCCCGAATTATTAAGCGGAGCAATCTTAGCAGGGGTTACCCGTGATAGTGCCATAACTATTCTGCAGGAAATGGGCCTGGAGGTATTGGAAGAAAGGATCAACATCGATGATATTATTAATGCCCATCGTTCAGGTTTACTTTATGAAGTCTTTGGCACCGGTACCGCCGCGACCATCTCTTTAATCAGGGAATTACGGTATAAAGATTACATCATGGAATTTGCTGTGGAAAGCTGGAAAGTAGCACCTGAGTTAAAAAAGCGTCTTAACGACATTCGGAATTGTAAAGTACCCGACCGTTTTAACTGGATGTATAAAATATAAACACGCTAAAAAGGTCAGGAGCTTTTTTGGGTGGCGAACACAAATATAAATTTCAACATCGTTGTGTCACTCACTTGTACTGTAAGCTCTCTTTTTAACTTTTCCGGCAAAATGACGAGAATTAAGATTCTGCGGATTTTAAATTGCGATCGTTTAGCAGTTGAATTATTTATAACAAAAACATAAAAAAAGGGATAGGAAGTACAGTATTGACCGTAAAGCAACTATTAATAAATCTTTTTTTGATAGAATTTTGGAATTTTAGTTTCCTGCTGTTACCTTCGCCGTCCGAAAAAATATTAAAAGGTTACAAATGCCTACAATACAACAATTAGTTAGAAAGGGAAGAGAAATCATTAAAGCAAAGAGTAAATCAAGAGCTCTTGATGCTTGTCCTCAGCGTCGTGGTGTGTGTACGAGGGTTTATACGACTACTCCTAAAAAGCCAAACTCAGCTTTACGTAAAGTTGCGAAGGTACGTTTGACAAATAAAATTGAAGTTATTGCCTATATCCCTGGTGAAGGGCATAACCTGCAGGAGCACTCTATCGTTTTAATACGTGGTGGTCGTGTTAAGGATTTACCAGGTGTACGTTATCATATTGTGCGTGGTAGCCTTGATACAGCCGGTGTTAAAGACCGTAAACAAAGCCGCTCTAAATATGGTACTAAGAAAGCAAAAGCTAAGAAGTAGTAAGATATTAGTACAGGCTCTAAGACAAATTCTAAATTAACTGAAGCAGTAAAGCTTCCTTAAAATAATAAGATCATGCGTAAGACGCAACCCAAAAAAATTCCTTTAGCACCAGATCCACGTTTTAACGACAAGCTGGTAACCCGTTTCGTAAATAACATTATGTGGCAGGGTAAAAAAAGCATCGCTTTAACTATATTCTACGATGCTCTCGACAGGGTATCTAAACAGACCAACGAAGATGGTTATGAAATATGGAAAAGAGCGCTTGCCAACATTACCCCGGCTGTAGAAGTTAGAAGCCGTCGTATCGGCGGAGCAACTTTCCAGATCCCATCAGAAGTTCGCCAGGACCGAAAAGTTTCTTTAAGTATTAAATGGATGGTTCGTTTCAGCCGCGAAAGAAATGGACGTAGCATGGCTGAAAAACTTGCCAACGAAATAATCGCAGCAAGCAAAGGTGAAGGTGGAGCTTTCAAGAAGAAGGAAGATACGCACCGTATGGCAGAAGCTAACAAAGCCTTCTCGCACTTTAAGGTCTAAAACTATTTAAGCATATATTGAAGCCACTCATTTTGGGTGGCTTTTTTTATGCCCGCAATTTTTTTGGTTCGTCATTTTGTAATTTATATTGTTACAGTTTTTGAATTTAAATGTTAACAAAAAGCTTGATATGGTAGAAAGTTTTGTTAAATTGCTACCATATTCCTTCACTCTTTTAATGATTGCTATGACAAAACAACTACCTGGCTGCAGTTTTCTATTCACTGTGTTTCCCCGGCTTCGCCCAGTCCTGGCCACTGAGATTTTAAGATTATTTATTTTATTACTTCTATTCTGCACTTTTCAGTTTAATGCTTATGCGTTACCTCCTCATGAAGTAAGAGGAAGAGTTGCGAACGCTGAAGGCACCCCGTTACAAGGTGTGTCTGTATTAATTCGAGGGACTACTACGGGTAGCACTACCAATAGCGAGGGGCGCTTTAGTATAAACGTTCCTGATAACCGTACGGTACTGGAGTTCTCGAGTGTGGGATTTGAACCTCAAACGGTAACTGTGGGAAACCAAACCGAAATCAATATTACGTTAATAAGTTCTGCTGCCGGGTTAGACCAGGTGGTGGTGGTAGGTTATGGCACCCGCAGAAAGTCTGACTTAACGGGTGCAGTAGGATCCGTGAGGGCGGCTCAATTGCAGGAGCGGCCTGCAGCATCTCTAAACCAGGCTTTAGCAGGAAGAATTTCCGGTGTCCAGGTAAATACGAATTCGGGTCGTCCGGGTGGTAGAACAAATATCAGGGTTCGCGGTTTTAGTTCTATCAACTCCTCCAATAATCCTTTGTATGTAGTTGACGGGGTGATGCTTCCACAAGGCAATCAGGCACAGGCAAGCCAGGCAATAGATTTTATTAACCCAAATGATATAGTTGCCGTTGAGGTTTTAAAGGATGCCTCATCTACAGCAATTTACGGGGCAAGGGGTGCAAACGGAGTCATTCTTATCACTACAAAACGCGGTAGAGCTGGTGAAGGCAGAATAACTTACGATGCTGATTATAGTGTGCCATTTGTTGGCCCTAATTTTCCTAAAGTATTAAATGCAAGAGAGTTTCTTGCAGTTGAAGACCTCGCATACAATAATATGCAGAAGTATGACCCCGCTGGATGGGCTGCCGGTAGATATGTAGGAAGAAATCCTGCCCTGGCAAGAACGAATCCTCTTCTGTTCAACAATAAGGGAGAGCCATTGCATGAAACCAACTGGCTCGAGGCGGCTACTCAAAATAAGCTTGGCACTAATCAGCAAATTGGGTTTTCAGGAGGTAATGATAATACTACATATTCAATTTCTCTTGGCTACCGCAATGACCAGGGGCTCTTACTAACCTCCTACCTCAAACGTTATTCAGGCCGTTTTTCTTTTGACAGCCAGATAAAGAAATGGATGAAAGTCGGTGGTACGCTCAGCTATACGAACCAGGAGGAAAATATCGTTGACCAAAGTGATGCGGTACCAAGACAAATTGTTGAAGATTTTCCGTTCCTGCCGGTTCAATATCCTAACGGCACCTACGCTAATAACAGGGATTATCCAAACGCAGAAGGTTCTTTCAGCTCAGTACACAGGCTGATGGGTACCAGGTTTATAATGAATACCCAAACAAGTTTAGGAAGTGTTTATACAAACTTTAACCTGGCAGAAGGACTGGAAATGCGAAGTGTGTTGGGTTATAATGTACTTACCCAGGGCATTAATCAATCTGTCACCCGTACTTTAAATATTGGGGGAGCTGGTAATGCAAGTGCAAGTAATCGCAGAGAGAGTTTTTGGTCCCTGGAAAACTACCTGACCTATAACAAACGAATTAACGATATCCACTCCTTTACCGGTTTAGCAGGTCTTTCATGGCAGGAGACTAATGCGTTTGCTATGGGAGCCAGTGTAAGCGGATTCTCGACAGATTATTTTCAATTTAACAACCTCGGTGCAGGAGCTACAAATCCCCAGGTTACTTCCGGACGTTCAAGGTTCGCTTTCAATTCTTATTTTGGCAGAATTAACTACGGTTTAATGGATAAATACCTGGTTACTGTCACCGGACGGGTCGATGGTTCATCCAGGTTTGGTACTAACAACAAATATTCCTTGTTCCCGTCTGCCGCATTGGCCTGGAGGGTTTCTGAAGAGGACTTTTTAAAGAACAATAAAACCATCTCAAATCTTAAGGTACGTACAAGTTACGGGCTAACCGGTAATTCTGAAATTCCTGCCTATTCCTCACTGTCGCTCTTAAGTTCAAATTATGCAGCGGTTCTTAACGAGGCCAGGGTAGGGGGAACCGGTCTAAACAGGCTTTCTAACCCTGATTTGAAATGGGAAAAAACTGCACAGTATGATTTCGGGGTTGAGTTAGGCTTGTTTAATAACCGGATCAGCATAGAGGGAGACATCTATTACCGTAAAACGACTGATATGTTGTTAGATGCTCCTGTTCCGCGTACAAGTGGATATGCGACCATCAGAAAGAACGTCGGTTCAATGGAAAATAAAGGACTTGAGCTTGCTTTAAACACCGTTAATGTACAGGGGAAAAACTTTTCTTGGAATACTACTTTTAATATTTCCATGAACCGGAACAAGGTACTTTCTTTGGCTACTCCATCCGACATTTTTGGTATTGGAGGCCCTAATTTCACAAATCCAACAAACATTATTCGCATAGGGGAAGCTGCAGGTTCTTTCTGGGGATTGACCCGCCTGGGAACATGGAGTGAAGCGGAACTGCAAGACGCAGCAAAATTTGTAAGCTATCGGAATAATTTAACAATACTACCTGGTGACATTAAATACCTGGATGTAAATGGAGACCGTATCATTAATGATGCCGACAGGTCAATTATAGGTAATGGTAGTCCAAAAGCGTGGGGATCTTTCCTCAACACATTCAAGTATAAAAATCTTGACCTCACAATCGAACTTCAATATTCTTATGGCAATGATATTCTTGATATGACCT
Organism: Segetibacter sp.; assembly: GCA_028288485.1. GTDB lineage: Bacteria > Bacteroidota > Bacteroidia > Chitinophagales > Chitinophagaceae > Segetibacter. The sequence continues at coordinate 7,641 of JAQBNO010000155.1, forward strand.
TGCACTCCAGCGAGGATCGTGTATCTCTTGCTAACAGTTATGCAACCGTACTAAATGCATGGACCCCGCAAAATCAAAATACACCTATCGCCCAGATACGTGATACACGAGCAGGTTATGTAACGAACGTTGATACGCGCTGGATTAAAGATGGTTCCTTTATCCGTGGTAGGAATTTGTTATTAGGCTATAATTTCCCTCTTTCTGTAACCAGGAAAATAAAACTCGACAGGTTTAGGATCTATGCTTCAGCTCAAAATTTATTTTTAATTCGCCATAAAGACCTCAACGGCGACCCCGAAGCAACACCAACCGGTGGCTATGCTAATGATGCTAACAACGTTTTCTCGCAGGGAATGTTCTGGCACAGTTACCCTAAATCCACCATATTTATGTTTGGACTTAATGTTAGCTTATAATCACCTATAAAAAGACATATACAATGAGACTTAATTTAATAAAAAAAACAGGTGTACTTTTCTTCTGTACTACCTTACTGCTTTCGTCGGGATGTACAAAATTTTTGGAAGAGAAAGACCCTTCTAACTTAAGCCCGGATAATTTTTATACTATTCCTGATCACGCCGAAGCCGCTGTAGCGGCCATTTATGCAGACACAAGGGCGCTTTGGGGTGGGGCCGGTATCTTTTCATCGAACTGGCAGTTGTTGGAAGCACCAACCGGCACTTCCACCACAGAAACAGCCCAGAACTCAGACCTGAACAATTTGTATTCATTATCCTGGGATGGCAATACCGGTCATATCGTAAACTACTGGAACGGATTGTACAGGGTAATTGCAAATGCTAATCTTGCGATCGACAAGATTCCCGGTATAACCCCGATGGATGAGGCACTTAAAAAACGTAAACTAGGTGAAGCCCGGTTTCTTCGTGCATGGGCTTATTTTTATGCGGTGCGTTTATGGGGTGACATCCCGTTGGTTACAAAACCAGTATTCAAAGAAACAGATGAGAATTTCTTTCCTGCGAGAGCTCCTCAGGAAGAGGTTTATAAATTAATAGTAGAAGATTTGCTGGCTGCTGAAGCGGCCGGCTTGCCGTGGATGGATGCCAGTGGACGGGCGTCTTTAGCTGCAACAAAAGCACAGTTAGCAAGGGTTTATTTAACAATGGCCGGCCAGCCACTTAATAAGGGCGCTGCTTATTATAAACTGGCGGCTGATAGGTCAAAGGAAGTAATTGATTATGCAAACGCTAACCCAACCGTAATTAACCTCTTTCCTACCTATCTGGACCTTCACGACGTTAACAAAGAAGATATACTCGAACATCTTTTCGAAATCCAATACCAAATAACTGTCGCCACTAATCCCATGGATAATTATTATCCTAACTTTAAAGCGGTTACAGTAAATGGACCAGGCGGTACGGGAAGCTCTGTGCCAACACTGTCTTTCTACAATTCTTATGAGCCCGGCGATCTTCGGGCCAAGAACCAGGAAGGTTTCTTTTACACCAGTTACTATACTAATGGCAATGGTGCCCCTTTTGAATTGGGAGCCCCATATGTTTTCAAGCACTTTAATATTGTTGCAAATGGCACTGCCGGCGTTAAGGGTACAGCCCAAAACAATCTCGATGTACCGCAGATACGGTATGCGGAAGTTTTATTAATTTACGCAGAAGCACAGAATGAAGTAGGTGGCCCAACCACCGAAGCTTATAATGCTTTTAAAAGAATCAGAGACAGGGCAAAGCTTGCTACTCCTGAAATGGGTACTTATAACCAGTCTACATTTAGAGAGGCAGTGTGGAGAGAACGTTGGCACGAGCTCTGTTATGAAGGCATTACGTGGTTTGACATGGTACGTTTAAGAAAGGTATATAACGAAACCACTAATGGTTTTGATAATTTTGTCGGCCATATTAATAAAAGCTCCAATCAACCTCTACAGGCTAAACACCTGTTAATGCCTCTCGGGGTTCAGGAAATGCTAAATAACGCTAATCTTAAAGTCCAGAATCCGGGATATCCCCAGTAATATTTTGAGAACCGGTTAGGCTTTATTAACCGAGGTAATGTAATTTTAAGAAAGAGGTTGTCTCAAACGAGACAGCCTCTTTCTTTATGCTATAAAATTTGGTATTTGCTTTACACCCCCGGCAAGAAAAGGGCAGCCAGGATGCGTATAAAGAGCATAAAAATTTAATATGTTGTCGTGCTGTAATCCACCAAAAGGAGATTAAGTCGAACAAAATAGACCGATCAAATTGTGGTTGCAGTATAGCCGTGCAACGCAGGAAACCTCAGGGGCGGCTCCCAAAGCATGCAAAATGAACTTTTAGTGCGCTCAGTTTTAGCTCAAGCCGACTGGCTTCGTTCTTGTAAAGGATC
>JAQBNO010000182.1 GCA_028288485.1 Segetibacter sp.
TAATGTAAAAATTGAAGGTTTGTGAAGTATTGCCCACAAAACATTGTCACCAACATGAACGGTATCTAAAAGGTTGTGACCAAAAATAAAAAGCAAGCTTAATAACAATATTAAGTTTTTGGGGAGATGAACCACGGCTGCCAAAACAATCATGCTTATTCCTAAAGACCAAATAACAAGCAACCCGGGACTTCTAAAATAAATATCAAAATACCAGGCAAAGTTTACAACAGTCATTTCGATAAAAACCAACCATAATCCACGCTTCAATAAAAAACGGGACAATTCATTTTTAGATTTTCTTTTGCCAAGCATGAAAGCAGAAAGTCCTGCCAGGAAGCTAAAAGCGGGTGCACAAAAATGGGTTATCCATCTTGTGAAAAAAATGGGAAGCGTACTTTGTGTTGGATCTGCCGGATCAAACATAAAAGCGGAATAATGAAAATAATCTCTCACATGGTCAAGTGCCATAATTACCATTACCAACCCTTTTAATAAGTCAATGGATTCTATTCTTGTTTTGGTAAGTGAGGTCATAATAAGGGTTTAATGACAATAATAGTTTGGTGCTATTAGATTAAGTTGGTTTTTTGGCGTAGTGACAGGGTTGCAGATAAAGTTTTTCAGCTTTATGCGGTAGTCGTGTTCTTTTGCTAAAGTGACCATTGTACTAAGCCTCTTAAAGATATGGTGTTTGAAGTTATTCGTCCAACCTCTATTGCAAACGAGCCAGGGTTCGCCGCAGGTTTTTAAAAGGGAGACAAGTGTTTTTACAATAAAAAAAAGCTACCGAAGTAGCTTTCATTCATTAAACCTTTACTTCAATTATTCAAATGCCATTGCACTGGATAGTTCACGATATGCATTAGTCTGCTGTTGAAGGGTTGCAGCCACCTGCTCTGCGGTGGCGACGGCATCAGCTCCTGCAAGAAAACGTAATGGTGGTTGTTCTTCATTTGCAATTGTTACCAATGCCTTTGCAAGTTTAGCAGGGTCGCCCGTCTGTTGACCATTTGCACCTCTCCAAAATTGCATTTGCTGTTCTCTTCGCTCGTCGTAATCAGCTATAGGGTTGTTAGCGTAATTGGTTGACTGTTCAGTAAGCAACTCTGTACGGAAGAAGCCAGGGTTAACTATGGTAGTTTGAATACCAAACGGCGCTACTTCAATTTGCAGTGCCTGCATCCATCCCTCAAGACCAAACTTAGAGGCAGAATAAGCACTGCAGAACTCGTAGCTGGTGAGGCCGGCAGTGGAAGAAATTGAAACGATATGTCCTGAACGCTGTTTACGCATAAGGGGCAAAACGGCACGTGTTACAATCATCGGACCGATTAAACTTGTTTGTAGCTGCTGCCCGATTTCGGCTTGGGTTAACTCCTCGAAGAAGCCTGCTACAAAGTTGGCGGCATTGTTTACCAGTACATCTATGCGACCCCATTCTTCAAGGGCAGCATTAACGGCAGCTTCAGCATCTGCGGGCTTCGTAACATCCAGCTTTACAATTAGAAGGTTTTCTGCTTCACCAAGTGCTTTAGCAATGCTATCGGTATTGCGACCTGTTGCCACCACTTTATGACCCGCTGCCAAAGCTGCTTTTGTGATATCTACGCCCATACCCCGACCTGCGCCCGTAATGAACCAAACTTTATTACTCATATACTTTCATTTTAAGCTGCAAAGGTCGCGACAGGACTATGGCAGGAATAATGAAAAACAAAGGAAAAAGTATAAAAATCAAATGTGGGCTAACCTTACAGCTTTGGGTATTTCGCCTGTCTTTTTTTTGAAGAAGTTGTTGAAGTAGGTAGGGTATTCAAAACCAAGGGCATAAGCGATTTCAGCAATACTCCACGTGGTATGTTGCAACAGTGCCTTTGCCTCACTGACTATTCGGTCGGCTATGTGGGCTGTAGTGGGTTTGCCGGTAACTTCCTTTACTGAACTGTTTAAATAGTTGACGTGAACATGCAAAGTCTTAGCAAAGTGCTGTGCCGTCCTTAACTCCAGCGGACGCTCTGTACTTTCAATAGGAAACTGGCGTTCCAGTAGTTCGAGAAACACAGAGGTTATCCGCTCCGCTGCACTTTTGCCGTTGGACGTTGCTACTGAAGGCTGCATTTTTATTGCTTCGTGAATGATGAGATGAATGTGGTTGCGTATTAACTCATCCTTAAAGGCATAATCAGAACTTTGTTCGGCAAGCATTCGCTTAAATACAGAAGTAATAAATTCCTTTTGCTCGTTATCTAATTTTAGGATTGGTGTGCCGCCAAGCCTGAATAAAGGCGATTGCTGAAAGCTTTCAGAACGTTCGCCTAACTTCAAAAACTCGTCGGTAAAAAGGCAGGTATAGCCTGTAAATTTTGGCGAAACAGCTTCACAGGAATAAGGAATATGAGGGTTGGCGAAGAGCAAGAACGTCTCATCTGTTTCCACACTCTTATCGGCGTAATGGAAGATAAACTTCCCGGTAGTCAGATTGACTTTATAAAAATCCTTCCGGCTATAGATATGACCGCTGTGACCTTCGCTGTCTATTTCATAGACGGCAAAACCCTTTAGTTTTAGTTCAGTGTTGAAGTTGGGGGTTTCCTGGCTCTGCATGGTGCGAAGTTAAGAAAATCAAATGCAGGGTTTTCTTAAATATGATCCTTGTTTATCTGCCCGATACAATTACAGGACTTATCGCGAACGTTGGGAAGTGACACAACGATGTTTAATTGAAATTTGCTTGTCAAATAAATTCTTCCTACGAGCAGACCGATTATCGATCCTGCTATTATTAATAAAACTGTATTATTACTTAAACAATTCGCTTTTTCAGTTGTTTTTGTAAAGCCTGTATTTCGCCAAAGACAGATCTAGAGGTACAGGTAAAATTGCGGCGAAACCAGTTAAGGTATAAGATTGTCTAAACGTAGTTGTTTGAATAAGTCAAAAAACGAATCTTCTGTTTTTTGATATACCAGGAAACCAAGTTTTCGACTTTTAGACATGTCTGTCATTACCTCAATCGGACGACCTAAATCAAGGTCGGTGTGCCAGGCAGAAGCAAGCTGGTGTAAGTCAGGTTCTACAAGTTTATATTTATTCGCGATACTGGTCCATTCCGATTCATACTTTGACAATTCAGCCTCTAAAGGTTTGATTTCTCCCTCGTAACCGACTGCTTCTATGCCAAAAAACGAAGCAAGCTTTGGCCATAAATGCTGCCACCGAAAATAATCACCATTTACAACATTGAAAGCTTCGTTATGAGCTTTTTTTGTTGTTGCAGCCCAAAGGAGATGCTTTGCAAGTACCCTTGCATCTGTCACATCAGACAGTCCTTTCCATTGCGCCCCGGATCCAGGCCAACGAAAAGGCAAGCCTTTCTCTGCGCATATAGTTGCATACACCGCAAGAGTAGTACCCATGTTCATGAGGTTACCGGTGGCCTTACCGATTATGGTATGAGGACGGTGGACAGACCATGTGAAGCCGTCTCGTGCAGCAGCAGCGTATAGTTCATCTTCCTGGGCATAATAAAAATTTTCAAGGTCAAGACGCGGCTGTTCCTCGCTTAAAGGTGTTACAGGTAGAAAGCCGGCTTTAGCATAGGCATCAAAGGGCCCAAGATAATGTTTGAGGCCGGTTACAAGGGCAACGTGTTGCAGCGTGCCTTTTGGTGATAAAACATTGAGTATATTTCGAACCATTGCGCTATTAACCCTGATGTTGTCCGCCTCGGTCTCATTGCGCATCCAACTGGTAATAAATACGTGGGTAGGATTAATATTTGCAAGAGCATTTGTAAGGCTGTCCGGGTCAAGCAAATCAGCTGCCACAGGGTGTAGGCCTTGTATATTGCTCTTTGGTCTGCGGGCAAGTCCGTATGTAGTCCAACCGTTAGAGAGAAGTTCCTGGCTTAGATTATTACCAACAATACCACTTGCTCCAACAACGAGGGCAACTTCCTTCATAATTATTTTTTTTACGTAGCACAAAGTTCAAGCCATTGCTAATCCCAGGTTATGGACCACCAACTATCTGGCAGATCGTAACAGCCTGTTTTTCATCCTCAAATCCTGTACTTCAGGTTTTTTTGTTTTGTAATTAGCGCCCGGTCGGCTTCGGCTTGGTATTTTTTGTTTTACTAATGTAAAGCATTGTGGGTAAAATCAGCCCTGGTAAGCTAAAGGGAATTTGGCGAATAGAATTACAAAATGTACAAGTGAGTGACACAACGAATGTTGATAGTAGTACATCTGCTGGTACAAAAAGCAGGCAACTATACAAATCGCTCATTGTAGTTTTCCCCGAAGTTTAAGTTCTTCAAGGTCGATTAGTGAAAGATGTTTTCTAATCAAATCTTCATCAAATTCAGACCTACTGTTCATCTTATTCAGCAGGGTTCGTTGCTGCTGTAATAATTCTAAATTGATGTGTTGATAGCTTCTTAATGTATTGTTGCCGGCAGTTTTTTCGTCTCCATCCAGTTCATGAAAATCTATATCAGTTTGAAATCTCAAAAACAATTGCTGTAAGTGCTGATTTTGTTCCCTCTCCTTACCATACTTTTCTTCTAATAATTGAAGTGAAGCCTCGGCAATTTTCTTTTGAATGATGATTTCCTGTTCTTCTTCCGGTATCACCTGGTGCTTGTCGTCCAACTTTATTTTACGGACTAGCCAGGGAAGGGTTAGCCCTTGAAATACTAATGTGACGAGAATGACAATGAAGGTAATAAAGAGGATAAGGTTGCGATAGGGAAATGGCTGTCCCTGATTAATTACTAATGGAATGGAAAGTGCTGCTGCTAAAGACACCACGCCACGCATACCTGCCCATCCAATTACAAGTGGACCTTTCCATCCCGGGTTGGGGTCTGCTACTGTGATGAAATTGC
>JAQBNO010000199.1 GCA_028288485.1 Segetibacter sp.
CTTATCCTGATTCTCTTCTGGCATCCAGCTATAAGAAATAAAAACTTTTCTCTTTTCTTTTGGCTGTTCCATAGTTGGTTTATTTTAAGTCTTTTACTTTTTTCTTCTTCCCCTCCCCAAACATCCCACTCGTATACTTATCATACAACTCAAACAAAAACTCTATACGCTTGGTTTCGTTGATAAAGGGTTGGGGGCGGTAGCAGCCGTCTACGGCTTTGTCTAATACCTGGTGGGCTTTTACTAATACAGGTGGCATTGTGTTGCGGTCGTATTCGTCTGCAAGACTTTTTTTGACATCAATTATGATATTGCATCTTCTGAAGACAGAAACTTTCTTAAAACGTGTCCCATTCTCTTATCCAAATGTTCATTCCATTGCTTCCAGCTAAAAAAATTACTCGCATGCCTAATGAAATATAAGTCTGTTTCAAATCCGTCTGGATGTTCTATTGTAGCATGCATCGATGCAGTATCGTTAACCCACCCGTCTGGATATAATTTCGAGTGTTTTAAGGTACTGTTCGACATGCCGGATAAATAAGATGCGGTTGAAGAGGTACCAACAAACAAACAATACCTCGGCTTTATTTTTTTTATCAGCTCTTCAAAAACTTGCCACCCACCGATCAAATCTTCTTTGCTTGGCCTGCCCTTATTTGTATCCATAGGCCTTTGTATAAAGTTATAAAAGCAAACCTTGTCCCATAATAACTTTCCCTCAAAAGTATCAGTGCCTAATAATGCAAGATGCAAATTTTTAAAAAGCTGAACCTTTTCATAATACTTATCAACTCCAAGTTCTTTTACAACCCGTCTTGTAAATTCAGGGTCTTTATGTTTTTCAATAGATACATTCGAATCATCTTGATAATGGCTTTCGCCAACAATTAATATCCTCTCATCTCCTTTCAGATCAAAGTAATCTTGACCAATCCATGGGAGCCACTTTAAATTGTTTATTTGCTTAAGTTCATCGTCTAATTGGGAATTCATTTTTTGCTATTTTAATCGTATTTATATAATATCTCTTTTTTTTACTTTTTGATTTTTCTTCTTCCCCTCCCCACACATCCCACTCGTATACCTATCATACAACTCAAACAAAAACTCAATTCGCTTGGTTTCGTTTATGAAAGGGTTCGATCGGTAGCAGCCGTCTACGGCTTTGTCTAATGCCTCGTGGGCTTTTACTAATACCGGTGGCATTGTGTTGGGGTCGTATAAGTCTGCAAGACTTGCATTGGGAAATTGTGCCCGTGCATCTAATACATTCTGTGCGGCGGCTTCTACGGCTTGCACCTGCTTTTCATTTGGGTTTTCTGGCCGGAAGAAGTTGTAAACAAGAACGGGAATTTTATTTATACGAAAAGATACCTGCATTAGGTTCGGGTTGTTATCCAAATATAACAGAAACTTTCTATTTTATTAGAGCAAATGAAGCAGTGTTGATAAGGTTATACTTGCTGTAGTAAAAGTTACGGTTTAATTGCTGCATTATGATTTTAAGTACAAGAGTGCGACGCAACGGCTGCCCAATCGAAGTTTCTTTCGCTGGCTCCATAAAAATGGGCTTTAAATCTCAGGCTGCTATTTGCACGGGAGGGTACAATCGCGATGCTGATCGTGCCGAGTATATGCAGATCCTGGTACATTCTTCGTTCATTAAACGTTGGAGTGCGGCACCCGAATTAAAGGGAGCTATAGAATTTGGTAAGTATATAACGTTAAAAGGAGTACTGGCAGCAATAGCCCATACCGATGCTATTATGAAGAAGTATCGGAGGCATTTAAAAATGGCTATACCCTTGCCACTCATCTTTACTCTGCTATGTGGGGAGTAACCCGACGCAATGCGTTCAGGTAGGCAGGTGTAATTGAAAGCGCCTTTCCTTTAGACGAAATGGACGTAGAGATCATTGCAGACGGGGTTCATTTGCCTGGTCCTCTTTTAAAACTGTTATATAAAATCAAAGGCCCCGACCGTATTGCATTAATTACCGATGCTATGCGGGCTGCGGCATGCCTGAAGGAGATAGCATACCAGGGAATATACTAAACCGGTTAAAAGTAATTGTTGAAGATGGCGTAGCTAAGTTGCCTGGCAGAAGTTCTTTTGCCGGGAGTGTTGTAACAGCAGACCGGCTTGTACGAACGATGATAAAAATGGCAGATGTGCCTTTCATTGATGCAGTCAGAATGATTACAAGCACTCGCGCCAGGATAATGAAGGTTTCAGATAAAAAAGGCGCATTGGTTGCTGGTAAAGATGCAGATATTGTTGTGTTCGATAAGGAGATCAATATTAAGATGACTATGGTTAAAGGAAGGACGATTTATGAAAAACCATAGAACCTCAACACGCTGGGGCGACCATCAGATCGCCGTCGTCTCTTATTCAGTTACAGGCATAGTATTCTCTCCGGCCTGGGTAATATAAAAATTCAAATGGTAGGCCCCGTATCGTTTGTTCAAAAGATCTTGTAACCTCAAAAAGACTCTTTTTTCAGGGTATCCGGGAGCCTTCAATTCATTCATGCTCCATCTTGTAACAGAGATGTATTTCCCGCCGCCGCATACACTGTTTACGTTGCGGCTAACATAGCGTTTTAATTGCGCCGGATAATTATTATTGCTACTATCACCGAAGCATATCACCATATCACGGTTATTTCCGGAATAAAGGCTGGAGGAAAGAAACCCGTCCCACTGGCCAAACAGGTAGCATGCGGGCATTATTCCCCAGAAAATGACAACGGGAATAAGATATTTACTCACCATTTTTTTACTATCGAAACTGCGGGAAGACAAAAACAAAAACTGAAGAAAAAAGATCATCCCTACATTCCAGGGCCAGATAGAAGGATTGTAATTGATGCCCAGGGGTCCTAACAACAACAGGTTGAAAAGGTGCATCAGTATTAATAAAATAGCGGCCGCATTTTTAGTTCTTTTAAATAGTAATCCAACAGCGCATGCCGTCTCGTAAACAGGAATGGCATAACCGAGGTAATACAAAAAGGGAATGTGAGATGTTGAACCTGATAATTTGAAAAAACGTATTAAAACCATCCTGCTCCAAATTCTTTCTATGAAGGCAGGATTAAGTTTATTTATTCCGCTGAAAAAATAAGTCGTGAATAAAATAAATGCTACAGCGGGCAGGAGCAGGTCGGTTCTATTTCGAAAAACAATGAATAATAAAATAGTAAAAAGGTATTGGTACTCCCATGGCTGCCACCTGCTTTGATCGAACAGGCACGATACTATTTCAGCCAGGAACAAAACAATCAACAAGTGTTTCGAAGCAGGTTTTACAAACAGGATAATTAAACACGCTAAAGAGGTTATCAGCAGTGCAACGTGGACCGGTGCAGGAACGTGTGATAGCGCATTAAAAGGCGGCACAAGCGGGAACAGGCGATCGGAAAGCCACAGTTTCCACGTAATTAATTTTGCAACCAGCCAGAATAAACAGGTGACTCTAACCAGATAAGTTTGAACAATAGCTGCCTGCTGGTCTGCCTGGTTCATCTGCCTTCTGGTTTTAACGAAGTAGTGCACTTTACACTAATTACAGCTATCCAAATTTTGCAAATGCAATTCATAGAATGCTTTTTGTTTCGTTGTCATTTTCCCGAATACCCGCGGCGACGGGTGTTTTATTAAAAAATAAGAAAACCGGTATTCCTATCCACCCTAACCAGAATAAATAAACACCCAGGTGAAACCTCGTGCCCAACCAGCGATGTGACAGGGTGTTGGTAAAATCTGAGTATGACAACAACAATCCTGCAATTGCGATTATTGCCATAACTCCGCCCACAACGTTTGAGGGTGATTGCCCTACCCTTTTACGAACCACAGACTGGAAGACGAATAAAATCAACCAAACAATAAAAACAAGCAGTCCGCCTTTCCACCAGGTTTTCAAAAATTGATATTCGGTGTACATCATGCTAATCCCAGCTTTTCCAACGAAAGAAATGCCGGCCAACAAATAACCGGCAAGCAACGAGAATATGGCTAATGCAATGACGAATGCTCTATTTCGGTTCAAAGGAATTTGTTTTAATCCGGGCAAATTAAAGTTCATTAGTTGAATAAACAACAACCAAAGGCAAAGCTCCGATAATTCAAAAAAGTACAAGAGTGCGACGCAACCTAAGTTACATAACGAACAAATGCCGGCTACCAAAAATCTCTTTTAACAATTTGGTTTGCAGTAACATCCATCTTATACCAAAAACTTCCGCACTCATATTATCATTCCACATCGCTGGTAAATAAAAAAAGGAGGGCCACGCGGAATAACTCAGCCTCCTTTAGACGAAGAGATAACAGGCTTATCGTTGAATACCAACCTGAGCGTTTTTAATGTTAGTTTTAGGTTAGCAGCGTTAATACTGCGGCCGGGGAAAAGAAACAGGTATAAATATAATGATTGCGATAGTCAAATTATATAAAGCTCGATCATATAAACCGGTCCCGGGGTTGAAATATCAAGGGAAATAAAAGTATTCGAATTAATATTATAAATACCAATATTCGTATTAAAACCATGATAATTTCGATCTTCTCTGAAAAACCAACCCCTTACATCTGGCAGATTGCCGCTCCATTGCAAAAAATGATAACTGGTGAAGAAGCTTTTTAGCCCAAGGATAAGATGGTGAAATTAACAAAAAGGCCCTCAATTAATGAGAGCCTTTTAAAAATCCCCCTAAAACAACCTGGAACAAAACTAAAAGACAAGGAAGCAAAAGGAAAGGGTTATTTCCCCCTTTTTA
>JAQBNO010000035.1 GCA_028288485.1 Segetibacter sp.
AAGTATCTGGTCAAAGCAGTTGTAACGACGCACCCGGCAAATATAAGTTTCTAATCACAGGTAAGCACATCACTTTTACCAAACTCGGGGATGACTGTTATGACAGGTCTGGTGCCATTGATAAATCAAAATTTACAAAGCAATAGCACGGGAATAAAAAGGATGAAATAATTAGTGATTGTTCCTGGTTAAGTGCCCCTAATTTTTTTAATAAAGATGTTGCCTACGCCATCTTAACTTCCGTCCTGGTATTTCACTCTCGCTTGGTTACCAGTGTGGGATTTTATTTTCTGTTTTAAATTGCTCAACAGCCTTTGTGGCGATGCTGTGACCCACACAACTTGTCCCCCTTTAGCGGGAACGATGCGGATAAAAGAACAAATGCTGGAACAATAAATAAATTCAATTGCAGGTTCTCTCTTCATCTTTTACCTTTGGCCCTTCAAAAAAAATTATCCATGACTTATAATGTTCAGATTAAAGTAATGCCGCTGAAAGATTTGCTCGATCCGCAGGGTAAAGCGGTTTTGGGTGGATTACTTAATCTTGGTTTAAAAGCTGTTGAAGAAGTTAGAATTGGTAAACATATAACCCTTCAAATTGAAGCTGAAAGTGAGGAAGCTGCCAAAGAAGTAGCCGAAGAAGCCAGTAAAAAACTGCTCGCCAATCCGGTAATGGAGTTTTATGAAATTGAGATGATTAATTAGTTGATTTTAAAAATTTACACAACCGGGTTTTTTATTTAGTTTGATCATAAAGGGTGTTCCTTAATATTCGTAATTTGAAAGTAGGAGCGATTCGATTCAAATACCAATAAGGGAGTATGAGTTGATGAAGGAAGAGATTTCTTTACTTAGGATAATGATCTGCTAAAGAAATTAAATCGACTTGTGGAAATTCTGTATGAAGAGAAATATGGAGCTTTATTTAGGTAAGGATACAATCGGTTTCACAGAAGCATCTATACAAAGCGGTTGGTCACCGGAAAAATCCGTATGGGATGATGTATAATCAAAAGGAGGTTTTATTGGTGCCTTTTCCTTTCTCCGATTTATTTTCTTTTAAAAGGAGGCCGGTACTCGCAGTTTCAAATAATACCTATAATAAAGGTTTTCCTGATTTATTAGTTAGTGTAATTGCCAGCAATCTTTTTAAGGATGATTATTCAGTAACATTAACAGATGAAGATCTGGAAGTAGGAATTCTGCCCGAAACCCCGGTAATTAAATGTCACAAATCATTTACTGTTGACCAATCAAAAATATTAAAAAGGTTTAGTAGAGCAGGCGAATCGAAATTTGCAGAAGTGATAAAAGTGGCGTACAAACTAATAGAAAAAACAAATTAAGAAGATGCTCTACATTGTTCCAACACCTTTGGGAAACTTAAAAGATATTACGCTTCGCTCTCTTGAAGTTCTAAAAAGTGTCGACGTAATTCTTGCTGAAGATACCCGAACCTCTTCAAAGCTTTTGCAGCATTACGGTATTTCAAAACCCATTTCTCCCTATCACCAGCACAACGAACACAAGATTGTTCAACACATTTCTGACCAGCTAATTGCCGGTAAAACGTTCGCCTTAATTACCGATGCAGGTACACCAGGAATCTCCGATCCTGCTTTTCTGTTAGTGAGGGAATGTGCCAAACATGATATAAGAGTTGAAACACTCCCCGGGGCCACAGCTTTCGTCCCGGCCCTGGTTAACAGCGGTCTTCCAATTACCAGGTTTACATTTGAGGGGTTTCTGCCCTTAAAAAAAGGCAGGCAAACTTTGCTAAAAAAACTGGCAGTTGAAGAAAGAACCATGGTTTTTTATGAAAGTCCAATGCGACTGGTAAAGACGCTGGAAGAATTTATTGAGTATTTTGGAGCAGAAAGGGCTTGTTGTGTTAGCAGGGAGTTAACAAAGATGTTCGAAGAAAATAAACGGGGAAGTTTGCATGAAGTTTGCACCCACTTTCGCGAAAAAAATGTGAAGGGTGAAATTGTGATTGTTGTACAGGGACTATCTTAATTTTTAAAATTATAATTAAAGTGTTTATGTCTAAGAAACTAATTTTCTCTTATGTTTTATTGCTGCTAATGTTTTCGGCAAGTGCCCAGTTTAGGAAAATTCCTGCAGAAGTGACCGATGCTTTCAAAGCAAAGTATGCAACAGCAACGGGCGTTTCATGGAGAGACAAATTGTCTTCGTTCCAGGCAGATTTTAAAGTAGGCGAGAAGGATATGAAGGCCACTTTTTCTTCAAAGGGCGAATGGGTGAAAACCGAGACCAAATACGACTATAATAGCGTGCCTGCCGACGTGAAAGACGGTTTTAAAAAGAGTAAGTACGCAGACCTGCCGGTGCAGGAAGTAACGCGTGTTGAGGAGAAAGACAAAACAGAATACAAGTTTTTGGTTAAGAAAAGCGATTTCGGCAAGAAATACCTGGTTTTCTCGAAAAGCGGGCAGTTGGTCAGCGACAATGCAATCGTCGTAAAATAATAATTTAAACAAACGAGAGGTTAAGGGAGTTCATGAAAAAATTACTGGTAGTAGTACTGGCTATAGTATATAATGTAGGTTTTGCACAACCCGACAGGTGGCAGCAACGAATAAGTTACAACATCGACGTAAAGATGAATGTAGCAACAAACAGGTTTAACGGAATTGAAAAAATAGATTATTTCAATAACTCTCCCGATACCTTACACCGGGTTTTCTTCCACACTTACTGGAACGCTTTTCAGCCCAACAGCAGCATGGATGCAAGAAGCCGTGAGTTAGGTAATGTTATTTTGGGTACCGATAAAAATGGTAAAGAAGTGCGTGACTGGGATCCACGAGTGAAAGACCGGATACTCAACTTAAAGCCTGACGAAATAGGCTACCAAAAGGTGGCCTATGTAAACATGAATGGCAAAAGTCAAACTTTAAAAGAGCATGAAACCATTTTGGAAGTGGTGTTAGACAGGCCAATCCTTCCAAAGTCTAAAGTGAGTTTTGATGTAAGCTTTGAAGCCCAGGTGCCTTTACAAGTGCGCCGAAGCGGCAGAGACAATATACAAGGGGTGCGGTACAGCATGGCGCAATGGTATCCTAAAATGGTGGAGTACGATTACCAGGGCTGGAATGCTAACCCCTACATTGCAAGAGAATTTTACGGCGTTTGGGGCGATTACAGTGTAAAAATAAACATCGACAATAGTTACCTCGTTGCTGCTTCCGGAACTTTGCAAAATGCTAATCAAATAGGTTTTGGTTACGAAGAAACCGGAGTTAAAGTTATAAGACCATCGGGCAACACACTCACCTGGAATTTTGTCGCACAAAATGTTCATGATTTTGTTTGGGCAGCCGACCCAAACTATGCCATGATAAAGCGCCAGGTTAAGAACGGCCCTTTGTTATACATCGTCTATAAAAATGTTGATAGCTTCCGGGAGCCTTTTCAAAAGCTCGCAGATACTGTAGAACTTGCCTATCCCATAATGGCTAAAGCTTTTGGCCCATATCCCTACAAAAATTATACTTTCATCCAGGGTGGGGACGGGGGAATGGAATATCCGATGGCGACATTAATTAAAGATGCTGGTATCGGTACTGCCATCCATGAATGGATGCATAGTTGGTACCAGGGTATGTTGGGTACCAACGAAAGTTTGTATCCGTGGATGGACGAGGGCTTTACCACTTACGCAGCAGAAAGAGTTACCGCACGGTTGCGGCAAAAGAAAACGTTTGAGCAGGAGGGTAGTTACAGAAGTTATTACAACCTCGTAAAAAGCGGTTTTGCTGAGCCTATGACTACTCATGCCGACCATTACAGTACCAATTATGCTTATTCCCAAAATGCCTATTCCAAAGGTGCTGTGTTTATGGCGCAACTGGGTTATATAACAGGCGAGAAAGTACGTGATCAAATATTGCAGGAGTATTACCGCCGGTGGCGCTTCAAACATCCTAATCCCAACGATTTTGTAAGGATTGCTGAAAAGGAAAGTGGAATGGAGCTGGATTGGTACAAAGAGTATTGGGTAAATACAACAAAGACGATAGATTATGCAATTGATAGTTTATGGGAAGAGAACGGGAAAACAAACATACGTGTAAGGAGAAAAGGAGAGATGCCGATGCCAATAGACGTACAATTAACGTTTAAAGACAGCAGCAAAGAGAACCATTATATTCCTCTCAGCCTTATGTATGGTCAAAAGCCAGCTGAAGATTCCATTTCAAGAACGGTACATGAAGAATGGCGCTGGACCCATCCTACCTACACTTTTACAACCGGCCGGAAAATTTTCGATCTGAAAGTAGTGGAAATTGACCCTTCTGAACGGCTGGCCGATATAGACAAACGAAATAATTTACTAAATATAAAATGGTAAGAAAGGCTCCGAAAGGAGCTTTTTCTTTGCTGTAACTTTTTCATTTGCCGTTTCCTGCTATAACTGCAGTAATGCAACTAAATCTCATGCCCGCAATATTTGCAATGTTTTGCATCCATGTCATGTCCCTCTCTTCCACATCCCGGGCACGCTTCGTTTTTTTGTTGTTTCTTCCTTACTGCTAATGCCATTTCAGTTGTTACGATACCTGTTGGTACGGCAATTATTCCATAACCCAGTAACATGATAATGCTTGCCACAAATTTCCCCAACGGAGTGACAGGTGAAATATCTCCATAACCGACAGTAGTAATGGTTACAATTGCCCAGTAAATACTATCTGGTATGCTTGAAAATCCATTTTCCCCACTTTCGATAAGGTACATAACAGAGCCGAGTATAATAACCAGTGTTAGCACAACCAGCATAAAGATGCTTACTTTTCTTAAGCTTCCTCTTATAGCAACGTCTAAAAACTGCATTTCAGAAAGAAAGTGAGTAAGCTTAAAGATTCTGAATATCCTCAATAGTCGCAAAGCCCTAAACACAAGTAGCGAATGGGCGCCCAGGAAAAATATGCTTAAATAAGACGGGATAATAGCTAACAAGTCGATGATGCCCAGAAAGCTTGTTACATAACGGATCGGTTTCTTAATGCAAATTAACCGGAGTAAATACTCAATGGTAAACAAAATAGTAAATGCCCATTCTAAAACGAAAAAAGCTTTCCCGTACCTGCTATGCCACGATGGTACACTGTCCATCATAACAATAAATATGCTTGCAACAATCACAACCAGCAGGCTGACATCAAATGCCTTTCCCGCAACTGTATTCGATTCATAAATGATTTCCTGAAGCCTTGCTTGCCACGGTTTTATTTTTTCTTCGGTCATAGAGGTACATATCCTGATCTTTATAAAGATAGGGACATGCAATAACCTTCGAAAAATTATTATACGCGAACTTACGTAAAGACCTTTTTTGTGGTACCGGCATTTGTTTTTCTGGAATCATCGTTGCGTCGCACACTTGTACTGTAAATGTTTTGCATGTCATAATTGGGTAGTCGGTAAATTTGAACAAAGCTTTTTTATGGATACTTTAATACGACTCAAGGCAGACCAGTTGAACAAAACTTAAGATTTTGTAAAATCAACGTTCAAAGGGAGAAGAATTGCGGTTCCTATTTGTGCAGATGAAGCAATGGATGAAACTCAATATTTATTAAGAGATCCTATCCACGGGAAAAAGTTACTAGAGACAATCGAAGAGGTGAATCAGGAAAAGTACCTGGTGATGCAGTAATTATTGCTGTGTGCCGAAGTCATTATAAAACGTAGTTTCATATTTCGGAGTATGATTGCTGAGTCGACAATCATTTTCTACAGTGATAGCAGGGCATTGTACTTTAAGAGTTGTAACTGCTCCAGTGTGCGACGCAACAGGAGCTGAAAATGTTCTACTGCCGGTACCCAAAAAATTCCTCCCTATATTTTAGTCCGTCTCACTTGCCCCGAAGGATTGTTTAGCTTTGCACTGTTCTAAACCTCTACCGATGGATGACCTTGTAGCAGCGCGGCTGCAAATGGCTATGTCGCTTGGCTTTCATATTGTGTTTTCGTGCATTGGTATGACAATGCCGGTTTTAATGGCCTTTTCTGAGTGGCGTTGGTTACGTACTGGCAAACAGGTTTACCTGGATGTTACCAAAGCATGGAGCAAGGGCGTAGCTATCTTTTTCGCTGTAGGTGCAGTGTCGGGCACCGTGCTTTCATTCGAACTGGGGTTGTTGTGGCCTGAGTTTATGAAACATGCAGGACCGATTATAGGCATGCCTTTCTCATGGGAAGGAACCGCATTTTTTGTTGAAGCAATTGCTCTTGGCATTTTCCTATACGGATGGAACCGGTTGAACAAATGGGTCCATTGGATGTCAGGAGTTGTAGTGGGGATATCAGGTGTGCTGTCAGGAATTTTTGTAGTGGCGGCAAACTCGTGGATGAACAGTCCTACAGGTTTTGATTGGGTAAACGGTAAAGCCGAAAATATAGATCCGGTAAAGGCAATGTTTAACGATGCATGGCTCTCACAGTCGATCCACATGGTGTTGGCTGCCTTTGTAGCTACCAGTTTTGCAGTAGCAGGTGTTCATGCTTACCTCTTGCTTAAAAACCGGGCGAACACTTTTCATCACGAGGCCGTAAGAACTGCTTTAATTTTCGGTGCTGTTGCTGCTATTCTTCAACCTTTCAGTGGCGACTTTTCTGCAAAAGATGTTGCAAAGCGACAACCGGCCAAGATGGCCGCTATGGAAGCATTGTATAAAACAAGCAAGCCGGCAAGTTTGGTGATTGGAGGACTACCAAACGATAAAGAGCAAAGGGTCGATTATGCCATTCATGTTCCTAAATTATTAAGCTTCCTTGCTCACGGCGATTTTAATGCCGAAGTTACCGGCCTCGATCAAATTCCTGTTGACGAGCGGCCTCCTGTACTGATTCCGCATATCGCTTTTCAGATAATGGTTGCCTGCGGAACCTTGTTGGCGATGGCAGGTATCATGTACCTTCTTTTTAGCTGGAAATGGCAACATATCTTGTTTAAAAAGTGGTGGCTCACTTTTATAGCTTTTACTACTCCGCTTGGCTTCATAGCTGTAGAAGCCGGGTGGACGGTTACTGAAGTAGGGCGCCAGCCGTGGATAATTTATGGGGTAATGCGTACAAAAGATGCGGTGTCTTCGATGCCTGGGTTGCAATATTCATTTTTTCTCATTACAGCCGTTTACGTCCTGCTCACTTTTATACTGGTCTGGTTAATGCGGCGGCAGATCAATACGCTGCCGCAATTTTATGAAACCGCTAAACCTTAACTGAATGCTTGTATTGATCATATTAATATTAGCGACTTCTTTCGTTTTATATACCGTTCTGGGTGGTGCAGATTTCGGTGCAGGCATTATTGAAACTTTTGCAGGTAAGAGAGAAGAAAGAACCATATCAAGGGCTATAGCGCCTGTGTGGGAAGCAAATCATGTGTGGCTGATACTTGCCGTCGTAATTTTATTCACTGCATTTCCACTGGTGTATTCGTCGTTGTCGCTGGTGCTTCACATTCCACTGATGCTGGTTTTAATCGGAATTATTTTCCGTGGTTCTGCATTTACTTTCAGGCATTACGATATAGGCCACGGCCGAAGTCACCGGTATTATTCCTTTCTTTTTAAAGCTTCCAGTTTTATCACGCCCATGTTTCTTGGTATTACGCTTGGTGCAATGATCCTGGGGCGGGTAACGTTTGACCAATCGGTTGGTTTTTATAACATGTTTATTGCGCCATGGCTGAATGTATTTTGTTTTATGATGGGTGTTTTTTCTACCTGCCTTTTTGCATATATCGCTGCTGTTTTTTTGATTTCTGAAGCCGTAACTAAAATCGAACGAAAAATGTATGTAAGGCTTTCGATTAAATCGATGGCAGCCACTATGACCACAGGGATTTTTGTTTTTCTCGCCGCTCAATGGGAAGGGCATAATCTAATGCCCGAATTTTTCAATTCACCTTTAAGTATTGCATGTATGGCCATTGTTGCTGTTTCTGTACCGCTTATTCTCCATTTTATACACACCCGAAACGACTTCTTTTTGAGACTGTCCATAGCTATACAGGTTACCGCTATTTTGATAGGCTGGTTTGCCATTCAATACCCGGTGATGATACACGTGCAAAACGGGCAACATCTTACCTTTTTAAATACCCAGGCACCCGCTGCTACCCTGAAACAATTATTGATCGCTTTAATTGTCGGGCTAATATTGGTAATCCCCGCATTTGTATTTTTATTCCGGGTGTTTAAAGTGAAGGAGTGAGAAAAATGCAGCAGTGATGTGTCGGTTTACTGCTTGAAATAAAAAAGTAGGAGTTTTAAAGAAAATTGTCTTAAAAACGCCTACGTAACTATTTGAAGAATAGAAATAAATTATTTGGCATCCAATGGATCCTGCTCTTCCTGTACGCCGTCGTTACCGTCTTCGAATCTTGCAATTTCGCCTTCATCCAAATCATCTTCAGGTCTTGGGTGTATAGTTAACTCAGCATCATCCTCTATATCTTTTTCCGCCTGGTCGTGAGCTGCAATTACAGCTTCATCTTTCGGCCTGTTTTCATTAGGGTTATTTCTAACTTTCGGCGTGTCGTTATTAAGTGGCATATTTTTAATTTTTATTATCGTATAGAGAAATGATTAAAAATTTGTGCCAGTAAGACATTTGGGTAATAGTGTTACATTCTTACGTTTTACCGATCCCCGGTATTAAGAAAAGAAATGGCGAGATGAATGACCTAATTGAAAATTTTATCCGACAGCGGAGCTGTTTACGATCTTTCCTCCTTTACTAATAATGTCTTCTTTTGCTTTTTCAAATCCCTCCGGGTCAATTGCACGAACCGCGTCTTCAACAATATAAGTCGAGAACCCTTCCTGTATAGCGTCTTTGGCTGTATAGTAAACACAATAATCGGCAGCAAGACCGGCTATATAAACTTCAGTTACCTTCTTGCCTTTAAGATAATCAGCGAGGGCTGTTGTTTTGCGATGGCCATTATCGTAAAACCCGCTGTAACTATCAATTTCAGGATCTGTTCCTTTCCTAAAAATTGCTTCCACCTTGTTCATGTTCAATTCTTTTGAAAATTCCGCTCCGCTGCTTCCCTGTATGCAGTGATTGGGCCACAGTACCTGCGGTAAGCCGTTTAAGTCCATTACTTCAAATACATTTTTTCCTGTATGGTTGGCTGCAAAGCTTTTATGATTTTTTGGGTGCCAATCCTGTGTGGCAACTACCACTTCAAACTTTTGTTGTAGTTCGTTACATATTGCAATTATCTCATCTGCGCCTGGTACTGCTAATGAGCCGCCGGGTATGAAGTCGTTCTGTATATCTATTAACAGCAGGGCTTTCATCGTGATTTATAAAAAATAGGTTATTAATTATTGGTAAAGGTATAGCAACGGTGAACGTGTTATTACTCATAAGTAAATGCAGAAGTTTTTAAAAGATGCACCGCTAAATTACCTTTCGAACAATTTGGCAATAAGAGTTGCCATAACAACCAGGTGTGAGTAAGTGACATTAGCTAAAGAGATCTATTCGAACAATAAAAGATCCTTATTAACTGATTGAGTGTACAATATAAAGATTTTAAATGTAGCTGCTTTGTTGAAATGTCAGCTATTATCCAGGTCATTGTGCCAGCATTGGAAACAATCTTTTCTTTTCATCATCATTTGGTTGAGCTCCATATTCACAAATTTCAAAAGCTTCTGCGTGTTGTACCGTTGCTGCCTTATCTTTTCCATACCATTTTTCAAGAGACTGCCTTACGGCCGGAATTATTTGTACGGCTCTTGTTTTTGCCAGCCACTTTTCGTGGTCTCCTTTATTGGCCGGAACCTGTTCGAGGTAATGACCTATCCATGGCAACCATTCATACATTTGTGATTCATGAGCATCCATCGCATGTACCTTCTGGGCGTATACGGCGGTAATATCGATGGCGATATCGGGGCGAAAAGGACTGGGTTTTTGAAAGCCGTCCTGGAAGTATAAAAAAACCGGGTTCTTCTTTAATGCCGGCGTTTCGGGCGCTACATTAGGTACTGCCACCAGATATGCCGCGTCCTGCACAAGCACACCGGTATATCGATGGTCGGGATGATAATCGTTCGGCCTTGGTGCAATAACCACATCGGCGTTCCATTCCCTGATTTTTTTAATTACCTGTAAACGCACTTCAAGGGTTGGCAATAATTCGCCGTCATGGTTATTAAGCACATCGTAAGTAACGCCGAAACGTTTACCGGCTTCCTGTGCTTCTGCAAACCTGCGCTTGGCAAGTGGTGTGCCTTTCATAGTTTGATGTCCCGCATCACCATTAGTTACAGAAACAAACTTTACAGCATAACCCATTTTTGCAAAAATAATGGCAGTGCCCCCACCATCCTGGTCGCAATCATCGGGGTGGGCTCCAATCATGATAACTCGTATTTGACTTTTTTCTTGTGCAAAAACATCAATTGTAGCATGCATTAGTAGTAACACTAATGATAGGCAAGGAAACGTAATTTTCATATGTAAGCTTTTGATGAAGATAGAAATTTAAAAACAAGAAAGACTGGTTTCTTAATCAATTATTGGCTCTTTCGATGCAGTTATTACAAATAGTGCGTAACTACTCATGTTTTACTGATCGTGTTTTTTGTTTCTTTATTTCTTTGTAAAAAAAGAAACAAAAAAATGAAGACTTTATAGAAAAGGCTAAAAATTAACGGGACAGACTAAAATGAATTGAAAATCGACCACACCCGTAAAATAAAAAATGAGTGGTCAAATAAGTCACAACGGAAGAATATGTTCGGGCTTTTGTAGGACTTACAAACAGAGAACGCTACCCTGACTTGGGTAACATCTATTTCATTTACTTCGGTAATTTTTATTTTTTTTCCACGGTCTCAGTGATTGCCTGGCAGTTATTAACGCCTGTCCCGCTAATTTTCTTAACGCCTTTTCTATAAGGACGGATGAAGAAAGGCTTGGTAGTTATAGGCCGATCTTTTAATGTCGATTTTTTCCTACGACCTAAAAGGTAGCTGAATTTATAAACAGTAGTACAAGTGAGTGACACAACGATGTAGAAACAAGTTAACCTGCTGGTGACCAAATAAAACTATATAACGATTATGGCAGGTGTAGTATAAGTTAAACAATCTAGAAGTGATGAACAGATAAAGATGAGATACTGTTTCTAGCTGTTTACCTGTTCGGATTCGAAATTGGAAATTTTATCGTACCCTTTCTCGAGCTTGCTGACCAGTTTGTCCAATTCAACCGGCTTACTAATGTAATCGTCCATTCCGGCGTTCATACAAATTTCTCCGTCTTCTTCCCGTGCATTAGCGGTTAAGGCGATAAGGACTGGTTGTTCAGACATTTGCGTTCTTATATGATTAGTGGCTTCAATGCGATCCATTTGGGCATTTGCATATCGATAAAACAAGGTCGTAATGATTGTTTTTTAACTCTTTAACCGCCAACAGCGCATCGTTCGCCGTTTTGGATTCATATCCTAACTTCGCGAGTGTTACGACAATTAACTATTGGTTGATTGCATTCTCTTCGGCAATTAATATTTTCATGGGAGGCATACCCATAAAAATTCCCTGTTTGTTCCAGGAGTATAGAATAGACTGAATTAGATGTTAGGGTACCTGGTACATTAGGATGATTTTGAAATGATATAAACTCTTTTGTATTGCAATCCAAAAAGGCTCAGGCCAACTTCGGTTCCTAGCCACATCTTTCCATTTGCTGCCCTTGAAATGCAGAACACAACGTTGTGTCGGATGCCGTTTGTATTTTTTTCATCGTGCGCAAACCGTGATAATTGGGGTATTTACGCCGACAAATTATTTGTCAAATGGAAGTCAATCTTTAAATGCTATTGTTCTTTAAATACGTCATAATCTTTAAAACGATAACAATATAACCAGTTCTCATCCCGTTAAGCATTTTGATAAACCCAAAAATATTGATCTTTTTTTCGACTATTTCAGGCAAAGAAAGAATGACCGTAAACATGCTGCAGGTATAAAGGTCTTTTTGCTATTGCTGTAGATTATTTTATCTTATTTTCGGGAAGTTGAAAATAAACAATGACAAAACATTTTTCTTTCATATTATTTTTCGTGTTTTTATCATCTGGCATATTTGCGCAGTCATATTTTTACGACAGTAAATATTACGATGCTGATATTTTATATGAAGCAGGTGCTTCGGTTGGATTTATGAATGGGTTAACTGATGTAGGTGGAAGGAAAGGTAGCCCCTTGTCTCCCGGTTATTACGATTTTAAATCGTTGAAATTAAATTATAGCGGGTATGTAAGCATTCTATACAAAGGTGTTGTAGAAGGTCGCATTGAGTTTACCAAAGGCGCCATTGCCGGCAACGATGCCAACAGTAACGCCCAGAATGTGAGAACAAGAAATCTTAATTACAAAAGCAAGATGACCGAACTGTCATTAACTGCTGCAGTTCATCCCCTCATTCTAATGAACAACGAAACGCTGCCTTTGTTTTCACCATATGTAATGGCTGGTGTGGCTGCTTTTACTTTTAATCCTCAAACTCTGTACAAAGGTGAATGGATCGATCTTCGTTCGATGAATACCGAAGGACAGAGTACAACACAGTACCCGGCAAGAGAACCGTATAAATCATTAGCAGTAGCTCTCCCCGTTGGATTTGGAGTAAAATATGAATGGAATGCGAAGTTTAACGTACGGCTGGAAGGATTATTTCGATTCACGAATACCGATTACATCGACGATGCCAGCACTACCTACCCCGATCTTTCAGTTTTTTCAACCGATCTTCAGAAAAGTTTATCCCACCGCTACAAAGAGCTCAAGCCCCAGTTGAATTATACAAACGCCGAAAGAGGAAATGCCAACAACAACGACTCCTTTTTTTCCGTCAACTTAAAAGTCGGCTACGTTATAGGCAGGGAAAAAATTCCTATTAATTACAACCCGACGAAATAGACAATTAGAGATACAGCTCCTTTTAATGTTGGTAAAAGCTCAACAAAATAAAACCTACCCTGAAAAGGTTCGTTTCTGCAATCCGTTCAGCGGCAGTGCTTGTATCGGCCCCTTGTTTAATTCTAATTCAAAGAAGCCTGCTGACTGAAAAGTAAGGGTACAATCTTATAGTATATAAAACCCCTGCGGCTTTATGGGTTCCGGAACATCTCCTTCACCCAAAAGCTGCCTTATGTTAATTTCTATTGTTCTTGCAATTGCAGTAACAGGTATGTCGCTGGGACGGTTTCTGAAAGGATTTTGCAAGTGATATGCACTTTTCTCGATAAGAAAAAATGCAGCCGCTATTGCAAGCAATAGCGGGATTTCGAAGACCATATTTACCTGTTTAAGTGAAATAGAAAGTGTGATCACAAAAAGATAAACGGCATAATGAAGAAACTGCCTGTAGGTAGAAGGAAATACCGTTGTATTAATTCTTTCTGCCTTACCCATCGAATCAACTAAACGCACAAGTGTATTGTCGAGTTGCAGATGAGTAAAAGTTTCGAGCTTATCGTGTATACGAAATTCTTTTAGCTCTTTCGCGTTTAACTGTACAATTGCCAGCGGTTTATTGGAATGTTTTAAGACTTCACTGAGTTCATTTGCCGTAATTAAATGCTCTAAACCTTCTGTTGCTGCCAAACCTCTCAGCGAATTTCCAAGCGTATAACACCACGCAATTTGCCTGTAAGCCATTCTTTTAATTCTCTCATTCTCTGCAGGAGGAATGAAAGATTGCAACTGAATCACAAATGTTCTTGAGTCGTTGACAATAGCACCCCAAACTTTCCTGGCTTCCCACCAGCGGTCGTAAGACTGGTTCATTTTAAAGGACAATAAAATAGAAATTGCAGTACCCAATAACGCGGGTATCGACAAAGGCATTTCCGGTAAAAGATAGCTGAATTTAATTGTGAGGATGTTTGTTACTGCACCTACCAGGAACACAACCAGCAGTTCGTACTTGACTTTATTAAAGATGTATACAAATGATGTCTTATTCTCTAATATCATGAGAAGGAAATTTGGTTATACGGGACTAAGAACTGTTAGTGATAATGAAAAATATCATGCCCGGATAGGCATTTTAAACCGAGTATTGGTACAGGGTGAAGAATACGTATTAAGCATTGTTGCGTCGCATTCCGTTCATCTGCAACGCGTAGTTGTAACTGGAACGTAGCTGTTCCCCTTCCTGCCTCATTTAAGGGCCCTGAGCGAAGCCGAAGGGGCGTCATCCGTAGTGCTGCTAATAGGCTTTGTTTTAGTCGAATAAAGGCACTTGTCTAAGACCTTTTTAACGGGTTTCCATCGTTATTCCAGCCAGTATTTTCACCGTTTACCGCAAGTAAACAGAGTCCTTATATTGTTCTTGGTATAATTTTAGAAAGTCTTCCCGTATGGTTGCAGAAATTCTCTCAATAGATGAGCTAAAAAAGGAAAAGGAACGGCTGAAGGCCTTATACCAGTATAATATCCTGGATACCGAGCATGAGGAAGCATACGATAAAATAGTTGACATCGCATCGTATATCTGCGGCACGCCTATTTCTCTCATCACCCTTATTGATTCTGACCGCCAGTGGTTTAAAGCAAAAAAAGGTGTAGAGATAAATGGAACTTCCAGGGATATTTCTTTTTGCAACCATGCAATTCACAGCGATGATCTGATGGAGGTGCAGGACCTTTCCCGCGACGAAAGGTTTACTGCTCATCCGCTGGTAACCGGGGAACCAGGAATACGTTTTTATGCCGGGGCACCACTAAAATCTCCGGAAGGGTATAAAATAGGAACGTTATGTGTACTTGACAAAGAGCCAAGGCAACTCAGCGACGAGCAAAAGCAAATACTGGAAACACTCGCCCAACAGGTCGTTGCACAAATGGAATTACGGAAACAACACCGGCAACTACAGGAACTAAATAACGGGTTGATCCAGGAACTGGAAACAAAGCTGGAAGAGCAAACTAAACTCCTGAATTTATTCACCCGCTTTGTACCCGACGAAGTTGTTGCAAAACATCTCAGGGGTGAGGGAGAAGAAGAAGTAGACGACGCAGAAATTAAAGAACTGACTGTACTATTTTGTGATATCCGCGGATATATGAGCGTTATAGAAAACCTTCCTCCGCGCCAGGTCGTGCAAATTCTTCAAAGTTATTATTCCATCATGTCTGATGTTATCAGTGCATATAGTGGCCTCGTTAACCAATATGTTGGTGACGAAATCTTTGCCACCTTTGGCCCACCATATTCTTTCCCACCGTACGAACGAAATGCCGTTTTCTGCGCCATGGAAATGCTCGAGAAATTGAAGGACCTGAACGAAGTATGTATGCCCTATGCCCAAGGCAAGATCAAGATAGGTCTAGGCATTCATTCAGGCGAAGCAATTACCGGAACACTAGGCTCGAAAAACAAGATTGAATTCTCGATTACAGGCGATACAGTTAATACAGGCAAAAGAATAGAATCACTTACTCAAAATCAGCCAAACACCATTCTCATATCTGAGATAGTATATGATAGAGTAAAAGAATGGGTAGAAGTAAAACCGTGGGAACCGATAAAGGTAAAAGGTAAGAGTGAACCGCTGCAGATTTTTGAGGTTTTGGGGAGGAGGGAGTGAGGGGACTGTTTCTATTCGAAGGATTGGTTTTGCAGAATGTAAAAGCCATTACTGCAAGCTTTATCCGGAGTGCTGTTGTAGTACTCTATCATCTCTTGTGTCGGTCTCACCGGCCCCAAAGGAAACCGCGTTAATGTTAGCAGCAAATAACTGCTTGTTGCAGAACTTTCCTGTAGCTGCTACAACTTTTTCACAGGATTAGGACGGTAAAATCTTTTGAATATACTTTCGAAAAGTTCAAGTGTAAATTCGGGGTTACAAAAAAGTCACATATTGGAGTAATAAAACATATTTTAAAAATGTTATAAAAAAAGTTCTGTAATTCTTGCAAATATCATCTCACGGTTTTAATTTGTTCCGACAATGAACTAACATCTATGAAAGCGAAGAAACTAATTACACGAGCAATTAAGCTTACTCGAGTTAATGGATCGAAACAAAAGACAATAACAATAATACTTGCAAATTTTTGAATGATTGGCCACTTGTTTTACCTCTCCACCAGCCAATACTTTGCATAGTTAAATAATTTTAAAACTGCGTGCAATAGTTGCGCTCCCGTTTCTTAAGTGTTTCTGGCCTATTCAGATGGAAAAGCTATGTTTTTAGTAATAATGAGTTTAAAAGATCAGCTATTTGAATACCGGAAATTCTTATACATCGTAATGTAAGTACCAGTCTTGGGTTTTATATTTTTAGACGAGAAAAGGTAAAAACACGGTGAGAAAAATGAGGAAAATACGGGGGTACTTATTTAAGAATAGCAGGAGTTTTGCAACTGGAAAAAGCAATTAGAGCCATAATTTTTTCTGATCAGGAGTATTATTCCAGGTAGAACTTGATGTTGGATGTATCGAGGCCGAACGGATCTATATAGATATTACATTAGCTGGACGATAGTCCTGCATATGAGGATGTGAAGTGGTGCAGATTTTCACCGAGTATCACTGGTCATGTCGTTTTTTATAATAATTGAGCAATCCGGTTAGGGCTTTCAGCCATGTAAAGGGTGGGGACAGAGTTGCAATTTCACTCAAGACAGAAGGGTAAATAGGACAGATGAACCATCAAAGACATACTACAATTGACGAGGTGAGGTCTTTTACTATATTGAAGGAACACGGACAACGGTAAAACCTGTGATCTTAAATGATGGAAGTAAATTATAAAGATTAGTTAGAAATCAACCAATAAAACCAAAATACCTTTTTTAAATAAAAAATATAACGCCATGGCAACTGAGTCTATCATTATCATCGATCTTAAAACAGACAATTTTTTGGACACTATTACCAAGTCTTACCAACAATTTATAAACCAGGGAGCAACAACTGTAGAATTACATGTTACTCATAATAATGATGAGCCGGCTGGATATGAGATAAATATTGTTGCAAACGTACCTGCACCTAAATCAAATGATCCGGTATGCCCTAAACCTTGCACCAAGTGCCGAAAACAGTGAAATTAGCATTAATTGAGAGTCTTCGTAATTCATTATTTAGAACCTTTAGGGTACCTGCTTTATACTGTCATTTTTTTGTCGCGAGCAAAAGCTGGGTATACAGGTTCCTGGGTTCTTTTTGTCTTTTATTTCCTGACAGTCTGTATGCTATTATCAGGAATAATTCTGACCGACCAGAATACCTGGAACTATAATTTACTATTTTTTGCTACTCCATCTGTTCTTGGCTGGTATTACAGTCATCTCCTGCCTCTTCGCTCCACGAAAACTTTTATTTTATTATCAGTAGGAGTGAATCTGTTAGCTTTTATTTATTTCAATATCGATTCATTACATTTTTTTACCCGATATAATACCTACCAATACGCCATTGCTTTCATTACCTTAGTCGCGTATTGTTTCTTATATTTTTATTATTTGTTGGATAATATTTCGGAGGATGATATTTTAGCCGACTTTAATTTTTGGCTAAGTTGCGGCTATTTACTCTATTTCCTCGGAGCTTTTATATTTATTTTGTTTTATAAGGAAGCAACATCGGAACAAAGAGGAGATATGTGGGCCTCACAAAATATTATTCTTTTGTTCAGTGCTCTAATTACATTTTTTGGTCATTTAAGAAATATGTATACCAAAACACCTAATGATGTCACCTAATGTCTCGATCTTGGCTGTTGTATCCCTATTACTTATTATAGTTGCGGGGGGTATTATAAACCTTGTGTTGTTATATAGGAGGAAGCAATTAAAATATATCAAGGACAAAGAACAATTGAACATCTCTTTCGAGAATAAACTACTTCAAACAAAGCTAGAAATTCAGGAGCAAACATTCAAAACGATCTCTCAGGAAATACATGACAATATCGGGCAGATGCTTACCCTTGTGAAACTAAATCTAAACCTTATTGAAATTGATTCGCCAGACAAGATAAAAGATAAGCTAGATGACACTAAGCAAATTCTAGCGCAGGCGATACAGGACTTGCGAGACATTTCTAAGACATTGAACAGCGATACGATCAGCAAGGCAGGTCTTAATAAAGCGATAGAAATGGAAATGCAGGTAATTGACAGGATTACTCAGTTACACACTAATTTTAACTGTGAAAATCTACCAAATAATCTCAATCCACAGGTAGAATTAATCCTCTTCAGAATTGTACAAGAGGCACTTCATAATATAATAAAACATGCCAAGGCATCAACGATATCTTTATTCGTAGGGTGTAATGATGACCATTTAGAACTTTTGGTAAAGGATGATGGGATAGGTTTTGATACAAGAACCTATAGTTCTTCAGGGACAGGCACAGGTCTTACTAATATTGAAAGCCGGTGCAAATTAATAAATGCCGACTTCCATTTAAACAGTAAAATTGGTGCCGGTACTGAGATTGTCATTCGCCTACCCATTCACGAAAAACAGTAACGAATTTTTTAGTTACAAGAAAATGAAGCAAAGACGCTGCTTTTATAAAAAGACGCTAAATGGCAAAGAAGATAAATTACGCAATGAGTCATGATTACTTACTTGAGCGGGATCAACGATATCAAATTATTAATACTTTTCAGATTTTAAATTAGGGGTGTTCTCTTTTTTCTCCCAATTACGCTAATAGTTTTTATAGTGTAAATACTTTTCAAAGGGCTGTTTTTCACGTCCACATGAATTTTTTAAGTGTGTTTGTATGAGCAAAGTGGATATAGCGAAATACTTAACTAAAAGACGTACAATAGTAATAAAAAGCAAATATTTATAGATAAAAAAACTATTATTCTCGGTTTTTTAAAAAGGGGTTTCTATATTACTTAAGCAACCAATTAATATCTAAGAAATCGATCTACGTTACAACCTCTTTGAGTGGCCAGAAACGATAGGATCAAGGATGCCTGGCAAACCTAATAACTAATTCTTCCTCTGTTTTAGATAATTGATTTGCTTATTGTCAGGAAAAAAGGCAGTTGTTAATTTGTTATTCAAACAATGTTCTAGCTTTTGTTTAGTAACCCTTTCCCGATGGTTTCTTGTTTCCAGGTCTATAACTACACCATTGACGGCCTGCTCCATTTTATTTTCGTTCGTGTTAATTCAAACAATATTCAAAAACCTGCTGGTGTCGCATCTCTAAAAATTCCTTTGATACCTTCCCGCGCCTTTTATTGCCGGCTACGGGCCCTTGCATGAACCGGTCAGTGGGAGGTTGCGGATATGGTCCGATTTAATTTCCTTCTTGCTTATCCTCTAAACTCAACAATTACCCGCATTGCTTTTCCTATTTTATTGTATAGCTACTGTAGCTCCTCGGCACGTTCGTATCGTTTCGATACCACCTAATTTTAAATCTTTCATACTCACCCGTTCAGCATCCTTGTCTGTTATTTATGATTAGAACAGTTTCCCATCCTTCCTTAAGGCCTCATCCAAATTATCAGCACTGTAAATGCTTCCAGAAGAACCTGGGACAGTTCGGTCTGTTTAATACCCGTTATCCGAACCATAGGTAATTCTACACACACATTTTTAATACACCTTGAACCGGGAAAAAGACGGTGAAATAAACAGGCAAAAAGCGGTGAAATAAAGAGAGGCATATTATCAATTTTACATGCAGAGAGGGAAAGATAATAATTACAAATGTTGCTTTAGTTATCATTAATGTCCCTATTCCTCCCGTTACAATACATCGTCATTTTCAAGGAGCTTTAACATGAAATCATATTTTACACTTATTATTTTTGTCCTTCTCTTCGGCTGCAGAAAAAATGACCTCCAGGAGGATATTACCGACTATTCAAGAGGAACAAATATTGCTACCAGGTGGGGCGATCTAACATTGGATGTAATAAAAACTTCTTATCGTAATACGCCCACTTATTCTTCGAGATCCCTCGGTTATATGGGCTTATGCATGTATGAGTGCGTGGTACATTCCGACTCTTCAAAGAAGTCTTTATATGGCCAATTAAATGGGCTGAGTAATTTGCCTTCTCGGGAAGGTGGTGCAGAATATAATTGGAAAGTAGCCCTTAATTCGGGACAGGAAACGTTATTGAAACTTCTTTATCCTGTAAATAAAAACGCTTCAGAGAACGAACACAATAAAATAGATCAGTTAGCGAAAAAAATATTAGATAAAGAAAAAACGGGCACTTCGTCTGCAACAATAGATAGATCAATCGATTTTGGGAAACAAGTAGCTCTTGCAATATTCAACTGGTCGAAAAACGATGGCGGTTTTGAAGGATTTAAAAACAATTTTGATTCATCCTTTTCATTTCCCGCTGGTGCAAGCTTCTGGGTGCCGCCGGTAAAAGGCCAGTCACCAGGCAAATTGCCACTTCATCCTTATTGGGGTAATAATCGCTCATTTCTTGAACAAGATCATTTACTTCCCATCCCGAATGCTGAAAAGTATTCTACCGATAAAACTTCTTCGTATTACAAGTTATACGAAGAAGTTTATGTACGGGGTTTAGCGTTAACACAGGAAGAAATGGAAATTGCGGCATGGTGGGGCGATGATCCATCAGAAACTTTTTCTCCTCCTGGTCATTCTTACAATTTAGTTACGATCGCTGTTAAACAATCACACGCTTCTTTGATAAAATCTGCAGAAGCGTATGCACGGGTTGGTTTAGCTGTAGCGGACGCTTTCATTCATTGCTGGAAGTCGAAATACAAATATTTTAATGAGCGCCCGTCTTCTTATATCAAAGCTAATATTAATTCTGAATGGCTTCCTTTTTGGCCTGAACCTCCATTTCCTGCTTTCCCGTCCGGCCATGCAATACAAGCTTCGGCTTCGGCTGTGGTTTTAACTGACG
>JAQBNO010000001.1 GCA_028288485.1 Segetibacter sp.
CAGGATAACAATTGAATGTTTCGCTATGTTGAAAAAGAGGAATATTAAAATTCCCGGCGATATTGCGCTTACCGGGTTCAGTAACTTCAGTGCTCCCCAATTATTTAATCCCGCTCTTACAACGTTAAAACAACCTGCATTTGAAATGGGGAAAGTGGCCACCGGGTTATTGCTGCAATTAATAGAAAATAAACGACTGCCGAAAGACTTTGAAAAACGGGTTTTGCCGATTGAGCTGCATATAAGGGAGTCTACCGTAAGTAGCCAAATGTAACCCTTCTGTACTTTAAAAAAACAAGCTTGAATTTGCGTTGAAGACGGCAAATTCAAGCTTGTTAAGTCAATCGTTTTTTGGAGCCGGGCGATGGTTCTTCCAGCTTCTTTACTGCTAATGAACTCGTTTTTGCTGTCTTGATTTTTAATGTTTTTTAGTTACCGGCTTTTTGTACTATAAGAATCATCGTTGCTACGCTCAGTTCAACTTTTAATTCTTTGATAGAGCTTCGCTCAATGTACCCTGAGCGAAGCCGAAGGGTACACTGAGCGAAGCCGAAGGGTACACCGAGCTAAGCCGAAGGGTCGCAATCCTTTCGTCTGTATTGCTGGTGGCAACAAAAGAGTAAAGTTGGTGTGCGTTTTTATGAATTGGTGTTATAATATTCGCTTCTCACAACAGTTATTGCATAAGCGACATCAGCGGTTGGGTGCCAGGCGAAGGCATGCTGAAACCAAGGAAGCGGTTTCAGGAACAAGCGTGGGGTCCCCTTGCAATAAAGAAGCTACCCGGCTTGAGCTATAAATGATCGCACTGAAGTTCATTTTGTACCGTTTGGGGGCCGCCCCTTGAGGTTTCTTGCGTTGCATCTCTTGTACTTTTTGTACATAATTCATCCATCCATTCTTCAGCTTATTACATTGCATCATCATTTCATTACGCCAAAAAAATCACAGAAATATGCTATTAACTATGTGAGATAGAAACCAAAATTTAATAGTATAGCAGCGTAAAGAATAAAAATCTCCCCTCCTATTTGCCTTAAAATTTGGCTTTCGCCTTAACCGGCAGGAATAAGAAATATCACATAAACCTGCTATTGTCCGGTAAGGATAGATCCGCCAATTTTGTTACAAATTCTAACCTGACATAAATCAAAAACATCATCATGAAAGCAAGATCAAGTTTTATTACCACATGTATTCTTCTGCCTGCAACGACCTTGCCATTTAAAAACCTGGTTTTGAATGCAGCTGGTGACGACGAGCACATCAAAAAGTAATTGAAGATTTCAGACTCAACAACTTTGTGTTTACACCTGAAGTTGGTTTTTATGTCGGGTAAGAAAGGTTATAGACGGGGTTTCTATATCGCACTATTTTACCAGTACCCAAGTTTTTCGAACTACAGCCCTTACAATCGACTTCCAGAACGCCGGAGGTGCACAAGCAGTATAATCTTTCCGGAAAGTTAACCGCTAATACAGCTGGGTTTTGTTTGGAGCATAATGGGCTTAGGTAAGAACATCTGTCTCGACCGCTGAAACCGGCCCGCATTATCGCTCGCGCACCTGAGATCTTACCGCAGTGGCAAGTAAGCCCTTAACAAGAGATGAATAAAATGTTTTACGTACCAGTTAGAAGATTTGGAAATACCGCTTACAAATAAACAGTGACTGTAAATTCAAACGGGGCACTTACACTTGATGGCTCACGGGTGGCGTAAGAGCGGGAATATCGTTCGGGGTTAGGTTTTAATTAAAATTTAAAAAACTGTACAGAAGCATTATCAAACAAAAACACAACAATACATTTTCTATCGCATCTAAAAATTAACTTATGAAAATCTTCATTCCTTGTCTTTTTCTTTTATTTGGTTGTAGCAAAAAACCTGAAGATGTAAAACCACCAATTGAACCGACAACCCTTACACTTAGTACAACATCTGTAGTTCCTGGTGAAGCAGTGGTGATAAGACTGGATAAAAAAATAACAGCGAAAGAAGTACAAATTGTTGTGAACAGCATTTCAGTAAAAGGATATGCAAACGGAGATTCTTCTTATGTTTTATTCATGCCTGCTGCTGTTCCAGGCAACATTTCCGTTTCAATACCAGGTATAGAAAACTCAAATACTTTAAGTCTGACAGTTAAAAATTATTCCCCCATTACAGATGCACAAGCTGTCATCAAAGAATTTGTAGATAAAAGAAATAGAAGTATTGACTCCATTACCAAATCAGTTGTCGGTAATAACTATGTGCCTTCGCAGGAAAGCACGATTTTTTTAAACCAGGTAAAAGAAGAATGGGATGTGCAAATGAGTAAACTAACCCCAGCAGATAAAGAATTGCTGGCTTATGTTTTACAAAACAAAATGCTTAATCCTTCTTCCTACTCTTTTTCATCATTACCTGAGCCGTATACGGCAAGAACTTCTGCTGCTCAACGAGACGCCGGGGACATTTTAGTAGACAAGGCTAAAGCGTTTGTTCTTACCGTTAATGGATGTGTAGCTACAATTCCTGCAGTATTAATTAGTGGTGGCGCATTTCTGTATGCTCCAAATCCTATAACCGCAATTATTTTTCTCGGTTCATTGACAGCTTATGTTGTTTTGAAGGAACTATCAGCAAGAAGGGGTGCAGAAGTGGGTAATTTACCAGGGATTGCAGAGGCAATCGAGGGTACAGAATTACAAAGGGCTGCAACAGTTGTATTTAATAATAACACAGAAAGAGCACTATCAATGTCTGTTAATTTTCGAAATATTGCAACAGGTGATGCCGGAATTAATAGTAACATATCTGCTGCTATTTCAGGAGACAATGACCTGAAAATAAAAGACCAGGAACTTAAAAATTTGTACAATAAGGTAGCTGACAAAACAGAGAAACTTAAAGGAAGCTATCCCTCCTATTTGGGGTTAATTGGAAAGCAGGGACAAGGTAAAATAGTATTGTCTGTTATAGGAACAAATATCCTGGTAAAAGGAGTAAGTGATAGCAGGATTAATGTAACTACCAGTGTGTCTGGGAAAAACAGAAAGGTAAAGATTAGCTCAACCGCAACAACCGATATAAATTTTACACTAAAAACAGCATATGTAAGAAAGTTGGATGGTAAAGAGTTTACTCAAGATATAGCTTGTTTATTTAAACCTGCCATCGACTCCACCTCCATTTACCAGGCTTCTGCAATTGGAAAATACACAGTAAATGGTTTTGTTGGGAATGGACCTAACAGCAAGTTATACTGTGAATTAAAAGCAGGCGGTGCTGCTGTTTACACAATTTATGACGATCCCAGTTGGCCAAATGGTCATACCTTTTCAGCGGGATGGACCATACATAAAATAAACAATCAATATCTGATCACAACATCTTTCACTAATCCCGGGCATCTATTGAATGAAGCTAACCCTTTAAGCTATCCTGTCACCAATTTTGTGTATCGGCATAGTTATGTTAAGTAAGCTCTAATATTATTTTCTAAAATTTCTTTTTATGTCCTGCAGAGGCTCTCATCGTCGATGCTTTGCAGTCGGAATTCCCCGGTGGGGCAGCGCGTTCTTAGGGCCCGCTTACACAGTTTTGCATGATGGCTCTCTAACACTTAACAGTGAATGTAAATTCAAACGGAGCATCACGTAAACTGGCTAGGCCTTAGCGGGTGTAAGAGCTGGAATATCATTATGGGTTAGTTTTTAAATTAAAAGAACCGAAAACTTGCAGGGTCAACAATAATGAAATACGTTCTTTTCGCAATTTAACTTATCGTGAAAATAATTCCAAAGACACACATACGATATGGAAAAATCATAGATAGCTCAATCATTTTTTTATTTAAACAAATAATCTTTAAAGAGCAATTACTCATGATAAAAACACTACTACCCATCTTTTTGCTTCTTCAATTTCTTCTTATTTCGTTTGCATCTATCGCGCAGGCAACCGGTCGATTTAGTCTTTAGGGAGTTGCCAGAAAAAGTGATTGAAAATGAGGGAGGAAACAAAATATTAAAATAAACTTTTAAGTAAAATCCTAAAAAAATAACAACATGAAAAGATCGTTAATTACAAAAGCATTACTGGTTGTTGTACTACTAAATACAATAATATTTTTATCATGTGAAAAAGCCGATGAATTGGCCAGTGATGTAATAGATGAGTTAATTCCTATAAAGTCTTTAACTGAAGATTTGGACAAAACCAGTTCAAATTATAATCAAATCGAAAATTTGATTATTAACGGAAAAGATGCTTCCCGGGAAATAAAAATTGAATTACCCTCAAGCGTAGCATTCTCATTCGATAATAAAAGATACAGTTTAACTAATTCTGCCTGGACAATAACAAAAACCTCTTACTCCGGTAGCATCTCTAAATCAATGTTTACGAAAAAAGATGCGGCAAATTTAGTTAAGGTAGTAATACAAAATAATGCACCTAAAGTTTATGTAAATAACGTCCTGTCATCAAGCGGTACAACTTCAGGAACCGGAACTGGCGGAACGGGAACTGGCGGAACCGGAACCGGTGGCGGCACTACGGAAATATACAATCAGACAGTAACAGGCAACCGTAAGGACAGGCAATACCGCACTTTTGATGTGCCTGCAGGAGTTAAATCAATGAAAGTATTGACCAAAGAGACTGCACCTGACGCTACATGGAACGAAACAGATTTGTTTGTAAACGAAGGTTTGACTAAGCCGGTGAGTAAGGATGATCCGCATACAGCAGGTGGATGGACTGCAAAAGCTGCGAGCTTGAGCAATAACAGGCAACGAGATTCGTGTGTATTTGTTGGTCCACGACAAGGTAAATGGACAGTAATGTTGTATAATTATAACTCCGGCTATTATTTTTCTAATCTTGTGGTTACTATCACCAAATAAGCAATATCAAATAAGTTAACTTGAAATAGTTTACACTTCAGATTTATTTTTTAGTGCACGAACTATTTCAGTTTTTAGTTCGTACGCTTTTAAAGATGATAACATTAGAGTTATACTGCGTCTGCACGATAGGTGGCTATTTCTCGACTGCTTTGATAAGAATACCGGTCATATTTACAATCTTTTTTAAAGAAGAAAATTATGCAGAACGATTAGCTCTTTTAGAGTTACGGCTTTAGATAAATTTTACCCGGCAACTTTAAGAAGCATTCAAGGAAACTATGAATACGATCATGAATATGCCGCAGCCTTTCTTATAAAAATGAAATACCCCCGGGATAAAAACATCTATAAAAATTGAACCTACATTTCCGCTCTGAAATTTCTGCAAGGTTTAGGTAGAAGTAATTTTTTTTCTGTATCCAATAGCTGCAGCAACGTACAAATTATTTACAATGTTTTGGTAGTAGCGTCTGGTACGGGAGGCATCCTCATTGCTTTGGTTCTTCTTACTGCCTAGCAGGTTTGGCTTTACAAAAAATCACAGAAATATGCTATTGATTTGCTCAAAGCGATTTTCAATCTTTGCATAAGAATTAACCAATCCTCCTAAATCACACGGGAAAAAAAGTTACCTCTATTTCTTTCACTGCCGTTGTTCGTTGAAGCAGTACCGAAATTTTTACAGAACCGTATTTCATTGTAATCACCAACAGTTCAATTGGAAGTTTTATATAATGATTTTAAAATGATTATATAACCACGATGGATCTGGTTTTCTTTCACTAAGTGATGTTGAAAAGATGCGTACCATTTTCTTTTATTTTAACGCTTGATATAGCACTGTATTTTATGTCTACTATCATGGAATTCTTAGGCAAAAAGATGTGGAAATATGATCGTGAACTTGTAAATGAAAAAGAGCGTGCGTGGAGCTGGGCTCGAAAAAATAATAATTGGAACATAATAAGGTATAACGCGAATAACTAAGCAATCAACCGAACATAAAAAACATACAAAATGAAAAAAACCTGGATTACACTAGTTGCATTATTGTCTATATCATTGTGCAATGCGCAAACGGTAATAATAAGCGCATCGGAGCCTGACGCACAGATTATTGTTGATGGACAAAATTTGGGAACGGGCACTTTGAAAATTAAAGTACCAAAAGACGCCTGCGTGAACGTCAAAATACAAAAGATCGGATTCTTGAAATACGACCAGATCTATTGTAATAAAAAAGGAAGTACTACTCCTCCAAAGAAACAATATTTTGAGCTAAAAAAAGATGATGCAGTTGAAGCATCCATCAAAACCGATCAGGCAAACGTGGATTTTGCAATTGCAGTAAATCCGAAATTAAACGTTACAGATGCCTGGAAATTAACTACGCAAATTGTTACTGATTATTTCGATGCTATTGAAGTTAGTGATAAAGAAACTTCTTATTTACGAACAGCCTGGAGCGTTCAAACATTTGAACAAAATACAATAAGAACCAGGTTAATAATAAAGCTGGGAAACTCTAATCCTTTGACCTATAAAGTAAAACAGGTTAGCGAAGCCTCCGGAGTAGCAGGAACAAGTGTAAAGGGTGATGAACAATTTAAAGAATGGGACAGGGTACTGAGAAAGTACCAGAATGTAATAAGTGACTTCTCAACCCGTTTAGGAAGCAAATAATTAAACAGTATATTTCTACATTTCAAATCGATTTTAATGGTGCTATAAATGCATGGCTCCTTTTAGCGTCAGAGCAGGAATATAGTTGGGGAGATGGATTTTTTTATACTCTTTCTGAAGGTGGTAAAGAGTTGCTACAAGTTATTTGGAAACTGTTTGGATGACATTTTTTTGAACAGCCCTGATTACCACCATTGCAAACCTTACAATCCCCAATTTAAAGAATCAGAAGCTCTCAATTTCTGATCTTGTTTTTGTAGGTAAACGCTAAAAAACTACCCAAACAAATAGTATTGCTAATAGTGGAACGGGATGGCCTGTCCCACTTTTTTCTATGGGAGTAAAGCAATCGGCAGCATATCGCTTTCAGCTTTAGTTGAGCCGGAAGCAACTCTTTTAATCATCGGAATAAATTTTTAATCTTTTCACCAATAATTGACATACAGAACCATGACCATCCAACGAATGTCTCTAACTGCTTGCTGCCTTCTTGTTTTTTTCTCAATCATCATTGGATGTCAAAAAGAAGATGAGACACAGACATTGCAAAATACGATTACAATAACTGCAAAAGAGGCATTTGATGTAAGTGCATCTGCAACCTCTGTTGAAGCAGAGATAGCGGTACAAGGAAGTATTTCAATTGCAGAAAAGGGAGTATGCTGGAATACACAATCCTCGCCTACTATCAATAATAATGTAACCAAAGAGGGCACGGGTTCAAGTTCTATCAAGGGTAGCATTACGGGCTTGCAGCCTGCTACAACATACTACGTAAGGGCTTATTGTACAGATGATAAAGGACAAACCACTTATAGTAATGAAATAAATTTTACGACGCTGACCAATGTACCTGCCCTGGCCATCACTACAGGTAGTGCCACCAGCGTTACGGCCACTACGGCTTCGGTGACGGGCAGCCTCAGCGGTACGGGCACGGTCACGGCCAGAGGTGTGTGCTGGAGCACATCGCAAAACCCCACTACCAACAACAGCAAAACGAACAATGGCACAGGCACAGGCAACTTCACGGCTGCGCTAACGGGGCTGACAAGTGGCACAACTTACTATGTTCGAGCTTATGCCACAACCAGCACAGGAACAACGTATGGCAATGAAGTGAGCTTCATTGCGCAGACCACCAATGCGCCTGCCCTGACCATCACCACAGGTAGTGCCGCCAGCGTTACGGCCACTACGGCTTCTGTATCGGGCAGCATCGGCGGTACGGGCACGGTCACGACCAGGGGTATCTGCTGGAGCACCTCCCAAAACCCCACCACCAACAACAGCAAAACGAACGATGGCGCTGGCACAGGCAACTTCACTGCCGCGCTGACTGGCCTGACGGCTGGGACAGCCTACTACGTTCGCGCTTACGCCACAACCAGCAGCGGAACAACGTACGGCAATGAAGTAAGCTTTACTACACTAACGACCAGTGCACCTACCTTGACCATCACCACAGGTAGTGCCGCCAGCATTACGGCCACTACGGCTTCGGTGACCGGCAGCATCGGCGGTACGGGCACGGTCACGGCCCGGGGTATTTGCTGGAGCACATCCCAAAACCCAACCACCAACAACAGCAAAACGAACAATGGCACTGGCACCGGCAACTTCACGGCTGCGCTGACCAGCCTGACGGCGGGGACAACCTACTACGTTCGCGCTTATGCCACGACCAGCACAGGAACAACCTACGGCA